>JBAUWE010000082.1:0-18712 GCA_049583595.1 Terriglobia bacterium
AGATAGCGGTCCGGTTGGCGATAGGCGCGGGCCGGCGCAGGATTGTGCGGCAGTTGCTCACGGAAAGCGTGCTGCTCTCGCTGGCTGGCGGCACAGTTGGGGTTCTGTTTGCGTACTGGGGAGTCCATCTGATTGTTTCACTGGTTTCGTCCAGCAGGTTTCCATCTTTCCCGTTTGTGGTGACTCCCGACTGGCGCGTGCTGGCGTTCACCGCTTCGATCTGTCTTTTCACGGGAATCGCTTTCGGCCTTGCCCCCGCATTTCGGAGCGCCCGGGTAGAGCTGACGCCTGCGCTTAAGGAGAATGCAGCTACGTTCTGGCGGGGGGGAAGACGCGGCGGCGGGCTGTTCCATCTTGGGAAATCGCTCGTGGTTGTCCAGGTAGTTCTGTCGGTGGTTGTCCTGGTCGGCGCTGGTTTGCTGGTGCGAACCCTGCAGAATCTTCGAAATGTGAACACCGGCTTTGATACACGAAACCTACTCCTCTTCGGGATTGACCCTACCCTTGAGAAATACAATCCGTCACAGGTCCAGCGCTTCTATCGTGAATTGCAGCAGCGGCTGAAGGCGTTGCCGGGAGTCCTCTCGGCCAGCTACTCATCCCCTGCGCTGCTGAACGGAAGCCTGACTGGAACGGACTACCACATTGAGGGACAACCGGAGAAAAAGAATGTTGCCTCGGACCGTTTGGCCATTGGACCGGACTTCGTGAGCACAATGCATATTCCTTTGATAGGTGGACGAAGCTTTACAGATGAGGATTTCCAGCAGGCTGCCGAGGTGGCCGCGATCGAGCAAAAGGCCTCCGCTGCGGCGAAATCCAAAACGCCGCATTCGGCGGCTACGGAACAATCAATAGTGGCGCCACCTGTTCCTGCCCTGGTGAACCAGGCTTTTGTCCGCAAATACCTTCCCGGGCAAAACCCCTTGGGCGTGCACTTTCTGGAGCCGGTCAATTCGGAAGAAGGCGGAGCGGCATCGCGGCAGAATATACCGCGCAGAACCTGGGTGATCGTTGGCATTGTTGGTGATACAAAATACCAAAACTTGCGGCGGGAAGTTCATCCCACAGTTTTTCTGCCCCTGACCGGAGGCGGGGCACACTTCGAACTACGTGCCGCCGGGAACCCTGCCGCGCTGGTTCCTTCCGTTCGGCGGACCGTTCAGCTAGTGAACAAGGATCTTCCAGTTTACCGGATTCAGACTCAGACACATAGCATCGATGATCTATTGATCCAGGAGCGGCTGATCGCACAGCTCTCAGCCCTATTCGCTCTACTCGCCCTTCTGCTTTCCTGCATCGGGCTTTACGGCTTGCTTTCTTATGAAACGGCTCGTCGCAGGCGCGAAATCGGCATTCGCATGGCGCTGGGGGCGGAACGCGCCGACGTGTTGAGGATGGTCATCGGCCAGGGGCTCAAGCTGGCGATGATCGGTGTGGTGATTGGCATTGCCGGGGCGCTGGCGCTGACGCGATTTTTGTCGAGCCTGCTTTATGGCGTGAAGCCGACCGACCCGCTCACGTTCATCGCCGTCTCGCTCATCCTGATCGCTGTGGCAATGCTCGCCTGTTACATCCCCGCCCGCCGAGCGGCCAAAGTCGATCCCATGGTGGCGCTGAGGTACGAGTAGCGGCGCGTTTACCGTGCCATTTGTCATTGGTGATTGGTGAGTTGCGATTGGTGATTAGAAGGAATTATGAATTTTGAATTATGAAGGATGCAATGAGAGCGCCCAGTTATGGGTTCTGAAATGTCAAATCTGTAATTTGAGAGGGTGACACGGGCTGGTGAAACCGCAGTCAATGCAAGGCAAACCCTGCGCCAGCCGTTGCGACTACTCTGCAGGAATCATACACTTTCGCTTTGTGAAATCGCAGGCACTGCAAGGCGAGCCTCTGCGGCAGCCGGGGAGAGGATATTTCGAAAGAAATCGTCAACGCGCGCCAGCACTTCCTGGGGACTTTGGGCGCTCTGGACGCCGCGGCGGAGTTCAGCCCCGTTCCTCACCCCGTGGGTAAACCAGCTGGCAAACTGCTTCATCTTGCCGATGGCGCCGGGGGTATCCTCCGCCACCAGCATGACGTAATAATCGCGGATCAGCTGATAGCGGTCGGCGTCTGAAGGCTGCTGATACGCGCCGGTGCGGGCAAACGATTCCATCTGGCGAAAGATCCAGGGATTGGTGGGGGCGGCGCGGCCGATCATCACGGCGTCGCAGCCGGTCTGTTGGCGCAGCGCCAGCGCGTCCTCCGGGGCCATCACGTCGCCGTTGCCGATGACGGGAATTTTAACGCTGGCTTTGACCTCCGCGATGATCTCCCACCGGGCGCGACCGCTGTAACCCTGCAGGCGGGTGCGGGGATGGATGGCGATGGCTTCAACGCCCGAGTCTTCCGCCATGCGGGCGACTTGCAGCGCCACAATCTCCTCGTCGTTCCAGCCCGAGCGAATCTTGGCGGTGAAGGGAATGCTGACGGCGGCGCGAATCTTCTGGAAAATAGTTTTGAGCTGCGGCAGATCGCGCAGCAGGCCGGAACCTCCGCACTTGACCACTTTTTTGGCCGGGCAGCCGAGGTTGAGATCAACGATGTCGAAACCCAGGTCTTCGATCATGCGGGCGGCGTCTGCAAGGTGATCGGGGTCGGCGCCAAAAATCTGCGCGGTGATGGGCCGCTCTTCTTCCGTGTAGTAAAGGTAGCGACGGGAGCGGAGATTCTGCCGCACCATCGCTTCGCTGGAAACAAACTCCGTCATGATGAGGCCGCAGCCGCCCAGGCGCTTGATAAAACGCCGGAAGACGGTATCCGTGATGCCGGCCATGGGCGCCAGAATGTGGGCGGGGCGGATCGGGACGTTGCGGATCTGGAGTTCTTCGAACAGCATAGGTCAGCTATTCATTGAGTATAGCGGCGCGGTCGGCAATTGCAAAGCGCATCTGCCCTTCGGCCACCAGTTCGTTTCCAATCCAGGCTTCGCCGCGCAGCTCGCCGAGCTTTTCGCGCAGTTTCAGCACGCGTGCTTCAAAACGTACGGTGTCGCCGGGCACAACGAGCTTGTGGATGTGGGCGGCGGGAATCTGCAGGATCATGGCAATTTTGTCTTTCATCTGCGGGCGTTCCAGCACCAGGATGGCTCCCAGCTGGGTGACTGCCTCCAGTAGAATGCCGGGCGGCACCACCGGAGACGAAGGCGAATGCCCCAGCAGCATCGCTTCATTGGCGGTGAAGTTCTTGATGCCTTGAATTTCAACGCCCGGCGTGAAAGCGGTGACGCGGTCCACCAGCAGAAACGGATAGCGGTGCGGCAGCGTGCGCTGGATGATGGATTCGAAAGATGGGTTTGCTTCCTGTGATGTCTGGTTCGTCATGGGGTTTGTGCCGGCCTTCAATGGAAGGCCTGCGAGTTCCTGAAACACTTTCCGTGGCACGTCATCCTGAGCGGAGCGAAGGATCTGTTTTGCTCATTTTCAGTAAGAACAGCAGATGCTTCGCCCGATTCGCGGGATCAGCATGACGGGCGGCCAATTCAGAACCCTGCTTAGAACTTCAAGGTTCCGGGTTTTGCAGGAGCGGCTGCGGGCGCCGGGGCCGGCTCGGAGGGCGGCTTCAGCAGTTCCCGGCCGAGCGGCCGGCTGCGGGCGGTGAAGTCGCCGGGACGGTCCTTATCCGCTGCATACTGTTCGAGCATGGCCTCGAGTTTGGAGTCGATGTCGTCTAGGTAGCTGACCACGAGGGCTTCCATGAACATGGGCTCCTTGGGAGAACCGAATTCCAGCCTGCCGTGGTGCGCCAGGATGATGTGCTGCAGGCGGTTCCACAACTCGGGCGGAAAATCCGGAACCTCCCGCATCTTGTCGCGAACCATTTCCACTCCCATGCTGATGTGCCCCACCAGCAGGCCGCGCGTTGAATAACTGAACCCGCGGGTGAAATTGAGCTCCTCGATCTTGCCGAGGTCGTGCAGCAGGAGGCCGGCGAGAATCAATTCACGATCCAGGAAAGGATAATGGTCGCAAACGCGGTCGCCGAGCCCCACCAGCGAACTGACGTGTTCGATAAGCCCGCCAATGAAGGCATGGTGGTAGCTCATGGCGGCGGGCGCCTGCCTGTATTTGCGGGCGACTACCGGATCGTCGAAGATGTGGAGCAGCAGGGATTGCAGCGGTCCCTGGGACATCTGCTGAATCCGTTTGAGCAAGCCCTTGAAGAGTTCATCCGGGTTCTGAGTGCTATGCGGAAGAAAGTCGGCCAGGTCGACGTCGGCCTCGCGGCACTTCGCGATCTTGCGCAGTGAAAGCTGCGGATTGCCCTGGTAGACTTCCACTCCCGCGGTGACCCTGACCACGTCATCGGCTTCAAAGTTCAGCTGGGCGCTGTCGCAGTCCCACAGCTTCCCCTTGATGGTTCCCGTGTTGTCTTGAAATTCCAGATCGAGATAGGCGCTTCCGTTGCGGGCAGTCTTGCGTTCTTTGGTGCGGACCAGAAAAGTCGTGGTGACGGAAGTTCCGGGCTTCAGATCGGCAATGTAGGCTTCTTTCATCGGTGTGTGCCTCAGCAGGTCAGTCGCTGATATCGCCTCCCGGGGGCGCGCCCGTGTCCGCAAAGCCAGGGGCCAGGCGGATGTAGCTTTCTTTTCGCAGGGTGGTCAGAAAGGGCCGCAACCCTTCCTGTACCGTCTGATCGTAAAGGGTGTTCATCACCTGGTTTGCAACCTGGTCGAAGGTTGGACGCTGTCCCACACGCCTTTCGAGGACTTTGAAAATCATGTAGCCATACTGGGTCTTGATGATCGGGCTGACGTCGCCGACATCAACTTTGGCGATCTCTTTGGAAATTGCGTCCGAGATGGTGCCCTGCTTGAAGAAGCCGACGTCGCCGCCTTCCTTGGCGCTGGCGGAATCCGAGAGTTCCTTGGCCACGTCGGAAAACCGGGCGCCGTTCTGGATCTCGCTCCGGGCCTTCTGCGCCAGCTTCTCGGCCTCTGCAGGCGTATGCTTCTCTGTGGAGACCATGATTTCCGCCAGATGAACTCCGGGCGGAGAATCAAACTGTTCCTTGTGGGCCTCAAAGTATTTCTGCGCATCCGCTCGGGTCAGCATAATCCGTGAACCAACCTCTCGCGAAATCACCTGTTGCATCTCAAGCTGGCGCTTGATCTGGTCTTTGAAGTCCTCCCAGTTCATCCCGTCTTTTTCGACGCCATCCTGAAGGGCCTGAAGTGACTTCAGATTGTACTGCTGCCGGATCTGGTCCAGGCGTTTGATGACGTCGGTATCCACGTTGATGTCGTCGTCTTTGGCTTTCTGCACCATCAGGTCCTGGTCAATCATGTCGCGCAGCAGGTCTTTGCTCTGCTGATCAAATTCCTGCTCAAGCTTCTGGCCGGAGTACTGCTGGGCCAGTTTCGCATGCAGATCTTCCCGCTGTTTGTCATACTGGCGCTGGGTGATGATCTTGTTGTTGATTCGCGCAATAATGCGTTCCACCAGCACGGTACTGGCGTTGGTGCGGGGAACGGCCACGGGCAAGGCCATGGCCGCTAAGCCCAAATAGATCAACAGATTGAAAGTTTTTCTCGGCATAATGTTCACTCCACACAGAAACCTCTTCCAGGTCCGGAATGCATGTTCCTGCCTGTGCGTTTGCGTGTTCCTGCGAAAACAGCCCACAGTGAATTATGTTAGCCCCCGGGCTGCAGTTCCAGCAAGATGTTTTCAATATCTTTTAGAACGTCTCCGCTGCCGTCGGTGATCTGCATCCTGAGGACGCCGTCGGGCTGGAAGGCCACGCCGCGCTGATCTTTGATGATCTCCATCAGCCTCTCTGGAGTGACGGGCGTCTGCTCATGGAAGCGCATCCGGATTTCGGCGCCTTTCCGTTCCACGGTGTGGATCATCAGCTGTTCGGCGCGGGACTTGACCACGGCATAATTCAGCAGCTGTTTGACGGGAAGCGGAACGGGGCCGTAGCGGTCAGTGAGTTCGGCTTCCACGTCGCGCAGCGCTTCTTCCGTCTTGAGCGCGGAGATGCGCTTATACATCCGCAGGCGCTGGCGCTCGTCGGTGATGTAGCTTTCGGGAATCTTGATGTTGATGCCCAGGTTGACGGTGGTGCGGACTTCGGGCCTGGCAGGGTCTCCCCGGAGGTCGTGGACTGCCTCGTCCAGCATGCGCAGGTAGAGATCAATGCCTATGGCGTTCAGGTGGCCGTGCTGCTGCTGTCCCAGAACGTTGCCGGCGCCCCGCAGTTCCAGGTCCAGCGCCGCCAGCCGGAAACCCGCGCCGAGGTCGGAAAACTCCTTCAGCGCCGCCAAACGACGCTTGGCAATGGGCGTGAGCGTGTCCACGGCGGGAACCAGAAAATAGGCGTAGGCCCGGCGGTCCGACCGGCCCACACGGCCGCGAAGCTGGTAGAGGTCCGACAGGCCGAAGCGCTCGGCGTGGTTCACGATCATGGTGTTGGCCCGCGGAATATCAATCCCGTTCTCCACCAGGGAGGTGGCCACCAGCATGTCGTACTCGCCATTCATGAACTTCAACATCGCGCGTTCCAGTTCGCGCTCGTGCATCTGGCCGTGCGCAACTCCAATGCGCGCCGCCGGGACCAGGCGCTGAAGCAGGGCGGCGATGGTGAAAATGGACTCCACGCGGTTGTGAACAAAATAGGCCTGTCCGCCGCGTTCCATCTCATGCAGGATGGCGGACTGGATGAGGCCGTCGTTAAACCTGGCCACGGTGGTCTGAATGGCCAGCCGCCCGCGGGGCGGGCTCTCAATCACTGAAAGGTCGCGCAGGCCGCCGAGCGCCATGTGCAGGGTGCGTGGAATGGGCGTGGCCGACATGGTGAGCACGTCGACGTTGGCCCTCAGCTTTTTCAATCGCTCTTTGGCCGCCACGCCGAATCGTTGCTCTTCATCCACAATCATCAGTCCCATGTCCTGGAATTGCACGTCTTTTGACAGCAGGCGGTGGGTCCCGATTACGATGTCGACTTTGCCGGCTTCAAGGTCGATGAGAGTCTTCTTCATCTCCGCCGCGGAACGGAAGCGGCTGAGCATGTCAACGCGCACGGGGAAGTGCGACATGCGCTGGCAAAAAGTGGTGAAGTGCTGGAAGGCCAGGACGGTGGTGGGCGCGAGCACGGCGACCTGCCGGCTTTCCTGGACCACTTTGAACGCCGCACGCATGGCAAGTTCCGTCTTGCCGTAGCCCACGTCGCCGCAGAGCAGGCGGTCCATCGGTTCCGGAGTTTCCAGGTCGCGCTTGATGTCGGCGATTGCGGTGAGCTGGTCGGGTGTTTCTTCGAACGGGAAAGAGTCCTCGAACTCCTTCTGCCAGTTGTTGTCGGGAGCGCAGGCGGCTCCGCCGCGCATCTTTCTCTCGGCGTAGAGCCGGAGAAGCTCTTCGGCCATGTCGCGCAGGGCGCGCTGAACGCGCTTCCGGGTCCGCTGCCAGGTGGTGCCGCCCAGGCGGTCCAGACTGGGTTTTACTCCTTCGCCACTGGAGCGGTATTTCTCCACCAAATCGAGGCGCTCGAGGGGGACGTAGAGCCTGGCGTCGTCGTGATAGGTGAGAAGCATGAAGTCGCGGGTGGAGTCGCCCACCGGAAGCTGCTTGAGTCCCTGGTAGACCCCGATGCCGTGATCGACGTGAACAACGTAATCGCCCACCTTGAGATCGCTGAGGTCAGAAAGAAAGCTGGACGCGGCTCCCTTCCGGCGGCCTGCCGAGGCCCAGGCAAAATCGCCCAGAATGTCGCGCTCTGAAAGAAATAGGAGATGAAGGTCAGAAAAAACGACGCCGGCTTCAATTTCGCCTTTGGCGATGAGCAGGGCGCGGGCCGCTGATTCGTCCTCTGCCGGGGCGGCCTGTTCGTTCCCGGTTTTGCCGCCCGCCGCAGGCCAGCCGACATTTTCGTAAGGTATTTCGTAATCGGAAAGGATCTCGCGCAGGCGGTCGGCCTTTGCGGAGGTCGGGACTGCCAGAACAATCCGTTCTCCCTGTTCCACCTGGGTTCGAAGCTGTCCGGCCATCACTTTGAGCGAGGCCTGGTATTTGGGTACCGGTTGCGTGTTCAGAAAAAAACGATGGCCGTTTTCCGGCAGCCCCGCGGGAAACACGCGATCATCTGTCTCTTCGATGGTGATCTCGCTGAGAGAAACAGCCGGAAGGCCCTCTATCGCCGACTGGAATTCCTCCGGGTTCAGGAACAGTTCGTGGGGCTGAGGCGGCTGAGGGGAAACGTCCCGGACGGCATCAAATCCGCTTTGCAGGTTTTCGAGGAGATCCTCCAACTGCGTCTGACGGTCAGCCGGCTCGTCCCAAACTATCACGGGCCTTTCCAGAAGGGAAAACAGCGTGCCGGAGTGTGGTTCTACCAGCGGCACGTAGAACTCCCAGCCGGGAAAGGGCCCGGAGTAGGAATCCGACCAGCCGGGAGCGAGGCGGGCTTCACGCCCCTCCGGGTTTCGGGCTGCCAGCACGTCAACCAGTCGGTCGAAAAAATCTGTGGGCGGGGCCGCTTCCGAGAGGGGAAGAATCATGATGCTCGCAATGCTCTGCCGGGAGCGCTGGCTTGCAGGATCAAACTCGCGCATGGACTCAATGGTGTCGCCGAAAAATTCCATGCGAACGGGCCATGCGGTCTCCGGAGGGAAAACGTCCACGATGCCGCCGCGAACAGAGAACTGGCCTACGGTGGAGACGGGCTCGGCGCGCTCGTAGCCCACTTTCAGCAGGTGCTCGGCGAGGTCTTCGGGCGCAAGCTCGTCCGAGGTTTTCATCTGGAGGGCCAGGGAGCGATAAAACGGGATCGTACGATAGCGCATCATCGCAGCGGGCAGCGCGGCCGCCAACACGCGGACCTGGCCGCAGGCCGCCCGCCAAAGCCCCACGGCACGGCGTTCCAGAATGTCTGGATGCGGCGAGCGCGCTTCGTAAGGCGAAGCGTCAAACGCGGAAAGGGAGATGGCCGCCCCGCCTGCGCCGGGTTCCAGCCAGTCGAGCACGGTAGAGGCCGTCTGGATCAATCCCTCTGCGGCGTCGTTGTCGCCGGTGATGACGATGACGGGCCTTGCCAGTTGATGGGCGATGGCCGCCGCCACAATTCCCCTGGCCGGGCGGGTCAGCCCGGAAATCGAGACTCCTCCCCCGGCGCCGGCGGGTGATTCCTGCATCCGTTTCTGTACCGCCCGGAACCCGGGATGTTCGAGAATCGACTGGAGTAATGGTTGAATGGAGGACATTAACGCTGGGGGCCTTCAGCCAAAAATCTTCTGTACGGCGCTGACGATGCCCGTCGTAGAAAAACCAGGAACGGCCGGCATTGAAACCACGCGGCCTCCGGCTGCTTCAACTTCCGGGCGCCCGACAATCTCATTGGGACCCCATCCGGCGCCCTTCACGAGCACGTGGGGCAGCATGCGGGCGATCACGGCCTGCGGCGTGGGATCGTCAAAAATAGTGACATAGTCCACCGCCTCGATCGCCCCCAGAATCTCGGCGCGCTCTTCCTGCGGGAAGATGGGACGCCCCTCGCCTTTCAGTTCGCGAACGCTGCGGTCGCTGTTGACGGCAACGATCAGGATGTCGCCGAGCTTCCTGGCGTCGGCCAGATAACGCGAGTGGCCGGGATGCAGCAGGTCAAAGCATCCGTTGGTGAAAACGACACGGTCGCCGCGGGCCTTGTGCCCGTCAATCACGGCGTACGCGTCGTCCAGCCGCAGAACCTTTGATCCTGCAAGCCGGTTTGCCGGCGTCATGGAATTCACAGGGTTATTCTAGCATGGGCGGAACCTCTCTACTTGACCCCAGTGATGTGAGGAACTTACACTGTGAAAAAACCCGTGATATTCTGGCGATGGAAGGGAAGGAGCGCGAGGGTTGAGGACGATTGCCATTGTAGGAGGCGGACCCGCAGGCGCTATGACCGCCACCCGTCTGATGCAGGGACGGGGTCTGTCTCAGAACGGTGGGGGCCCGCCGCGGGTGGTCGTCTTTGAAGAAAAACCCGGCTGGGAAAAGCCCTGCGGAGGCGGCTTGAGCCACAAGGCGCTGAAAGAATACCCCTTCCTCTTCCAGGCTGCAGGGCTGGCCAACCCTGTGTGGAAAATGGAGGTGCGCGCTCCCGGCGGGGTGACGGGATGCTTTAGTCTTCGCAAACCGCTTGCCATTTACTCCAGAAGGGAACTGAACCGCCTGCTGCTGGAAAGAAGCCGGAACGTGGGCGCCGAGGTTGTGGGCGACCGGATTACCGATGCAGTACGGCAGGGAGAAAGGTGGCGCCTCAGGGGCCGATCAACCTCCTATGAGGCCGACTATCTGATTGTTGCGGCCGGGGCACGGAGCGCGTTGCGGAACCATCTGGCTGGAGCGTTGAAGGCGCAGGATTTTATGCTGACCTTCGGTTATTTTGTTCCGGGATGCGAGGACAGGCTGCGGATTGAATTTTTTGAGAACTTTGAGGGCTACGCCTGGTCATTCCCGCGCACGAACCATCTTTCCGTGGGAATCTGCGGCAAAGTGGGCCATGTTAAAATGGGGGATCTTCGACAAAGGCTTGCAGGGTTTATGGCACGCTATGGTTACTCAAAGGATTCGGCGCCGGTTTTCAGCCACCTGCTGCCTGCACTGGAGCCGGAAAGCTGGGCCGGCATCCGTCTGGAAGGACCCGGATGGGCGTTGGCCGGAGATGCAGCCGGGCTGACCGATCCCGTCACGGGCGAGGGCCTCTATTTCGCTCTGCGCTCAGGAGATCTTCTGGCGGAATCGATCCTGAAGGGTAGTTCCTACGCGCGGAGGGTTTGGAGCGAGTTCGGCAGGAAATTAATGCTGGGCGCCCGCATTGCTCCAAAGCTCTATTGTGGCGAATTCCTGGGAGCCAGTGCCACCACGTGCATGGTCCAATTTTGCAGAAGGAGCAGGACCTTTTTGAACCTCTTCGAGGATGTTGTAGAAGGCAACCAGGCCTACCTTGGGCTGACCGGGCGCGTGTTCAGGAACCTGCCGCGGTCGCTGGTGGAGATGGCAACCCACTCCGTCTGGAAACGGCCGGGAACTCAATCCGCAGAGCAGGTATGAGGCAAAGTCGATTCCCAATAAAATAATTCTGATCAGGATGGTGACGTGCGAGAGAAATCTGAGGAACTGTTTCGAAAAGCAAAAGAACTGATGCCCGGCGGCGTCAACTCGCCGGTGCGGGCATTCCGGGCGGTCGGCGGCACGCCGGTGTTTATGGCCAGCGGCCGTGGCGCTCATGTGAAGGACGTTGACGGCAACGACTATCTGGACTTTGTGTGTTCCTGGGGACCGTTGATTCTGGGCCACTGCCACCCGGAAGTGATGAAGGCGCTTGCCGCGGTTCTGGAGACCGGAACCAGCTTTGGGGCTTCAACGTCCGGCGAGGTGGCCTTGGCGGAAGAGATCCTCAAGGCGTTCCCGTCCGTTGAACGCGTGCGCCTGGTAAATTCCGGAACAGAGGCCATCCTCTCGGCCGTGCGGCTGGCGCGGGCGGCAACCCGGCGCGACAAAATCCTTAAATTCGAAGGGTGCTATCACGGCCACTCGGACAGCCTGCTGGTGAAAGCCGGGTCCGGCGTCGCGACGCTGGGACTGCCGGACAGTCCGGGCGTGCCCCAGGTGCTGGCCGAGTTAACGCTTACAATTCCATTTAATGATTTTGAAGCCCTGGAAAGCGCTTTCAAGACGCACCGCGATCAACTGGCCGCGGCGATGATTGAGCCGGTGGTCGGAAACATGGGAGTGGTGCCGCCCAAACCGGGCTTCCTGGAGCGCCTGCGCGCGCTGACCGAAGAGCAGGGAACCGTGCTGATTTTCGACGAGGTGATCACCGGCTTCCGGGTGGCTTACGGCGGGGCACAGCAGCTTTATGGAATTCGCGCGGACCTGACGACGCTGGGCAAGGTGATTGGCGGCGGTCTGCCGGTGGGCGCCTACGGAGGGAAATCCTCGCTGATGGAACTGGTCGCTCCCAGCGGACCGGTTTATCAGGCCGGGACCCTTTCCGGAAATCCCCTGGCGGTGGCCGCGGGAGCAAAGACCCTGGAAGTGCTGCGGCGGCCGGGAACGTACGAACGGCTGGAGGCGCTGGGCAAGAGGCTGGGGGAGGGTCTGGTGGAGCAGGCGAAGCAGGCTGGAATTCCGCTCAGCGTGAACCGGATGGGCTCCATGCTGACGGCGTTCTTCAATCCCGCGCCAGTGACGGACTATCCATCCGCCAAAGCATCTGATTCTGCAAGGTTTGCACGCTTCTTCGGGGAAATGCTGAGCCGGGGAGTTTACTTTCCGCCCTCCCAGTTTGAATCCCTATTCGTCTCCACAGCGCATTCGGAAGAAGAGATTGACCGGGCTGTTGGTTCGGCCGGCGAAGTCTTTGGA
This sequence comes from Terriglobia bacterium, assembly GCA_049583595.1. Taxonomy (GTDB): domain Bacteria; phylum Acidobacteriota; class Terriglobia; order UBA7540; family UBA7540; genus SCRD01. Next base: position 12,396 of record JBAUWE010000082.1, read on the forward strand.
GAAATGGGCGCGGGAAATTAATTCCCCTCCGCTAGGATTCCAGGAAGTAATTCCGGCAGGCCTGCCTCACGGACGGGCCATCCAGCCTTGGCTGTCCTCCCTGGTATTTGGCGGCCCAGGTGATATGCTGTGCGATGTCGCGAGGGTAGCAGGCGCGGAGCGGCTGCTGGAGAGCGGCCAGCAGGCTTAAAACGCCGTCCACCACCGTCGCGTCATAAACCAGTTTGTACTCAGTGCATACGCGTTTGAAGATTTCGTGAAACTGGCCGGGTGGCACATAATCCACCTTGATTTTGGTCTGGATACGGCGAAGGAAGGCTTCATCGGCCAGCGACCTGGGGTCGAGGTTGGTTGCAAAGGCGACAAACAGGTCGAAAGGAATCTCAATCTGCTTTCCGCCGGCCAGGTTGAGGAAGTCGATTCTCCGGTCCAGCGGAACGATCCAGCGATTCAGCATGTCTTCCGGACGCATCCTCTGGCGGCCGAAGTCGTCCACCACCAGTACGCCGTTGTTGGCTTTCATTTGCAGGGGGGCGGTGTAAAACTTAGTGAGAGGATTCATCTGGAGGTCCAGCATCTCGAGGGTCAATTCGCCGCCGACGACAACGCGCGGCCGCTTGCAGAGGACCCACCGCTTGTCATGCTCGCCCATGGACTCTTCCTCTTCTTCGAATCGCCCGTGCAGATGGGTGTCGTAAACCGTGATGATCTGGCCGTCAACTTCAACGGCGTAGGGAATCCAGACACGGTCGCCGTAGATCTTGGGAATGCTTTCGGCCATAGCCGTCTTGCCGGTTCCGGCAGGCCCGTAGAGAATGATGCAACGGCCGGAAACCACGGCAGTTCCCATCTGATTGAGGGTCTCAACAGGGAGGACCAGGTGGCTGAAGGCCTTTTCAACCTGCGGAGGACGGACATCGGCCTCCCGGATGCTTTGGGCTTGGATGCGCGCAACATAATCATCCAGGGACACAGGCGCAGGACCGTAGTAATGGTTCAGGTTTAAGAGTTCAAGCGCACGGCTACGTCCACCGGAAGTGATGGCGATGCGGTGAACGGCCCCCGTCATGCCCTTCACTTCGCAGAGCTGTTCTTTGCGAAGCCTCTCAAAAAGCAGCTCCACAATGGCAAAGCTCAGGCACATCTTCTTGGCAAGTTCGAGGAGACTGAGTTCTCCCTCGTAGTAGAGGATTTTCAGCGCCAGGTCCTCGAGCATGCTGCGGCGTATGTCAAGGTCTTGCAGTGTTTTCGGAATCTCAAGTTCAGCGCTGATCATGGGTTCCTTTCCTCTAATGGCGCTCTGAAGATGCCTTGAATCCGATGAATCTCATTGCGCCGTTTCAAAGTTCCTCCGGCAAGCCATTCTTCCGGCAAGGTGCAGAGGCCTGAAAAAGATCCTAAGGGCATTTGTCGCCCGCGGCGGGGCGAAAACCTTTCAGCAAGGCCGACTCCTGATGCAAGGAGATGCCCGGGTGCATCTTTCCGTAGAATTTGCTGTCACGGCAATAATAAAGGCCGGACCTCCTGTTCACCCAGACGCTGTGTTTCATGTTTGTCGTTGGAGCTTGGGGCTTTGGAGCGGACATTGCCTGCAGCTCTGCCACCAGGGTTGCCGGCGCGTCGCGATACTTTACCAGAAAGGGTGCGATAGCTGCCAGCACCACGAGAAGTACGACGAAGAGAATCGCGGGTGCGTAACGATTGCGCGACGATCCGTTCGGACTTCCGGACTGTGAGAGTTGGACGATTTCTGCCATGGTCGATTAAAAGGGCCTGCCACCCTGGTTCGGATTGCCTGACCCTCCGACCTGCGCTCTTCGCAATGAGTTGTGCCCTGCGAAGGCAGGTGCAGGCCTTGCCCTGTCACCCGAACCGTTGTCTCTGTAATCCGTTCGCCAGCCACGCGGAAAAGCACGGCACCGGGCGAAAGAGCCGCCTAGGCCCTGACGGTGGTGCCGTTCTTCGGTATGCTTTCCGAAGGTTGGGGCGGGGACACGGAGCGTGATTTAGCAGGCGTGGGCAAAGGCCCGATTTCAAGGAGGTCTCCAACGTGAGTTCGAGTCCTGAAGATGGTGTGAGGCGGCAACTCAAGCACGCTGTCGGCCTTCAGAATGACCTTTGAAATTCTGAACGGGCGGACGTGCTCCTCGATGTGGACAACATGGTTACTTCGATCGAGGAAAACGATGTCGATTGAGAACAACATGCCGATGGTATGCACACCATAGGAAGGAACGATCCAAAGTCCCTGTCCGGGCCGTGCCCAGCGGCTGGTTCTTCCCAACAGACCCACAAGTCGACCCAGGTAGCTATCGGCTACCGAAGCATTCGTAGCGACGAATGTTTCGCGAGTCTTATTGTAAACGTACACCCGTTTCCGGTTATTATTACCCACGCCTAATGCTCCCCATTCAAGCTAACGGTGTCGTAACTAGTCTCGAGATGCCTGTCGTTTACGACGCCAGATGATGATGTACAGCACGATAACTGCTCCGATACCGGCAATGATTCGAATGGTTGTTGCATCCATTTTTTCGTCCTCCAGGCTTATTGAGTTTGAGGTGAACCAACTTCTATTGCTTGAGTTCGTCCCCTTTGATGGTCAAGGTCTCCTTAACGATGCATTCCGACGAACTGTCGGAAGATGGTGATGATTGCGGGCCCCAGAATGACCACAAACAGAGCCGGAAAAATGAAAAACACAAGCGGCGGCACCATTTTGACCGGTGTCTTGGCCGCAGCTTCCTCTGCCCTTTGCCGGCGCTTCATGCGCATGTCGTCGGCATGGACGCGCAGAGATTGCGAGACGCTGGTTCCGAAACGGTCCGTCTGGATCAGCATGGCAACCAGGGCTTTGATGTCGTCTACTCCAGTGCGGGAAGACAGTTCACGCATGGCTTCAATCCGGGTTCTTCCGATGCGGATTTGAGCGTTAACGAGATCGAGTTCGCCGCAGAGTTCCGGGTGAGTAATCCGCAACTCCTGAGAAACACGCATAAACGCCTGATCAAGTCCCAGTCCAGCCTCGATGCAAACTACCAGCAGGTCCAGCGCGTCGGGGAGCGCCTTGCGCAGAATGGTCTGGCGCTTTCTGACACGGCGCGAGAGCCACATGTCGGGCAGAAGAAACCCTGCCAGCAGAGCGAAAATGTAAATTAACATCGCATTGCCTGATTCCGTCAGGCCCGAAAAGTAAACGAAGAGCAGGAAAATTATGGGCAACAGGACCTTGGCGCCCCTCAATGCCATGATGGCTTCCGGTCGCCGGTAGCCGGCCCGCACGAGCATCAGCTTCGTGGTCGACATGTCTTTTGAGGACGGAAGCAGTTTTCCGACGTCGCTCAGAACGCGAGTGGCCTTTTGGGTCTGCTTTTGCCGGAAGGAGACTTTCCGCTGCGCCGCCAGGGGTTGCCAAAGCCTGGATAATCGGTCTGCGATTGGGAACTCACCGGGCGAGAACGCGTAGACCAATGCGCCCGCCACCACCACAATCGCAACAAACGTCAGACCTACCGCTAGCCAAACCATTTTTCTTACCCTCAGTCGATTTACACGTCGATGTTAACGATCTTCCACAGCATCAGGGATCCGACAACCTGCAGAAACACTGCGGTGCCTATGATGAAGGGGCCCATCGGATCAGTAAACAGGGGCTTCATATAGCTCGGGTTGAGAAAACGCAGGACCAATCCCATGATGGGAGGCAGTGAAATGAGAATGGCTGCCGTTAAACGCCCCTGGGCGGTCTTGATTTTTACTTCGCCAAGAATTCGGAACCTTTCTCGAACCACATGCGAAAGGTTGTCCAGGATTTCCGCCAGGTTGCCACCTGTATCCTTTTGAATCAGGACCGCTGTCACAAAGAAACGAACGTCGATCAAGGGAATGCGTTCGGAAAAGTTCAGAAGCGCATCCCGCAACGGAAGACCGAAGTTCTGTTCTTCAAAAGTAGTGCGAAACTCACCGGCCACCGGTTCGGGCAATTCCGTCGTAATCATTTCGAGGCCCGTTGAAAAAGAATGCCCGGCGCGAACAGCGCGACCCAGAAGGTCGATGGCCTCCGGGAAAACCTTTTCGAACGCTTTCAGTCGGCCCCTGCGTTTGAAGGCAATGACTCCAATAGGAATGAGCGCCCCCACGGGGATGCATACGAGAGCCAGCATGGAACTGTTCGTCATTCTGTTGCCGATCAGAAATCCTGCAATGGCCAGGATGGCGCTCAAAAGGATCAGCCTACCCGGCTTGACCCTCATTCCAGCCTGGCCAATATAGTTTCTGAGCTTGTCGGACCACTTCCATTTCAGCAAAATCCGGTGGATGGCGGGCACATCGCTGAGAAGTTCGTCGCGAACCACCTTCAATTCGAGAGATTCGCTTCCGCGCTTTGCGCTGCGCTCGATTGCGTCCAGGCGTTTTGCAACAATCTTATCCGGTGCGGAGCCGCCTGAGGTCGCAAAGAGAACGCCTCCCACCAGAATGATAATAATCAGGAATGTTAATCCGGCTAATGCCAGCGCCATGGTGGTCTCCTTACCGGACGCCTGCTACAGGCGATTGCTCAAACATCTCTGTGGGCAGGTGGATGCCTGATGTCACCAGTCGCTCAGCGAACTTCGGACGAATACCCGTCGGGACAAACTGGCCCAGAACTTCGCCGTTTTCGCCGATGCCCATTTTATTGTAGATAAAAATATCCTGCATGGTGACCACTTCGCCTTCCATTCCGGTCACTTCCGCCAGGTTGGTGACCCGCCGTTTCCCGTCGCTCAGACGGGTGACCTGGACAACCACGTCGATGGCGGAAGCGATCTGCCGGCGAATGGCCGTGTCGGGAATGTTGAGGTTCGCCATGGCAACCATTGTCTCCAGGCGGGAAAGGGCGTCCCGAGGAGAGTTGGCGTGGATGGTGGTCAGCGACCCGTCGTGGCCCGTGTTCATGGCCTGCAACATATCGAGCGCCTCTTCGCCACGAACCTCGCCGACGATGATTCGGTCGGGGCGCATACGGAGACAGTTGATGACGAGTTCTCTCTGGCGGACCGCGCCTTTGCCTTCAACGTTGGGCGGGCGGGTTTCCAGCCGCACTACGTGGTCTTGGTGGAGCTGCAATTCCGCAGCGTCTTCGACGGTGACAATACGCTCACGGTTGGAAATGAAAGATGACAGCACGTTGAGCAGCGTGGTTTTTCCGGCGCCGGTACCGCCCGATACCAGAACGTTCAAACGCGAGTAGACGCAACCCCGCAACAACTCGACCATCTTTGCCGTCAGAGAATCATTTTCAACCAGTTCGGTAGCGGTCAGGGGGTCACGTCCAAAACGACGGATTGAAAGGACAGGCCCGTCGATGGACAGTGGCGGGATAATCGCATTAACACGGGATCCGTCAGCCAGTCGGGCGTCCACCATTGGCGAGGACTCGTCAATTCTGCGGCCCACCGCTGAGACGATGCGGTCGATGATGGACATCAGGTGTGCATCGTTCCGGAAACTGGCGGATGTCCGCTCCAGCAGACCGTTCCTTTCGATATAGACGCTCTTGTGGGTATTTACCAGGATGTCGGAAATCGAGTGGTCTTTCATTAAGGGTTCGAGGGGGCCCAGCCCGAAGACTTCGTCGAGGACTTCCTGAGAGAGGCGCTCCCTCTCCGTCAGCGTCATGGGGGCGTTTTCTTCAGCCGCCAGGGTCTCCACCATTTCCGTGACTTCCGCTTTGACGGTATTGCGGTCAAGCTGATTGATGCGCTCGAGGTCCAGCTTCTGGATCAGCTTGTGATGGATGGCGACCTTGATGCTGCTCAGGTCATTGCGTGGCTGATTTGGCATGCCCATGTTTTAATTACCTCTTTGGGGAGTTGGAAAACAGACCGAAAATGGTATTTCCTTTCTTTTCTTCTGGTGGTGCCGTGACGCCTGTCAGCCGGGTGGCAAGCTGTTGGAAGTTTGAAACCAGCGGATTATTATGGTTGCGGTTCAGAGGCGTCCCCAGATTGATGGCTTCGCTCACCTGCCGGAAATCATTCGGCAAGCGGGCGAAGATCGACAGCTTGGACCGTTTCTCAAAGGCCTTGATGGCGTCCTCGTCGGTCCGGTGATAACGGTTGATGATGACGCGGCAGTGATCCGGTTCGATTCCCCAGGACGATAGTTTCGTCAAATGCTTTTCCAGGGTCCAGAGGGCGGGAACGTCGGCCTCCGCCACCAGCAATACCATACGGGCCATTCGCAGAAGGGGCCGCGAGTGCAGGGAGTAGCTGGAACCCATGTCCATGATCAAATGGTCGCAGCAGCTCTGGGCGACATTGACCACCCGGAGC
>JBAUWE010000083.1:0-1865 GCA_049583595.1 Terriglobia bacterium
GTTTTTGCCTATGCCAACACCAGCCCGGACAATCCCCTGCACTACGAGTACGAAGCCAACAGCATCACGCTGGTCCGCTTTGAAGACGGCACCATCGGCAAGGTGGCCTCTTCGGTCGAGTCTATCATGCCCTATGTTTTCCGCATCCAGTTGCTCGGAGACCGGGGCGCCATCCGCAACAACGAGGTCTACACCAACCGCTGGCCGGGCCAGAACAATTGGGCGGCCATTCCCACCGTTCTCCCCGACAGCGGCGACGTATCCCACCATCCTTTTCCCCAGGAGGTCAGCCACTTCGTCGACTGCATCCTGGAAGATCGTGAATCGCACGCCAACCTGGATGACGCCGCGCTCACCCACGAAATCTGCTATGCCTCGGAGATTTCCGCGCACGAACACCGGCCCGTCTCCCTGCCGCTCAAATAGAGAGGTCCCGCCGGAACGCCTCATCATCGGGTGGCGTGTACCCCGATTGATTGGGGTGTGCGAAAAGTTCAAGAACCCGCTCCCTCACCGCAAGAATCGGATTGCGGCTTCCCCGCAATTGTCCCAAGATGGTGCTCAGGGGGAATTAGAAGATGCGTTCAATGCCAGACGATTATTCGCGGATCGAGAAGGCGATCCATTATCTTGACGAGCGTTTTCCGGAGCAGCCCGATCTCAGTGAGGTTGCGAAAAGCGTCAACCTCAGCCCGTTCCATTTCCAGCGGCTCTTCCGGCGCTGGGCGGGCCTGAGCCCCAAGCGCTTTCTGCAATTCCTGATGCTGGATTACGCCAAACAGGCGCTGGAGCAATCCGGAAACGTTCTCGACGCCGCCTACGCCGCCGGCCTTTCGAGCCCCAGCCGGCTGCACGACCTCTTCGTCAGTGTTGAGGCCGTCACGCCCGGCGAATTCAAAAAGCGCGGCGCAGGGCTGCGCATCGCTTATGGGTTCCATCCCAGCCCCTTCGGCGAATGCCTGCTGGCGGTGACCGATCGCGGAATCTGCGCCATGTACTTTGTGACCAGCATGCGCAAAGCTGTCCTGGATGAGGTGCGGCATCGCTGGCCCGGAGCCGGCTTTGTGGAAGATCCCAAAGCAACCGGGCAGTATCTCGACCGGATATTTCCCTGCAACGGCCGCCCGGGAAAGCTGCCCATCGATCTGCGTGGAACCAATTTTCAGATTAAGGTGTGGCAGGCGCTGCTGGAAATTCCGCCCGGCGCCGTGGTTCCTTATGGAGAACTGGCTGCGCGCGTGGGCAATCCCAGGGCGTCACGCGCCGTAGGAAGCGCGGTCGGGCAGAATCCCATCGCCTTCATCATTCCCTGCCACCGCGTCATCAGAAAAGTAGGCGCCGTGGGGAACTACCACGGCGGCGTCAGCAGAAAGCGCGCCATCCTCGCCTGGGAAGCCGCCCGAACCCACGGCTCCGAATGACACACTCCAGGTCGGAGTCAAGGTTGAATGGCTTCGACCACGTCGAGCTGTTCCTTCCAGGGATCCGTTTCTCCCTTGGGACCTTCCATCGTGAAGTCCAGCAACTGATTGCCGTCCGCCGTGATGGGGGACCAATGCGGAAGGCCGGAACCGTTGGGGTTACCGGTCTTGGCAAAGTTGGCCCAGTACTCGTTGGCCTGGCTGGCCACCCGTAGGTCTTCGGAGGTAATGCCCCTGCCGAAATCGCTCCACACGGATTTGCGAATGGTGTCGAACACGTAAGGGACTTCGGAGGAATGGGGCGCACCGGGAAAGCGCTGGCGCAGAGCGTGGGCTACATAGGAGAAGCGGTATTCATAGGCGGGCTCGCCCGCACGGGCAAACGTGCGGGCCACAAAGCGGGCAGGCTCAATCATCATTTGCACGGCAGCCACGTGCTGTGCC
>JBAUWE010000084.1:0-2712 GCA_049583595.1 Terriglobia bacterium
CCCCTTAACCATCACCACCGCGACCTTCCAGCTGGAAGGCCCGGGCGCAGTTGCCATCCCGGGAACGGTCGCCTACGACCCCATCAACTTTATTGCAACCTTTACGCCCTCAAGCAATCTGGCTACGGGCACGACCTATACCGCCACAATCACCGCCGGCGCCACCGACCTGGCGGGCAATCCGCTGGCGGCCGGCGTTGCACCCAACCCCTGGACCTTCACGACCGCTGCAGCGGTTCTTCCGGCGGTCGACCTGGGAACTGCGGCGACTTTCGGAACTGTTGGGGGTGGCGCAGGAATGACCAACCAGGGGATACTTACCGTGATTAACGGGGATATTGCAACCACCGGCGCGTCCACTTTGGTGACGGGATTCCACGATAACACGGTGGCAGGCACGCCTCCGCCATGTTCCTATACCCAAACGCCGCTGAACAAGGGAACCGTCAACGGAGGGATCTACACAGCTCCGCCGCCCCCCACGGTCGGGTGTCCTTCTGAAGGGACCTCCGTTACCGCGACGATTGCAACCCATGCCGCCGCCGATGCGCTCACCGCGTATAATGCAACCTCCGCGATCTCAATGCCCTGCTCAGCCTTCTGCGCTCAAGCCGGTGAGCTGGGCGGGCTGACTCTTGCACCGGGAATCTATACATCCGCCCCGGGCACATTTTCGATAACGAACGGGAATCTCACACTCGACGCCCAGGGGAATCCCAATGCGTTCTGGGTGTTCCAGATGGCGACCACGCTTACCGTAGGCGTCGCGGGCCCCACAGGCGCCAAGAGCGTGATCCTGATCAACGGCGCTCAGGCCAAGAATGTCTTCTGGCATGTCGGCAGCGCCGCCACCATCAACGCCGCCGGGGGCGGCACCATGGTGGGAACCATCCTCGCCCCGGCGGCCATCACGTTCTCGACGGCCGGCAACGTGGTGCTCACCGTGCTGAACGGCAGAGCGTTGGCTCTGGCGGCGTCTGTCACGATGGTGAACACCGTCATCACCGTGCCTGCCCCATAAGGCGCAGGGCACTCGGAATGAAAGCAGAACGGGAAGCGGGACTCTTGATCCCCCGCTTCCCGGCAAGCAGGCGCAATTCAGGAGGCAAGCATGAGGTTAGGGTTACGGATATTAGCTATTTTGACGATAACGTTTTCACTCGCACCCGGCCTGCGTGCGGACGGCCCGGCCAAGCCGGCGGCCACAGCCAGGAAGGATGGGAGTTCGCGTGTTGCGCCAGTCGCTCTGGCCAAAGCCAAGCCGCCTGCCGCGGCGTCAGAGCCGACGCCCCTGCCGGCGGCTGCCGCGCCGCAGGCAAAATACGCGGACAGCTATCTTCCCAGGTTTGAGCTTTTTCTGGGCTACTCGAATTTCAGGGCGGTCCCGATGAGCAGTTCCGGAAACCGCATTGCCTGGTTATCGGGCGGCAGCACGTCGCTTGCTTTCAACGCGAATCGTTACCTGGGATTGGTTATGGATTTTGGCGGCTACCATGCCAACCGGTTCGGCCCCAACGCGCCTCCCTCCGGCGGCGTGGTGGACGCTTCCGGCAACGTCTTCTCCTATATGGCGGGTCCGCGCCTTTCCTTCCGGCACGACAGGTTCACTCCCTTTGTTCAGGTATTGTTTGGAGGCGTCCACGCCAGCGAAGTGACGCTCGATGGCTGTTCAGGGGTTGGGTGTACTCCCCTCCCTGCCGAGAACGCATTTGCCATGACCGCAGGAGGAGGACTCGACTTCTCGCTGTCCCCCCACATTTCATTCCGTCTGTTTCAAGCCGAATACGCAATGACCCGGTTCCGGGATCCGACCTCCATCGCGGGAAACACAGGGACGCAGAACGACGTGCGCCTCTCGGTGGGAATCGTCTTCCGCTTTGGCGGGAATCATCCCCACGCGCATGTGAGTTCACCCCCGCCGAACCGCCGCAGAATCGTTCGCCAACCCTGAGTTGCTCGGCGGACCGCAGCTCGATGCTGGCCGGCGAACGCGCGCTAATCTCCGCGACGGCTAGTGATCCCGACAACAACCCGTTGACCTACTTCTGGAGCGCCAGCGGCGGCCAGATCCTCGGTTCAGGATCCTTCGTGACGTTCGACAGTTCCGGCATAGCGACGGGCCCCTACACGGTGGCAGGCCGCGTGGACGATGGGCAGGGTGGCAAAGCCGATGGCTCGGTCAGCCTCGAGGTGCAGGCGGCTGAGGCGATTGCGCCGGTGGAATTGGAAAAACCGCTTGCTCTGCACAGCATTTACTTTCCGACGGCGCAGCCCACGGTCCAGAATCCCGACGGCGGCCTGGTGGAGAGTCAGCAGGCCATGCTGAGGACTTTGGACGAGGACTTCAAGAAGTACCTCGAATTCAAGCCGGATGCCCACTTGATCCTGGAGGGGCATGCGGATGAACGCGCCCCGGTTGAATACAACGAAGCCCTTGCCGAGCGGCGCGTGGCGGCGAGCAAGAGATTTTTGGTCGAGCAGGGCGTCAGCGGCTTTCAGATTCACGAATGAGCCACCCGCCCGCAAGGGATCCATAAATAACGCTGCGCACTTGTCGGGCCACTGGGGTGCATTAGCGGTCCCGCCGTACACCAGCCACGATTCACCCTCTCACCCTGATCCCAAACCGCCTTCACGCCCGGCCAACGTGTATTGAGGTGATGTAATGCATGAGTCCAAAGACGTTCAGGAGCCACACAACCACCACAATGA
>JBAUWE010000085.1:0-3437 GCA_049583595.1 Terriglobia bacterium
GCCGTATTCCGTGTAGAACGTCTTCCTCGACAGGTACCGAAAATGGCCGGTCAGGATTCCACGCTGATTCCGTGGAATCTCTTTCCGGACCCTGCCGTAGGGGTCGATAATTGCCGTTATACCGTTATTCGTGCCGCGCAGCACGAACCGCCCGTTCTCGATGGCCCGAAATCGCGCTATCTCAAAATGCTGAAAAGGGGCCGATGAGTCGCCGTACCAGCCGTCATCGGAAATATTAACCAGAACGCCTGCCCCACGGGCGGCAAACTTCCGCACCAACTGGGGGAAAATGGCCTCGTAGCAGATGAAGATCCCGATGACGCCTTCCGGCGTCCTGGCAACCTGGACGGACTTGCCCGGCACAAAATCGCCCACCTGGGCCGTGACCTTCCCTACCTTGCCTGGGAACGCCCACCACGGCACGTATTCGCCGAAGGGCACCAAATGAATTTTAACATAGTGGAGCAGCAATTGGCCGTCTGGCGCGAGCAGGACAGCCGCATTCTGGGGCCCCGAATTTCCCTGCCCGGCAAAGGTTACGGTGCCGCTGACGACGTATGCGTGCGCCTGTTTCGCCATGCTCTCGATCGCCCCCCGAAAAATGGGGTCCCGGCCATAAAGGAAGGGTGCGGACGTTTCAGGCCAGACCAGCAAGGGCGGGACGGCAGGCGTTGCCCCGGACTCGCGGGCGGCTTCCACGCTGTCTTCCACCAGGCTTTCAAGAGGCGCAGGATTCGTCCACGGAACCCAGGTGTCCATGGCGGCAGCTCCCAGCGGAATGTCGGGCTGGACCAGCAGAGCAACGTTCGGCTCGGATTGGGGAGGGGGCGGCTGCAGCAGCCAGTCGCCTGCAACCAGAAGCACGACCCATAGAGCCAGGACGGCCCAGCAGACCCTCCTGCCGGGTTGCAACAGCACCCATGTTGCCAGCGCGCTAGTACTTGCCGCCACAAACGAAAGGCCGTAGACAGCCGTCACCGAGGCCACTTGCTGCAACCCTACAGGCCGAACCGCGTATCCCAGCAGGTTCCAGGGAAAACCCGTGACGAGGTAGGTCCTGGCCAGCTCCATTGCAACCCATAGAAACGGACTTAAGAAGAGGGCCGCGCTAATGGAGCGCCGGGCCACAGCCGTTTCAAACAGGCCAAAAACACCATAGAACGTGGAAAACACAAGCACAAAGAGAACGAGAACACCGACTGCCACCACTGGATTCAGGTTTCCATACCCTTGCATTACAGTGACAAACCAGTAGCAGCTTCCAGATAGAAACACCACCCCGGCAGCGTAGCCAAGCCAGAAGCCCTGGCCCCAGCGCTTTTCAAAAACGACTGCCATCAGCAACGGCAGGCAGGCCACCCAGACCAGCGGGGTCCAGTTGACATTCGGGAAACAGGAAAACAGAAGCAGGCCCGTTAAGATGCTCGCGGCATATCGGACCGGCGACTTCCTGAACCAGGCTGAAAAGGAAAAGTTGGCGATGGTCATTCCCTACCCGGATGGGGAGCCTGCGATGAGGCAAAAGCTGCGAAAGCCTGAACACGCCGGCACAAGGAAATCCAGGGCGCCACTATGCTCAGAAGTGCACAACGAATGGCCGGAAGCCCTCCCCCACAAGTTTGTCCCGAGTGGTATCAGCGGTAACGCGTGACGCGAAAGGGCCCACCTGGACGCGGAAAAGATGATCTCCAACATGCGACTGCTGCGGAGTGAGAAGGTAAGCCGGGTAGCCGTGTGATTTCAGCAGCTTGACCAGGTTCGCAGCGTCCGCTTCCGTCCTTGAGGCCATCACCTGGACAGCAAACTGTAAGCCTGAACTGTTTGAAGCCTTCGAGGTCGGGTGGTTCTGTGGAGCGGGGGCAGGCTTGCTTTTGGCCACCTTCTTCGGAGCAGCATTTTTCGGCGTCCTGGGCGCCTTAGACTGTGATGTTGCAGCGGGTTTCGGCGGCAAAGGGGCAGGCCGTTCCATCCGCGGGGTAGAAGTCGACTCCGGCCTGATCTTCTCAGTCTCCATGCCCTGTGGCGAGGACTGGCTGGAACCGCCCGCAGGCGGGTTCACCGTGGGAGGAATTTCTCCCGATTGACTCACGTTTTCCGTAACGGGAACAACCCTTGAGGGAGCGTGGTTATATCCCACAACAAACCCGAGGGAAAAGAATACAGCGCATACAGCCACGGCAGCCAGAAACATCAGAACCAACTGGCGAGCTGAAGCTCCCTTTTCATCCCGAAAATAATCCATTCGCTTAGCCATTTTTCTCCGCGTGCATAAGAGTCACGACTCTATAGGGTTTAATCTTTGCCGGAACTCCCGCCACCCGGCGGCGCTTTCACTTTCTGCATCAGCATGGACAGAAGTTCCACAGGTATCGGAAACACGATCGTGGTGTTCTTCTCCGTCCCTAATTCTGCCAGAGTCTGAAGATAGCGCAAGGTGATGGTGACAGGTTCCACGGCCAGAATTTTGGCCGCGTCCGACAGTTTCTGCGACGCCTGGAATTCTCCGTCGGCGTTAATGATCTTCGCGCGGCGTTCCCTCTCGGCTTCCGCCTGCCTGGCAATCGCCCGCTGCATGTCCTGCGGAATATCCACCTGCTTCACCTGAACCTGGGTCACCTTGATGCCCCACGCCTCCGTCTGTTCGTCAATAATCGTCTGCAGCCGCAGGTTCAGCTTTTCGCGTTGCGAGAGCAAATCATCCAACTCAACCTCGCCCAGCACCGCCCGCAAAGTGGTCGCCGAAAGTTGCTCAATAGAATAGCGGAAGTTCGTGAGCTCAATCACCGCCTTCTGCGCGTTGATAATCCGGTAGAAGAGCACAGCGTTGACTTTTACGGAGATATTGTCGCGCGTGATAATGTCCTGATCCGGAACATCCCACGTATCGATCCGCAGTGAGACCTTGACAAGCTTATCGATCGGCCACCAGATCCAGATCAGTCCCGGACCTTTGTCCGGCTTTTGCACGCGGCCCAGCCGAAAGACAACCGCCCGCTCGTACTCCCTGAGGACGTTCAAGCACGACGCGGCATAGAAAAAAAGGATCACGCCAGCAACCAGATAGCCCATCTCTCCTCCTTCCCGTCTTTTCCGGTAACAGAAGCCACTGTCCCGGAATCAACCGGTGCCATTGTCTGGCCCGTATTTCCCAGCGTTCAGGACTTGCCGTTGACTCCAGTTGTGGACAGTCTACCGGGATTCGTCCACAGGCTCAACCAGCAATGTCAGTCCTTCCACCGTCCGACCACGAACGTGGCTGCCCGGCGGAACATGTTGTTCGGCCCGCGCATCCCACAATTCCCCGTGAACCAGCACCTTGCCTTCCGGGTTCAGATCCGTGCGCGCGACTCCAAGCGAATTGACCAGCCCCTCTTCGCCCGTGACGGCCTTGCTTTTTGTCGCCTTCCAGGCAAAACGCATCAGGACCACGGTAATCA
>JBAUWE010000086.1:0-4021 GCA_049583595.1 Terriglobia bacterium
CGTCGTCACATAGAGAGCGCCATTCCACCAGTGGTTCTGCAGCGGCGCCAGGCCCAGCCGGACTTTCCCAACAATCTGGGTCCACATGTGGAGAGTGTGGAAGGTGTCTTCCCACTCTGCCAGCGGCAACGCCGGCCACAGTTCTTCCGTGGTTCCCGACTGCGATGGTTGTTGGGCGCCCGGCCCGGATCTGTCGATGTTGTTCATGGCACATCCTCCCGCGCAAAATTCCAATTTCGTTGGTTTCCCCCGATGCACATGTCTGGATTGTAGCGCCCGCAGTAACGTGAAGCGAGAGGGTTGTTGCAGTCATGAACGAAATCCCCGATGGGGAACCAGAGAGTTCACGATTGGGATTCTGTCGCCCCCCCCTCTAAGGATTGACTCATTACTATGAGTCATATATACTCAAAGCATGGCTAAACGGCTGCAAGTCATTCTAAAAGACCCTGAGTACCGGGAGGTTCAGCGCGCCGCGCGGTCGCGCCACATGTCGGTGGCCGAATGGGTACGGCAGGCGCTTGCCCAGGCGCGCCAGCGGGAACCGGTGGGCACCGCAGGCAAGAAGCTTCAAGTCATCCGCACCGCCGCGCGATTCGATTATCCAACGGCTGATATTGACCGAATGCTGGCGGAGATCGAAGCGGGTTACGGGTCGGGCGCGCAGCCGTGATACTGATCGACTCGAACATTCCGATGTATATGGTGGGCACTGCCCATCCTCACAAGATCGATTCGCAACGTCTGCTGGAACAATTGGTCAGCGAGCGGCGGCGACTGGTTACTGACGCGGAGGTCCTGCAGGAAATTCTTCACCGCTACGTCGCCATCAACCGCCGAGACGCCATCCAGCCGGCCTTTGACGCCTTGCTGGGCATTGTCGATCAGGTGTTGGATGTCAACCTGACCGCCGTTGAGCGCGCCAGGGCGATTGTCCTGGGCCACCCGCGGCTTTCCGCGCGCGATGCGCTCCACCTTGCCGTCATGGAGCAGCATGGCATCGAGCAGATTCTAAGCTTCGACACAGGATTCGACGGCTTCCCCGGCATCGTCCGCTTGTCATAATCTGATGAATTCCCGGTCTGCTATCAGTCCAGTCGCGAACCCGGCTTCGGCAACCGCTTCGAGGCATCGTCCAGAACCAGCACCCAGTCGCCCGGTCCCGCTGGTGAAAATTCATGAAGCCCCTGCGTGGCGAGTACGCCTGCCGTGCTCGCTTTTCCCAACCGTGGATCGAACCACCACGCCCGGGCATGGCTTCCGGATATTTTTGACAGGTTCACCGTGATCGTGCGGCTGGTGGGCATATAAGCCATCACCGTGCCGCCGTCCGCTGTGCGCGCCGCCGCAAGATAATCCAAACCAATAAACTCGCCCAGCCCTTTGGTGACAACCTCGTGCTTCTGGTCAGGAACCAGTTCCTGCCATTTACGCGAGCGGAACAGATCGCCCCAATGCTTCATGCCAACGGAACCCGGAAGGTCCATCGCCTGGCGCCAGGTTTCCTTCACCGGAAAAAGTCCGGGCCCGTCGAAGTGCCAGATGGGGTTGTTGCCAAAAACGTGGCCGAAACCGCCACAAAGAATGGTCCAGTAGGCCTGTCGCCGGAGCTGAGCTTCGGATGAGTTGTGCTCACCTTCGTACGAAGATTCGATCAGGATGAACGGCTCAGCGGGATTTCTGCGGTAGGCGGCGTAGAGGCGCGGGTGGACCAGTTGATAGGTATAAACCGTGTTGAAGCTGAGCCACCTTCCTCCGCCGTACTGGTCCGCGGCGTCATTGTCCGGAGCGCAGTGGGCTGTAAACAGGTGGTTCGGGTCATGCTCTTTGATGCCCAGCGCGATCAGGTCCACGCGTTCCAGAGTCGATTCGGGATTCCGGTCACCGCCCATCACCCAGATGATGTTGTCAAAGTCTTTGTAGCGCCGGCCAAGATATCTGCCGTACTCCAGGCACTTTGCGGGGCTCAGCGCCATCAATTCCTTGCTCCATCCCTCATCGGTTCCCTGGTAGCCAAGATAGATGGGGGCCAGAAGAACGTAGATGCCGTTTTTTGAGGCTTCCTTGAGAATCCAGTCGGCGTGCGCAAAGTAGCGCTCGTTGGGCGTGCTGAAGTCGCCGGGGGGCGTAAACGGCGCTTCGCCTTCGGCGTTTCGCGGCGGATTTTTGCAGAACTTGTGTTCGATCAGGCTTACCAGAATGGCGTTAAAACCCTTTTCGCGCCGGTTCCGCAGGTAAACACTTGCGTCGGCCTTTTCCAGGGTTACCATCAACGACCAGGCGGCGTCGCCCTGCAGCAGAAAGGGACTATTTTCCGCATCCACCAGGTAACGATGATTGCTGCTCACTCGGAGCGTGCCGCGTGCAGATTTTTGCCCCATCGCCCCAATCGCTGAGGTTGCCTGATGGTCATGTCCTTTGAATGAGAGTCCCTTTGCGATGAACGGCCCGGCCATCATGGCTCCGGCGTTCCTGATAAAGTCCCTTCTTGAACTCATGGCATGGTCCCCTTCATGTGATCGGGGGCTGTGCGCCCCGCCCGCCCCGCGGTCGTTCGCATTGTAGCGCCGGCATTTCCCTGAAGCGAGCGAGTTCTGTTGCCGATCGTTTTTTGAGGGCCCACTTCATCCCTCACGCTGACTGGAGGTTTGACCGCGGCGCTCGTGGAATTCTATTTCGTAAGCAGCTTGCGGATGGAACGGAGTTCGCGCCGGAAAGCGTCGTTGGGCTTGGGGTAAGACATTTTCAGGCTGCTGAGCGTGTTGATGATGACCTGGGAAACGATCAGCCGCGCGTTCTCCTTGTCGTCCGCCGGCACCACATACCAGGGCGCAACTCGAGTGCTGGTTGCGCTCAGGCATTCTTCATAGGCTTTCATGTATTGCTTCCAGAACTTTCGTTCCGCCATATCGTCCAGGCTGAACTTCCAGTTCTTCTCGCGTTTGTCGATGCGCTCAAGAAACCGCTTCCGCTGCTCTTCCTTCGAGAGGTGAAGGAAGAATTTGATGATGCGGGTGCCGTTACGGTAGAGGTGGTTTTCCAGGTCAACGATGGAGCAGTACCGATCGCGCCAGATTGTCCTGGAGTTGGCCAGTTCTTCCGGCAGCCCCTGGCTGCGGAGAATCTCCGGGTGGACGCGCACCACCAAAACTTCCTCGTAATAGGAACGGTTGAAGATGCCGAGCCGGCCGCGCTCCGGCAATCGGCGGGTGGTGCGCCAGAGGAAATCGTGGTCCAGTTCCTCCGCGCTGGGATGTTTGAAGCTGTAGACCTCGCAGCCCTGCGGATTCACGCCCGACATCACGTGCGCGATGGCGCCGTCTTTGCCGGCGGCGTCCATGGCCTGAAAAATCAGCAATAAGGCATAGCGATTATGTGCGTAAAGAAGGCGCTGCTGCTCGCTCAGTTGCTTCACGTGCTCTTCAAGCATTTTCTTGTAATGCTGCCTGGATTTGTAAACAGGGTCCACCCGCGTGGGCCGCTTCTTCAGATTGACTTTTTCACCTTTACGCACGCAGAACGATTTGATATGCAATTTCATTTTTGACCCATCCGTTGTGGCATCTTCATCGCGGCTTCAATCGACTGGAGCTCTTTTGATCACTCTCTACTTTTCCTTCAAGGCGGCAGGACCGAAGTTCAAATCCGGCGCCGGCCGGCGCTCCCCCAATGCGGTGGGCGTGTTTCCGCAGAAGACAAAAAGGCTTTCACGCCTGGCCAGCAATGATGCCGAAACCAGCAGGCGCGCCAAGGCATCCGTCATTCGGTCCTGTTTGCGGAACCGTGCCGCCCCGCAGACGTTCGCATTGTAGCGCCAGCGGCGACGTGAAGCGAGAGGTTCCTAGGGCTCACACTTCAGGCATTGCGGCAGGGCGTCTCAGGTTCATGCCTTGCCGCAGCGCTTCGGTGGTAGAATGGGCTTAACTCTATAATAAGGAAGGCAAACCATGCTGCGACGCATCGACTCTGGGCGTCTGTTGGTTCTCCTTACCGTTCTGGCTGCTCTCGGGCTCTTTCTTTC
>JBAUWE010000087.1:0-6866 GCA_049583595.1 Terriglobia bacterium
AGCGGACTCTGCATCACCCATTATCCGGGGCACAGTGGAGTCCAAAGAATCAGACCGCTTTTCTTCAATGTTCCTGACCCGGCCGGAAGCGTATTTTCGAAATGATATCAAGTCATCGCGCTGCTGAAGCGCCCGCAGACATGCTTGCGCAGGAAGAAGGAAGAGGGGAGGTTTCTGCCGCGTACATTGCGGCTAGAAAGGAATATCGTCGTCTGTGATTTCACCGTCCGCGGATGGCTCGGGGCCGGAGTCGAAGTGTTCCTCCGAACTCTGAGCGGAGGAGGCCGCCGGACGAGAACCACTGGCCGCAGCGCGCTCAGAATCAGACCGGGAGCCCAGCATCTGCATGCTGCGTGCGATGATTTCGTAGGAGGTGCGTTTGTTGCCGGACTGGTCTTCCCACTGGCGGCTTCGGATGCTGCCTTCAATGTAGACCTGCTTGCCTTTGGTCAGGTATTCGCCGCAGATTTCCGCCAGCTTGTTCCATGCTACTATTTTGTGCCACTCGGTATGCTGCTGTCGTTCGCCATCCCGGCCTTTGAAGGATTCGTCCGTTGCCAGAGAGAAGTCGGCCACTGGAGTCCCGCTGGAAGTATAGCGGACCTCAGGGTCACGACCGACACGCCCAATCAGGATGACTTTATTCACCGATCCGGCCATAAACACCTCACTCCGTTTTCAGATCCCGCCGCCCGACCAGAGGCTGATCCCTATCCCCTGCGCCGAGCATGGATAATGATGCCCAGTTGCTTCAACCGCTGGGTTGCAAGGTCGGATTCGTGGGCCTGAGGATGCTGCTCAACCAGGGAGCGCAGTTCGCGAATGCCGGCAGTCTTATTACCATCGGCGAGCAGGGCATAACCTTTTTTGAGGCGCGCCGAAAGCGTTTTGTCGCCGTTCGGATAACGCTCGATGCACTTGTCGTAAGCTTCGACGGCGTGCTTGTAATCCCCGTTGTTGTAGTAGCTCTCGCCGACATAATACTGCGCGCTTGAGGCCCGTGCCGTTGTCCCGTAGTGCTGCAGAAACTCCTGGAAGCCCTGGATGGCCAGCGCATACTGCCCGCTGTTGAAGCTGCCCATCGCCGAGTTGAACAGTGAATTCGGATCTGGGACGTTGGCCGCGGCGGGCCCGGGGGCTGTGGCCGTAGCGTCGGCGCCCGGTCCGTCTGTGTCACCTGGCTGCAGGCTGGGAGCACCCGCCATGCCGGGAGCGACCGATGGCGGCGCATTCAAGGTCTGAATAACCTTTTGAGTCTGCGCAAGCTGTTCACTCAGCTTGGTGATCTGCGCCTGGGCCTGCTCCAAACTGGAACTGAGCGCCTGGAGCTGACTGGACATGGAGTCTATCTTATTGGATGAAGCTGCCAGGTTCTGCTCAGTGTTTTTCTGCAAGTCAGCCATCTGGGACTTCATCTGGGTGACGTCATGAGACGTCTGTTGAAGCAATGTGTGCAGGATGGCCGTTTGTGTACTGACCGTATTCTGAAGGGTCTGGACGCTCTGTTGCAGCGTATCCAGTTGCTGCATCATCTGGATAATCTCACGGCTCACGCCAAAAGCCGGGGAAGCAGAGACCACTGACAGCAAAGCAATCGAAACGAAAGTCAGGGCATACTTTTTCAATGTCAGTTCAACCTCCGGCAATAAGATCCGAACACTTGTCAGTCTATCCTTACGGCAATGATCAGGTCAACCGGCTCGGGGAAAGGAAAAAACAGAGCCGGCAGGGGTGAACCCGCCGGCTGGTTGCAAACCTCGCGGTATGTGGGGCCAGACTGGCCGGCGCAACCTGCCGGGGAGCGGCAGCAGAACCGGTCAAAAAAAAGCAGGGAAACCGGGAGTCCCGCTAACTTTTCCTGCAAGAGTCTGGGACTCCCGGCGTACCCGTGATTACTCGCTGCCCATCACCAGATGGTCGCGCCGGTTCTTCTGCCAGCAATCTTCATTGCTCTCGGTGCAGAACGGGCGGTCCTTGCCGTATGAGATCGTCGTGATCCGGGATGCGGAAATTCCCAGATTCACGAGGAAGCTCTTGGCGGCATTGGCCCTGCGGTCGCCCAGTCCAAGGTTGTACTCCTCGCTGCCCCTCTCGTCGCAATGGCCCTCGATCGTGAAACTGATGCTCGGGTGCGATTTGAGGAAGTCGGCATCGGTGGTCAGTGCCTGCTGAGCATCCGGACGGATATCGGACTTGTTAAGGTCGAAGTAAGCATCCTGGATGTTCTGCTCGAACAGAGTCTGCTCCGAAACGGCCGCTGGTGGCGGCGGTGGCGGCGGTGGCGGTGCAGCCGTAACGGTGACACGAGCGGTGGAGGTGGCCTCTCCGCCGGGTCCATTGGCCGTCAACGTATAGGTTGTCGACTCCGTTGGCGAAACGCTGGTGGAGCCGCTGGCTTGAACTGCGCCGATGCCCGGCTGGAGGTCAAGACTTGTGGCATTTTCCGATGTCCAGCTAAGTGTGACCGACTGGCCGCTCTCTATCGTGCTGGGTACGGCGGTCAGATTGACGGTCGGTTTTTCCGGCGCCGGGGCCGGGGCCGGGGGCGGTGGTGGCGGCGCCACCGCTTTCTTGTGGCACGAGGCCGCCAACATTAATACTCCCAGAGTCCCGACGAGAAGCGCGAGACTGCGTTTCTTCTGTCGCATTGTGAAACCTCCTTGATCGGTGGGCGCTGTCGCTTTCCCAAAGAATCTCAATATGGTGAGACCGGACAAAATGTCCCGAAAACCATTGACTGAGCTTGCTTATTTAAATCCTTAGAAACCCGCAAAAGATAAAGACAAACACCAAAGCTCTGAATCCTAGCACCAAACAAAAACAAAACACAACCCCATATTTTCTACAAAATGCACGGTGCGAGTAAGAAAAGTTTAGAGATCGCCTGAATAGACCCCCAAACGCCACCCAACAGAAATGGGGACAGGAAACTCCCCATCAACTCTCTCGCCCCTGGATCCCTGAAGCACGAGGTGATCCCGGACGCCTCCCTGTCTGAACAGGAGGTCTATGCGGCGCCCGACACACTAGCCATCTCAACACTTCGGAAAAACAACCCGATTCCGTTAATTGGACCAATTCGGGTTCCAGTTGCTGCCCTTTGTGGTCAACTGCTTCGGGGTGGAACCGTCCGCCAGCATGGTCCAGATCTGGCGCCTGCCTGTGCGGGTGGACTCAAACACGATGTGCCGCCCGTCGGGAGCCCATGTCGGATGCTCATTTCTTCCGGCGTTCTGTGTGAGCTGCACAATGCGTCCAGTCGCGATTTCAATCACGTAGATGTCCCAGTGCCCGGTTTCCCTGACGCTCCAGGAAAAAGCCATAAACAGGCCGTTGGGAGACCATGAAGGAGCTTCAGCGTCACCGCCCGCAGTGATGAGACGGCGCAAATTCGTGCCATCTGAATTAATAATATAAATTTGCGGGGCGCCACTGCGGTCCGATACAAAGGAAATTTCGTTGCCGGTTTTGGGATTCCAGACGGGTGAAATATTAACTCCCGGGCCAAAAGTGAGCCTTTGGAGATGCATGCCGTTCGAGTCGGAAACATAGATTTCCGGCGTCCCGCTCATGCTGGAGCAAAAGGCGATCCTTTTCCCGTCCGGAGACCATGAGGGCGTTGTGTTCAGCCCGGGATAGGAAGGGAAAGATATCCGGCGGTTGGTGAGCAGAGAATGGAGGTAGATTTGGGGCTTGCCGCTCGCGTAGCTTGTGAAGGCAATCTGGGAATTGTCCGGCGACCAGCGTGGAGTCAGGTTGAGATTGGGGTAGTTGGTGATCCTGTGCGGGTTGAAGCCGTCGTAATCCATCACCCAGATTTCGGTGTGGCCCGTTTGATTGCTGACATAGGCAATCTTGGTCAGGTTGATGCCGGGAATCCCGCCGCCCAAAGTCTGAATGATCTCATTGGCAAAACGGTGTGCGGCGTCACGCGCCGAAAGCTCGTTGAGGTCCGCAACGTACCGTTTGGCCAGGACGCCAGGGTTCTTGGGACTTTGAACATCGAAAAGGCGAGCCGTCACCACCAGACTGTTATTCCGGATTTCGGTATAACCGAAAGCCAGCATCTGCGCCGAGGCGGGCGGGTTGCTCCAAGCGTTGAAATCGACGTTCTGCGGCTCCTGCGGAGCACTCACCGGATAGAGGCTCTTGCTGACCACGACCACAATGCCTGAATTGATCATGTCATTCCACAGGACCTGGTTGAAGACATTCGTCAGGTTGACCAGTTTGGGGTCCGTCGAGCGGGCGCCAAAGTCGGGGACCGCAAGCCGGACGGTCGCCTGCCCCATGTTGATGCCGGTGCGGAACCAACCCTGGCTTCTTGCCATCGTGGCGAAGCCCAGAAAGACGGCCAGCGGAATTGCAAACAGGAAAAGATTGTTCAGGTGTCGATTCTTCATCGTTAGCAAGATGCTGCACCCCTGTGAATAGATGTCTTTGAAGCGCTTTCTGAATCGAAAGCCCCGAAACTCAGCGCTTCAGATCAAAGTAAAATTCCACCGAAACCTTGCCGCCGGAATAATCGGCCGGAAGCGGCGCCAGCGGGCTGGAAGCAAGAACCGCTCTTAACGCTGAACGGTCCACTTCCGGGATTCCGCTGGACTGCGTCACCTTGACGTTACTGATGCTCCCGTTCCGGTTAATATCAAACTGAACGTAAACCCGAGGCGCGTTCAACAGGTTGGGGCTGATGGTGGAAAGCAGCCAGTTGCTGCTGACGCGGTTCCGGACGGCCTGGACGTACCAGCCGAAACGATCACCAAAATTGTCCTGCCCGATGGCGATGCCCGACTCCCCGGAAGCTGTGGTAACTGAGCTGTAGCTCATTTGAGGTTGTCCGCCCTGGCCATAAGGCACGGCATTCGGCGGCGGCTCGACTTTTTCTTTCTCGATGCGAGGGTTCTTCAGAACTTTTTTGGGCGGAGCTTTGACGGCTTCCTTAAACTTGGGAATCTTTTGAGTCACGAGGTCCGGCGGCGGCTTGGGAACAGGCTCATTCTTGTAAAGGCCTGGACTCTCCACCTTCACGGTGTTCGGAGTGGTGAACTTGGGCATGGGCAAGGGAACGCCGGGCAGGGAAGCCACGGCCTTCACATGGATGGCGCGGCCCTTGTTCAATGACTGCCCCCACCCCTTGCCAAGCCTCGATCCCCAAAGGGTGTAGCCGAGGGAACCCAGAGTAATCGCAACGTGGAAAATGATGGACGCCACCAGCGCGCCGCGCAGGCTGTCATGATGGTCGACAACTGGGAAGGTGGCTGCACCCATGGCTGAATCGCTTTGCAGAACTGGCCCCGCTTCAGTTACTGGGTCCCCTTGGTATTCAGAGGTTCGGTAACAACACTGGTGTTGGTGATGTTGGCCTGTTCCAGCGCGTCGAGAACCTGCGCAAAGGCGCCGAATGAAACCGCCTGGTCGCATCGGATATAGACGGGCGATTTGTCGGCTCCCTTCAGGCGTTTGTGAATAACGTCTCCAAGTTTATGGATGTTGACCGCATCGTTTCCGACGTAAATGGTTTGCCGCTTGTCGATGGTCACCACCACCCGCTCCTGGTCCACGACCTTCACCGTTTTGGTTTTGGGCAAATCGACCTCGATCCCCGACTGCAGCAGTGGAGCGGTGACCATGAAGATGATCAGCAGCACCAGCATCACGTCCACAAAGGGAGTGACGTTGATGTCGGACATCGACGTCTGGGTAGTTCCTTTAGGGGTTGTAAAGGCCATATCCAACCTCACTGACCGTGTCAACAACGCCGATGTCGAGGACCGGGAATAGCGCTGACGGAGGTTCGGGCACAGTGCCGCTTTCTATGTGAAGTACCTTTCCGTCATGTTGAGGAACTCCAGCGCAAAATCGTCCAGCATGGTGCCAAACTCCTTTAACCGCTGGACGAACTGGTTGTAGGCAATCAGGGCCGGAATCGCCGCGAACAGTCCGGCGGCAGTGGTAATCAGGGCCTCGGAAATTCCCGGGGCCACGCTCCGCAGACTGGCGGTTCCGGCGGCGCCCAGGCCATGGAACGCATCCATAATGCCCCACACGGTCCCAAAAAGTCCGATGAAGGGAGCCGCGGCCGCTGTGGTTGCGAGCCATGGCATCCACCGCTCCAGGCGCGAGAGTTCCGCCGTGGACCCGATCTGCAATGACCGCCGCACGGCATCCAGGCTGCGGATGACCGGCTTTCCAGGGTTCTCGCTGACGGTGGCCTGGTTTTCAACCTCCCGGTATCCCGCCTGGAACACTTCCGGCAAAGGGCTGCCTTTCAGCATCGAGCAGGAGGAACGAATCTCCGACAGCTTTTTGCTCTGGCGAAAGATGTTAAGAAATTCCTTCGAGTCGCGGAGAGCACGCTTAAAAAGCCGGGATTTGTGGAAGATGATGGCCCAGGAGAAAACTGAGAAAAAGAGAAGGATCAGGAGAACAAGGCGAGCGACAAGACCGGTGCTCGACAGGTATTGCCAGATATCACCCTGAAAAAAAACGAGTAGGCCTGCAACCAATCGACCTCCTTCGATGCCATGAATCGTGCAACACAACCATCCCTCGAAGCTAGCATAGGCGAACAAAATCCGTCAATTGTCCGGAAGTGCAGGTTGAGCGGTTTTCCTGAGGCACAGAAAATTTCTGAATGTTTTCTATCTGGCCATTCCGGGGTATCATCGGCTTTTCCCTCTTGTAAGGGAAGTCCTCTGCGCCGGGATGGGCGACAGCTTCGCGCACGAGATCTTATGCTTCACGAAATCCGCATTCAGAACTATGCCGTCATTGACGACCTGACGGTGGAATTCCATCCGGGGCTGAACCTTCTTTCGGGCGAGACGGGGTCCGGCAAATCCATCGTGGTGGATGCCCTGGGC
>JBAUWE010000088.1:0-2109 GCA_049583595.1 Terriglobia bacterium
GGTTTAATTGTAGGGCGGAATAATCCAGAGGGATATTCCGGGGGATGAGCAACTCCGCTTTCGCTTCTCGGCCCCCAGGACCAAGATTAATCGTTCGCGAAACACAATCCTCACAGGAGTATCCCGAGGCAGCGGGAGGCGGGTCGGCACAGGGCGGATCGGGGTTACCATCCTTGCTCACAGTGGCCGGGCTGATGACGGAGCTCATCGCGGAAAGTTGGGGGCCGAAGTTCGACGGGCACGACTGCCCTGTGCAGCCATTAAACTGGCAGTGATCTCCAAATGCGCCCGTAGAACAACACTGGTTGCATGTGTTTTGAAGACAACTGCCGTTCGATACGTCGCAAACCGTATACCCAGGGTCAGGGCAGCATGTGCAAGTAACAACGAAGCTGCCGGAGTTGCAATATCCGCAGTCTTCACACGCGCACAAACAACCCGTTGGACAGCTGTAATTGCTGCAACTCGTCTGAGCTGCGCATGGTGGCGAGCAAAGCGCTCCAGCCAACAATGCGAAAGTCGCGAACACGATTGCTAAGCCTTGTGTTTTCGGTCTCATCGTCTACCTCCTGGCCTTTGGGAATCTGCCGGGTTATTTGGAACCTCTCCCAGCTAACGCGTACACTGCAAATGCCCGTGCCACTATGCCAAATAGGTTGCACGCCAAAGGGGGAGCGGTGGGGGCGTGCACGATATGTTCGTCAAGAAGCTTGCGTCGCGCAGGTGATCTAGTGAAAGAAATCAAATTGAGAATAGTTTGGTGACTGATGCGAGTCAACCCCGTTCCGTTTGCCTAGTGGGCTATCTGTTGCCCTGATGTGCTGCGGCGGAAGGCCGAAGGGGACAAACCAACCTGACGCCTAAACTCTCGCGTGAGGTTAGAAGTGGCAGCGTATCCACATTGAGCGGCGATTTCTTTGACGCGCAGACGCGGGTCCGCCAACAACCTCCTTGCTCTGTTAACTCTTGCTGTTCGCAGGGCCGTCCGAAACGTTACACCTGTCTGCTCCTTGAAGAGGTGATCAAAGCGCGATCTGCTAAGCCCAAGCCGCGCCGCAATAGCTGTGGAAGTCATCCCCTGTGGAATCTCATCCTCAATAAGTGCGAGCGCGGACTCTATCCTCGCGTCCGCGAGGCTGGAAATAGTCGCCGAGATCTTTGGGGCAACTCGACTGCCATTTGTGAATCCACAAAGGCAAGAGTCAACACGGGTCCCATTCTCTTTTTCCATGCACCACCTCTACTTAGATTATTTTCGGGCGGTCCCTTGTAGGCGCGGGATATCGGATATACGGTAAAGTGCTGACAAGTTATTTCTTGACGCCAATTTCCTAACGAGAGCCGTACCATCCCTCGGTAGTGCGCAATTGGGTGCGCCATCGCCCATATCTAGCGCATGGTGCATTGCGCGCCCTATCTTGAATTCGACTGTACTTCGCCTACGCAGCTGGAAAGTAGATGCACAAGAAAGCGCCCCATGCCACCAAAGGTAAAAAAGTCTGACCCACAAGGGGAGGGTCCTCGACGCTCGCTGTCCTCCTTAATGCGGTAGGCGTGTCGAAGCTTCCATTTTGATTTGCTGCAGGCCGGCGGAGAAGCCCCTGGCCTTGTCAAGAGAACGTATATACCGCTTGAGTCTTCTCTCCGCCGTTGTGTCGGACTTGCTGTCCGAATTGATGTCGCGCCTTAGTCCCGCCTTGCCGCGGGTTTTGTACACTGATAGCAATCGTTGAGCTGCCTGAACCTGAGTCTGCCACATGCCCTCAAGGCGAACCCGGGATCGGCCTCGGTCCGGTCCCAAGGCGGTGCCATCAGCAAACTCAACAAAGGTAATCTGTCCTTCGATTTTCTTGACCAGGGATGGGTCGTTCTTTGCCCAAGGTATATTTTCTGAGAAGGAGCCGTCCGACGCACCGGGAGCGAGCATCGACCTCGTGAAGACATAGCTCGCGGTGTTTGTGCTCTGGGTACTGGAACCGTTTGCCAAAATGAACCGCCACGAGATTTTCGCCGCGATCAGGCGTTTCTGGCCTCGATTTATCAAGCTGTAGTTAAGACGTGCAGAACCACTGGTCGAGGGGATAATCCGAATCGTTGACAGTTCAAGTG
>JBAUWE010000089.1:0-5081 GCA_049583595.1 Terriglobia bacterium
CTATTGAGCTTCCTGACCACAACGACTACCTATTGATGAACTTTACACCTGGGTTTCCCATTTATACAATAGAATTCCTGGATTTTATTTATAAGCCAAAGCTATAAGCCCCCTCGATATTCTTCTACGGAGAACAACACGAGGCCTCGTGAAGGCCCCCTCAGCTTGACCGGCCTTTTGCCCTGAACCTAAAATCGCATCAGGTGCCGGGAATGAATGTGAGACTTGAAAACTCGCTGGAATTCGATCCCAGGGCGGAAAGCGAACCGTTTTTCGAGCAGTTCGAGCATCAGGCTGCAGTGTTTGCCCTTTTTTCGGACCAGAGCGCGACATCCGGGGCCCGGCCCTATATTGGCCGCACGCGCGACCTTCAACGGCGGCTGAAGCGGGTCCTGCGAAGCGCAGAGGGCCATTCCAGACTTTTGAACCTTCGCGGGATGACTCGCCGCATCGAATACCAATATGCCGGCTCGGGCTTCGAGATGAGCTGGCTGGTCTACCACCTGAACCGCCACTATTATCCCCGGCAATACCGGGCGCGCTTGCGGCTGAAGGCCCCAGCGCTGCTCAAATTGAATCTCCGGAATCGATTTCCCCGGCTCTATCCCACGCGGCGCATTTCAAAGGATGGCTGTCTCTACTACGGCCCGTTCCCTTCCCGGGCGGCCGCTGAGCGATTTGCAGGAGAATCTCTCGACCTCTTCAAAATCCGTCGTTGTGTTGAGGATCTCGATCCCGACCCCGCACATCCCGGATGCATTTACTCGCAGATGCACATGTGCATGGCGCCGTGTTTCAAGGGTTGTAGTGACAGCGAATACCAGGAGGAAGTAGAGCGCGTCGTCGAGTTCCTGACGACGGAGGGCAAATCGCTCGAGCGCAGCGTTAAGACTGAACGGGAGGAAGCTTCAGAAAAACTTGATTTTGAGCGGGCAGCGCAATTGCATCGCAAGATCAAAAAAATCCATGACGCGCTGGCGCTCAAGCCGGAACCCGTCCGAAATCTAAAAGACCTCCACGCGGTTCTTGTTTTGCCGGGCTCACAACCCATGAGCGTTTCTTTTTTTCTGTTGCGCTCGGGTAAACTGCTCGGGCCCGGTTCGATGGACCTGGGAGAGAATGTTTCGTCGCCGCTTTCTCTGGACGAACGCTTTCGTCTGCTTTTCGATGAGTTGCTGCGCGAGGCGGACGAATCCCCCGGGGCGGCCTCCTGGGAGCATCTGAGTCTGTTCGCCAGGTGGTATTACAGCAGCTTCCGACAGGGGGAACTCGTCATGCTCTCTACCCCCTCCCAGATTCCTCACGCCAGGCTCATCCGAATTTGTCGCAAGATTGTGGTGGAGCCTGTCTGACTGTTGGTCCGAAAAGAACGCAGGATGTGAGTCTATGCACCCCTTCAATCCCTGGCACGTCTTCTTTGTTTGACTGTTATAGAGGGTGGTCATAGAATTGGTGAAGAGGGAAGCACTTATATGGATGGTCCCCAGTCGCGGCCTCCGAATCGCGCAATTCGCGGGGGGGCGGCACCGCTGTTAAGAAGTCGAAAGTTTTTCGGCCAGCTTGTCTTTGTTATCCTCGTTGTTCTCTCGGCAGGAGTCGGAGTGCTGGGAGGCCTCTTTTTTGTCTATTCATCTGACCTTCCCCAGGTTCAACAATTGGAAAATTACCGGCCGGACGTGATGACGGAGGTTTTTGCCGACGACGGGACCCCCATCGCACGGTTTGCGATGGAACATCGCGTGATGGTGACTTATAACCAGATTCCACCGGCCATGCGGAACGCTGTGATTTCGATCGAGGACCGCAATTTTGAAAGCCACTGGGGCGTTGATGTTCTGAGGATCATCCGGGCGGCCATCACGGATATTCTGGAATGGCGCAAGGCTCAGGGCGCCAGCACGCTCACGCAGCAGGTAGCCAAGATGCTCTTCCTAACTCCTGAAAAGAGCTTTCGGCGGAAGATCCAGGAGGCTCTGCTGGCCATTCAGATCGAACGGCGGTTTACCAAGCCACAGATCTTCACGATGTACGCCAATCAGGTTCCCATGGGTTACGGGAACTATGGCTTTGCGGCAGCAGCAGAATTTTACTTTGGGAAACATCTTGAGCAGATCACGCTCCCTGAAGCCGCACTCCTCGCCGGCATGGCACGTGGCCCCATTTACTGGCCGATTCTTCACCCGCACTACGCCATCGCGCGCCGCAACGAAGTTTTGAAGGCGATGCTGAACAATGACAGGATCAGCAAAGCAGATTATCAAGAAGCCATCAAGTCGCAGTTGGCCCTGCACGTCAAGGGCTGGAATGAAAACATCGCTCCCTATTTCGTCGAAGACGTCCGGCAGTTCCTGCGAAGGAAGTACGGCCTGAAAGCGGTGCAGCAGAAAGGCCTTCGGGTTTACACGACTTTGAACATCAGCATGCAGCGCGCCGCCCAGGCAGCCCTCCGGGATGGTTTGCGGGCAGATGACAAGCGGCGCGGATGGCGGGGCCCGGAACAGAACATTCTGAAACGCCCGGTCAAACTTACGGATGGCAAACAGGCTACGCTGAAGACCTATGAAAATTCTGATTGGTCAGACCCTCTGAAGGCGGGCAGCGTGGTCCATGGCATTGTTATGGGCGTTAATCCGCGCTATGCCGAGGTGCGGTTCGGCGACCTGACAGCCCAGGTCAAACCCGCCGATTTCAAATGGACGTGGAAAAAGGATCCCCGCCAGGTATTCAGTCCCGGCGACCTGGACGTTTTCAAGATCGAGGAGATCAAAGGCAAAACGGTCCACGCGACGCTTGATCAGACGCCGACAGTCCAGGGAGCGCTGCTGGCGGTTAACAATGCAACCGGCGAAATCCAGGCGATGGTGGGCGGATACGACTACAGCAAGAGCCAGTTTAACCGGGCGGTGCAGGCTTACCGGCAGGTCGGATCTTCCTTCAAGGTTTATGTGTATGCACAGGCTCTACTGAACGGCATCGGGCCTTTCGATACCATCATGGACAGCCCGGTGACATTTCCGAGCCCGGCAGGCCTGTGGGCGCCCCACAATTACGATGGCAAGTTCGAAGGCAGTATCACGCTGCTGCACGCTCTGGCGGAGTCAAAGAACGTCCCTGCGGTTAAACTTCTTGCCAAAGTCGGCATCGATAACGTCATCAAACTTTGCCGCCGGTTCGGAATCGAGTCACGGCTGGTTCCCAATCTGCCCCTGGCGCTTGGCGCTTCTGACCTGACGCTGCTGGAGCATACATCGGCCTTTTCAACATTCCCTGATGACGGCGTCCACATCGCGCCGCGTGAAATCCTGCGGGTCACCGACTATAACGGCCGCGTGATCGACGAGTTTCCGCCCCAGGTGACCGATGTTCTGCCGGCGGGAATCGCACGTATTGAAGTCTCGATGCTGCGGGAAGTTTTCAATTCCGGCACGGCCGTCCGTGACAAATGGCTGGCCAAGAAGTATGACCTGGCAGGAAAAACAGGGACCACCAACGACTTTACTGACGCCTGGTTCATCGGATTTTCCCCTTCAGTCACGGCGGGAGTCTGGGTGGGATTTGATGACCATCACCCGCTGGGACGTGGAGAAGAAGGCTCGCACGTCGCGTTGCCCATCTGGACCGATTTCATGACCCAGGTGCTGAAAGACAAACCGGTACAGCGGTTTCCGGGCTCACCGCTATTGTCAACGCCTGACCAGGTGCAGCAAATTCTGGCCAGCGCGGGATCTGGCAACGTTCTGACCAGCGATTCCGATCTTCGCGCGCTTGCGGCCAGCCTGTCGGACTCAAAACCCGTCTCCACCATTCAGCAGATTCCGCCCACCACCCAATCAAACCCAACCCCGTCATTCACAGCACCGCCACCAACTGCCCAGCCTCCAGCCATCGTCACTCCACAAGCCGCGCCGGAGCCTCAGACCAACTAGACTCATCCTTCCAGGCTTTTCCATCGGGAAAATCGCCGCAGGCCAATGCCCTTACTTTGAAAAATGATCGTAGCCGGCCGGTGCGAGAGGCGATTGTCTGCCGTCTTGATGAGCCAGGAGGACGTCCCGCGAGCGGGACATCTGGCCAATACAATGGAGCGGAACGCCGCGGTAGGTTCGGGGGACCTTCCTCACTTTCCGTCTGGGCACCGCAAAGAGCAGCTCGTAGTCCTCGCCCCCATTGAGAGCCAGTTCCAGGGAATGGTCCGCGCTCACTCCGGCGGGCCCGGGTATGCGCCCGGCATCAACCTTTGCCCCCACCCCGCTCGCCTCGCACATCCGCATCAGATCCGTTGAAAGACCGTCACTGATATCCATCAATGCAGACGGAATGCCAGCTCTCTGAAGCCAGCGGCCCAACTGGCAGCGCGGCTCAGGGTAAAGATGAGCCTTCAGGGCTGCTACGATTTCAGAATGGGGCTGCGCCTCTTCTCGAGTTCGTTTGCTCTTTCTCTCTCGCGATTTCAGAATCTCAAGTCCGCGCGCCGACTGCCCCAATCTCCCGCTGACAAAAATCATGTCGCCGGGACGCGCCCCGGAACGCAGCAACCCTCCGCCGCGGGCGACATCGCCTGCCAGCGTCACGTCGATCATAGCGGTTCGCCGCGCAATCGATGTGTCTCCTCCAATCACGTCCACTCGAAAACGCCTGGCAAGATCGATCACTCCCCGATAGAATTCTTCAACCCATGCACGGGAAATGGCGCGCGGGAGGACTACGGAAATCAGCGCAAACCGCGGAACACCTCCCATGGCGGCAATGTCGCTGAGAGAGCGCGCAAGCGCGCGGTGGCCAACCGACCGGCCCGGATGCAGGCGGGCGGTGAAGTGGACCCCCTCAATCGAAAGGTCGGACGTCAGGATCAAATCACGATCGCGCCCCACCCGCACCACGGCTGCGTCGTCGCCGACACCCATCCTTACTCGTCTCGATTTTTCCGGCGTCAGGCCCCGGAGCCACCTGACGAATTCAGCTTCTGATTGAAACGTTGCCACGGCTGTAGTATACATTCAGCTTTGATTTCCAGTCCCTGCGTTTGAAAATTCGTGGTCTGCATTTGCAGACCACAGCCCGAAGTGAGCCGTGTGTTTAAT
>JBAUWE010000090.1:0-2100 GCA_049583595.1 Terriglobia bacterium
CCTATATGCAGGGGGCTTAAAACAACCAGGAGGAAAATGATGGAACCTCGAATTAATCCTACAAAAGTGGCGCCCGGCGCGTACCGGGCCATGGCAGGGCTGGAGGGTTATGTCAGAAATTCATCAAAACTGGAAGCATCGCTGCTGGAACTGGTGAGGATGCGGGCGTCGCAGATCAACGGCTGCGCCTATTGCCTGGACATGCACAGCAAAGATGCCCGGGCGGTCGGCGAGACCGAACAGCGCCTCTATACGCTGAGCGCCTGGCGGGAAACGCCCTTCTTCACCGGGCGCGAACGGGCGGCGCTGGCGTGGACGGAAGCGATTACCCTGATCAGTTCCAGCAATGCTCCGGATGAGGTCTACGAGGAAGCGCGGAAGGAATTCACCGAAGAGGAACTCGTGAATCTGACGATTGCCGTCGTGGCCATCAACGGCTGGAACCGCCTGGCCATCGGCTTCCGGGCGGTCCCGGGCACCTACCAGCCGGCCGCGGCAAAAACCTCCGCTTCAGGGAAACCGTGACGCATATTGTCCGACCATGAAAGTGAGGAGTAGCGGACAGCCGTTGCAGGCCTTTTGAGCGCCCGTTTAGAGCAGCGCCAGGAATTCGTCAACGGTGAGGCCGGAGTGGCGGATGAGGGCTCGAAGGGTTCCAAGCGAAAGTTCTTTGTGCTGAGGGACAGAAAGGTTGGCCCGGTTACCCGGCTTGACAAGGACCAGATGGCTCCCTACCTGGCCGGCAGTTTGCCATCCCGCCTTCTGGAAGGCTTTTGCAGCATCTTTACCGGAGATGTTGGCGAGTTTGCCCATCCAGCTAAACGGCTACGACGATTTGCTGGCGGCCCGGCTCATTGGCAAGCTTTGAGGAGGCTTTCTGGTCCTCGGCCCATAGCCAGGCAGTAATGGCTTCTTTGATGTTTTCGAGAGCTTCTTTTTCGTCTTTTCCCTGGGAGACACAGCCGGGGAGTGCGGGACACTCTGCTACAACCCAGCCGTCTTCCGCCTGATCGAGCGTGACGTGGAAAATCATAAGGACTTCTTCCTGTGTGTCATAGTGCCCTAAATTGCGAGGTTTCGCAAGATGCGTCCTGCCAACGGCCTTTGAGCCAGACGGCCTACTCCTTCGCGCCTTCGGGCGATGCGCGCATTTCGGGTTCAGGGTCGATGCCCAGGGCGTCGGCCACGCGGTTGATGTAATTGAAATAGGCAATGACCTCGACGGCGTCCAGAATGTCGCGGTCGCCGAGCCCGTGCTTGCGGAGGGTGTCGACGTCCTGCCGGCGGACGGCCGCGGGTGTTCGCGTGACGAGGTCGGCGAAATTTGCCAGGGCCTTGCTGCGCGCCGGGAGCTTGGCCTGCAGATAGTTCTGCCTGGCGTGTTCGGCCAGTTCCGCGTCACCGCTTTCTCTACGGAGATCCTCCCCGTGAGCTTCCGTTCAATAGAAGCAGTCGTTGGCCCGGGAAACCACGACGGCCATCAATTCGCGTTCAGCGCGCGAAAGCCCTGACGGCGCGTGCATGGTGGCCAGATAGAGCCCGATCGAAGCGTGAAGCGTCTCCGGGTTCAGGCTCTGAAGCGTGAGGATGTTGAAAACTTTTCCGGCACGGGCAACCGCCCTCATGTATTCATTCTTCAGCTCTCCGCTTGCGTCCTCGGGCTCAATGGTTTTGATCCATGCCATGATGATCCCTCCAATGGCGAGGTGAACTCGCCGCTACAGTTCTCAACCTTTAAGGGTGTGCCCCGTGCCCCAGGGACGACAGCCAACAGAAGGTATAATACAGACTTTGATTTCATATGTCTTGTGGCATTGGGGGCGTCCATGAAGATGCGGCTTGAAATCGTATGGTGCGTGTTGCTGCTGATGGGGCCGATGCTCCCGGCTAGGGCGCAAAGCTATGTCGAGCCACCTGAGGTCTCTCCACGGGATTTTGCCCTGATGGCCTGGGACCAGTCGCCGTCCGATCCACACCAGCTGGACCTGATGAGGCAGGCGGGGCTCAACATCTCGGGATTCTGCTCTCCGGGCGACCTCGCCAAAGTGCAGGCCGCGAAGATGTCATGTTTTGTCGACGACGAACGCGCGAACGGCTACG
>JBAUWE010000091.1:0-12310 GCA_049583595.1 Terriglobia bacterium
CAATAACCCGAGGGCGGTAAAAAAGGTCCTCGCGAAATTTGCCTTCCGCCACCAGGTCCGCCAGATTGCGATTTGAAGCCGCGATCATTCGAACGTCAATCCGGACAGACTGGTTCGATCCCACAGGCCTGACTTCCTGAGCTTCCAGGGTGCGCAGTAATTTGACCTGAAGGGCGGGGCTCATTTCTGACACTTCATCCAGGAATACCGTGCCACTGTTTGCGTCCTCAAAGATTCCGACCTTGTTCACGCTGGCACCCGTAAAGGAACCACGAACGAGGCCGAACAGTTCAGACTCCAGCAGAGACTCGGTAAAAGCGCCGCAGTTCACCGCCAGAAAACGCTGCTTCGCTCGCGGCCCGTTGGCGTGGATGGCCCGCGCCACAAGTTCCTTGCCGGTCCCGCTTTCACCGGTGATCAGCACCGTGGCCCGGGAATCGGCGACCATCCCGATCTTCTTGTAAACTTCCAGCATGGAGGAACTGCGGCCCACCAGGGAGGAAAGCGGCGCCGGAACATCGTCCACTGGAGCCAGGTTGCGCGTTTCGCGCACCAGTTTGCGGTTTTCAAGGGCACGCCAAACACAGGTCAAGACATCGTCAATCTTGAAGGGCTTTGAAAGATAATCAAATGCTCCCGCTTTGACCGCTTCGATGGCCGTCTCCATCGACCCGAAGGCGGTGATCAGGATGACTTCTGAATCCGGCTGAATCGACTTGAAGGCGCGCAGGACGTCGAGACCGTTCAACTCCGGGCCCAGCCGGATATCACTGAGAATCACCTCAAAGCTGGCCGTCTTGCCTGCCGCAAGAGCCTCCTGCGCTCCGGAAGCTGCGACCACCTGATAACCTTCCGACTCCAGAAGCTCAGAAAGCAGGTCGCGGGTGTCCGGGTCATCGTCGACCACAAGGATCTTTACGTTTCGGTTAACCATAAGAACCTGGATGATGGGATGTATACCACGTCGCCGCTAAGCCGGCGATTCAATTTTGGAATCGCGAGGCGTACCGGCCTCCGCTTCAATCTGCCCGCGGCAATCCACCGGCAGAATGATGGTAAATCTCGTGCCGCTCCCGGGTTTACTTTTGGCCCGGATGCTTCCTTTGTGCTGGCGAATGATCTGATCTGATATGGCAAGGCCCAGACCGGTTCCCGTCCCCAGCCTCTTGGTTGTAAACATCGGCTCAAAGATACGCTGCAAGGTTTCTTTGGCAATGCCGACGCCGGTATCTTCCACCTCAATCACGATCGCCTTCTCCTGCTCAGAAGCGGGAAAGCGTGTCCGGGTAGTCAGAGTGCCGCCGCCGGGCATCGCATCCATACTGTTGTTGATCAGATTCAGAAACACCTGTTGAAGGTAACCCGGATCAGCATAGACCGGCGGACAGTCACGCGTCCAGTCCATCACCACACGGATATGCCGGTGCTGAAGTGCGGGGGAAGAAAGCGTCAGCGAGTCTTCCAGCAACTGAGCGACGTCCACCTTCTCCAGCCGAAGATCAAACTGGCGAGTCCAGGAGAGCAGTTGCTTAACGCTGCGCACAATGCTCTCGATCTGGCGTTCAATGATTTCGAGCCGTCGCGCGCCCGCAGCGCCTCCGACTCCCTGCCGCGACAGCAGTTGCACGTGGCCGGAAATTGAATTCAGGGGTGTGCCGATTTCGTGTGCCAGGCCGGCTGCCAGCTGGCCGGCAATCGCCAGGCGCTCGGAGTGCGCCAGACTCTTCTGTGTTTCAAAGAGTTCCTCGTTGATCCGCTTCAGCTCCTCGTTACGGCTTGCAAGCTCCGCCGTGGCGTCCTGAACTTTTTGCCCGAGTTCGGCATTAAAACTTTCAACCCGCGCCAGCATGCGGTTCAGGCGTTCAGCCAGTTGTCCGATCTCATCGTGGCTTCGAACGCGGGCTCGCGCTTCCAGAGATTTCCCTTCCGCCGAATCCATCACCCGGACCATCTCTTTGACGGGCCCGCGAATGCTCTTGAGGAAGAAAATGTGAATCACCAGGATCAGAAATCCCAGCCCGGCCAGCATCACCAGCAGATTGCGGAGCACCAGACGCTCGGTAATCACGCTCAAGTGCAGTTTGGAAACCTTGAGATTCAGACACGCAATGGACTGGCCGTCATGACGGATGGTTGTCCCCATGACCCAGTAATTCCCATCCGGCGTGTCAATCGTGATCTGGTCAGGATCAGCCCGCTGGTAGTCGTTGTAGTCTTGAATGTTCCGGATGTGATCAAGTTCAATGACCTGGCCCTTCGGATCCGTGGTCACAACCAGTTGGTGCCGGGGCACATGGGTGAAAACGTCGGCCTGAGTGATGCTGGGGAAATCATGCTCCAATTGCCGTAAGGCGCGCATCAGGATCGGAGGATTTTGAAGAGCGTGCTCGTCCACCAGTTGTTGTGCAATCGACCGGGCCTGCGCAAGCGCCTTGCGATAGGTGTCCTCCTCCACCAGCTGGCGGGTGAGAAGCATGGCAATATAGGTTGAGACGGCAACGACGGAGATAACCGCCACCGCAATGATAAGGACGATCTTGCCCTGTAATCCTAGCCGGCGAAACGTCATGTTATTACGCCTGCCGATTTTAACACCGAGCCCGCCCGCAAGGAAACAACTTCAGAAGAGAACTGGTAACATAATGTCAGCGGAAGAGTTATCGATTGCATGCTGAGGCTAATGCCAGGGGCAGGAACCGCCTGTGCCCGATGTCCCGGTGCTCCAGACACTTTCAACGCAAAAGAGGCCGCTATGGAAAATCACGAAATTGCCGCCGTCTTTGAGGAAATCTCCAACATGATGAAGATTCTTCAGGAGGACCCGAAATGGTCCTTTAAAGCCGCGGCCTATGACCGCGCCCGGCGTTCGCTGGAAGGATTCCACGAACGCGCTGAGGACCTGGCCCGTGATCCCAAACGCAAACTCACAGAAATTCCCGGAGTCGGAGAAGACCTCGCGGGCAAGATCAAAGAATTGGTGGAAACCGGCAAGTGCCAGTATCACCAGGACCTGCTGAAAAAAGTCCCTCGAAGCGTGCTGCAGCTTCTTGAGTTGCAGGGAGTGGGCCCGCAGAAGGTTCGCCTGTTTCACAAGGAACTGGGCGTCAACACCGTCGAGGATCTTGAAAAGGCCGTGAAGGCCGGACGCCTGCACGGGCTGCCCGGCATGAGCGCCAGGACAGAGGAAAACATCCTGAAGGCGCTCGAAACCTTCCAGCGTGCTGTCGGACGCTTCCGCCTGGACACCGCCTGGGAAACCGCAGAAGAGCTGATCGAATATCTGAAAGAAAGAAAAGAAGTGGAAGAGGTGACACCTGCGGGCTCGCTGCGCAGGGGCCGCGAAACCGTAGGCGATCTGGACCTGCTGGTTACCGGAATCGATCACGCAAAGATTGCCGACCATTTCTCGAAATATCCCGGCGTCGATCAGATTCTGGGCAAGGGCGAAGACAAAGTCAGCGTCAAGCTGAAGAACAGCATGCAGGTGGACGTCCGGCTGCTGGAGCGCGAACAGTACGGCGCGGCGCTGATGTATTTTACAGGCTCCAAGGAGCACAACATCGCTCTGCGTGAACGCGCCAGGAAACACGGCTGGAAACTCAGCGAGTACGGCCTGTTTGAAGGCGAAAAGGTCCTGGCCCGCCGCACGGAAGAGGAGGTCTATAAGAAATTCGGTTTGCAGTGGATTCCTCCGGAACTGCGGGAGGACCAGGGAGAAATCGAAGCGGCTGAAAAGGGTAAGCTTCCGAAGCTGGTGGAACTCGGAGACATCAAAGGCGACCTGCAGATGCACACCACCGCTTCCGACGGCAAAACCAGTGTGGAAGAGATGGCCAAAGCCGCCAAAAAGCTCGGTTACAAGTACATCCTGATCACCGACCATTCCAAAGCCGTGACCATTGCCAACGGCCTGGACGAAGAACGCGCCGTTGAAAACATCAAGCGCATCCACGCCGCGCGCAACAAGGTAAAAGGAATTGAGATCTGGGCCGGCGCCGAGGTGGACATCATGGGCGATGGCCATCTCGACTATCCGGACGATTTGCTGAAGCAGTTTGATATTGTCCTGGTCAGTGTCCACTCACGCATGAACATGCCTGCGGAGGAAATGACCGCGCGTCTGCTGAAAGCTTTGGAGAACCCTTATGTGCGAATCATGGGGCACCCGACAGGACGGCAAATCCTGCGGCGCGACCCCTTCCAGTTCGACGTGGAAAAGGTTTTTGCGGCGGCCAAGAAGCATGGGGTCATTCTGGAATTGAACGGCAACCCGGAAAGGCTGGACCTTCCCGACCGGCACGTCAAGCTGGCCAAAGAACGCGGCATGAAGGTGATTATCTCCACCGACGCGCACCACCCCGACCACTTCCAGTTGATGCGCTACGGCGTGTTGACCGCGCGCCGCGGCTGGCTGGAAAAGAAAGACGTCCTCAACACCCTGCCGGCAGCAAAACTGCTTGCAGCGCTGCGACCGCTGCCCCAATAACCTCAATAAAGAATTTCGAGGCGTGCGCCGTGAATTAATTGTATTCTTGCAACATCGGAATTCGCCTTGGGGGCAAAATTCTGTTTGGTGGGGGGCGTCTATGACAAGCACAGTGAAACCTATTCCGGAAGGCTACCACTCGGTGACGCCGTATCTGATCGTCAAAGGCGCAGCAAAGGCTATTGAGTTCTACAAACAGGCGTTTGGGGCAACGGAGTTGGGGCGAATGACCGCGCCCGATGGAAAAATCGGGCACGCGGAAATCCAGATCGGAGATTCACGGATCATGCTGGCCGACGAATTCCCGGAAATGGATGCCCGTGGACCGGAATCGTTTGGCGGCACGCCGGTAATGATTCACCTGTATGTCGAGGACGTGGATACGGTGGCAAAACAGGCAGCCGCAGCCGGCGCCAGGGAACTTCGTCCCGTCAAAGACCAGTTCTACGGCGACCGTTCGGGCATGTTTGCCGATCCCTTCGGCCACAAGTGGAATATCTCCACGCGCAAAGAGAACCTCTCCGCTGAAGAGATCGGAAAACGCGCCGCGGCTGCGGGGCATTGAAATCACCCGCCTGCAGCTACGGTCAGCCAGTCTTTGGATTGGCCGTGGCTGCAGCGTTCATACTTCATACTACAAAATTCATAATTAAGACTCCGCCTTCCCGTTTTCGCCCTCCTCGGTCATAATTTAAGATTAAGACTTTCCGGCAGCACTGGAGGCGAATGCAAAGGCAAATAGGATTACCTGCCGCCGTCATTTTTGACATGGACGGCGTTTTAGTGAACAGCAATCCTTACCACCTGGCAAAGTGGGTTGAATTTCTTGATCATCACAAGATCAGTTACAAAAAAGAGGAATTGCCGGAACTGATTCTTGGCAAGCGGAACGACACCGCTTTCGAATATTTTCTGGGGCCGGACCTGACACCCGATGAGAGCCACCGGCTGAGCGAAGAGATTGAAGAGACCTTCCGCAAGGTTTTCAAGCCTCACGCCAAACCCCTGCCGGGGCTCGATGCGCTGATCCGGGAATGCCACGCGGCGGGCCTACCCATGGCGGTGGCCTCCTCGGCGGTGAGAAGCAATATCGAATTCGTCGTTGACGCGCTTGGCTACCGCCAGTTTTTCCGCACCATGGTGAGCGGCGACGATGTGACCCACGCCAAGCCCGACCCGGAGATTTATCTGAAGGCGGCAAGCCATCTGGGCGTTGACCCAGCCGACGCCGTGGCGTTTGAAGATTCCTACGTGGGGATTGGGGCCGTGAATAACGCCGGAATAAAGTGCATCGCCATCGCTTCAACTTTCCCTATTGAAAGGCTGGTGCCGCTGGCAGACCTGGCTGTCCCAGGTTTTGAAGACATCAACCTGGAAAAACTCCGCGCTCTCTTTGGGGCCAGAGGTGAATCATCAAGCGTGGCGCGCTGAGCCAGCCACATTCAGGGATGCAAGGTTACCAGGTGAGTGTTCATCGGCCCCCCCCAAACGGCAGGGCAGCCCGTCTCCCACTTTGCACCGTGCCGTCAATACGTGGCCCGGCCTCCGGAAATGTCATAACACTGCCCCGTGGTAAAAGACGACTCCCTCGAAGCGAGGAAGTGGACGAGGGCGGCAATCTCTTCAATCTTGCCCGTGCGCCCCATGGGAATCTTGCTGAGCATATAATCCAAGGTGGTCTTGGAGATATTGTCGAGAATCTTGGTGTGAACCACCGCGGGCGAAATGCTGTTGACGGTGACGTCGCCTTTGCCGGCAACTTCCTTGGCCAGCGCCTTAGTCAGGCAGATCACCGCAGCTTTGGTCGCCGAATAAGGAATCAACGTCGGGTTGCCTTCCTTCCCGGCAATGGAGGCGACGTTAACGATGCGGCCATATTTCCGCTCCAACATCTCGCCGATCACGGCCTTGCAGGTCAGAAAAACCCCCTTCAGGTTCACGGCGTAAACCTGGTCGAGATCCTTTTCGTTCAATTCAGTAAGCGGCACTGTTCTGCCGGCGATCCCGGCGTTGTTCACCAGGATATCAATCGGCCCCAGCTGCCTGCGAACTTCGCCCATCGCTTGCTCCACCGACGTAGCTGATGAAACGTCGCACTCAACCGCCGCGCCGCCGGTCGATTCCGCCACGGAACGGGCAAGGGCCAATTTCAGGTCCAGAACCGCGACCCGGGCGCCGGCAGCGGCCAGCCTCCGCACGATGCCTTCGCCAATGCCCTGCCCCCCTCCGGTAACGATCGCGGTCTGGCCTTTCAAACTGAAGAAATTCTGTTCACTCATTCCAATCAATCCTTTTGTGCGGGAGTATGGTTCACAATCAACAGCAAACCTGGTGTTCTGAAGTCAGCCTACTCGATAATGTCAAAACGCTTGAGACCTTCTTCGTCGATGGTCAGGCCGAGGCCTGGCAAGTTTTCATCAAGTTCGATGCAACCGTTGACGGGCATCGGTTCGCCCTTAAAAATATACCAGAAGAGTTCGTTGCCCACTTCCACATCCACAGGAGGGAAGAATTCGGCCATCGGGGAGTTGTAGCTGGCCATTACCACGTGGAAGTTGTGCATTTGGCCGGCGTGCGGAATGACGGGGACTCCAAACGCTTCCGCCATCGCCTGGATCTTTCTTGCCTGGGTAATGCCCCCCACGCGGTTGGTATCAAACTGGATGTAGTCGATGGCTCTCGCATCCAGAAGCTGCCGGAAACCGTAAAGCGTGAACTCGTGCTCGCCGCCTGAGATCGGAACCACGTTCAACGCCTTCAGCGCGGCATAACCGGCAATGTCATCAGGGATCACGGGTTCTTCCAGCCAGCGCAGATTGTATTTTGCCGTTAGCGGAATCATCCGCCGGGCGTAATCCAGCGTCCAGCCCATGTAGGCGTCCGCCATCAGGTCGATTCCATCCCCTATCACTTCGCGCGCGGTACGCAGCAGTTCAAGGTTTTTCTGCATACCCGCCGCGCCATCCGCAGGGCCCCATCCGAACCGCAGTTTCATGGCGCGATAGCCCTGGTCTTTATACTGCTGCACTTCGCGGGCCAGGTCGTCGAGAGGCTGGCTGTAAAGACGACTGGCATACACCGGAATCCTCTGTTTGGTCTTCCCGCCCAGCAGGCGGAAGACCGGCTGTTTAAGGATCTGTCCCATCAGGTCCCACAGCGCAATGTCAACGGCGCTGATGGCGACCATGCCGACTCCTTTCCGGCCAAACGCCATGGTGCGGCGATACATGTGCTGCCAGAGAAATTCGCTGTCGAAGGGATTTGCGCCCATCAGGATCGGCTTGAGATACAGGTCGATCAGCGATTTGGTTACGCGAGGAGCCAGCGCCGCCTCGCCGATCCCGACGTGGCCGCTGTCGGTAAACACTTCCACGATCAGCCAGCCGTGAAACCGGAAAGAGCCCATGGGGTCCGCCTGCAATTCGAGCAGGTCCATGGGATTCGTGCAAAAGTGCGGCTGGGGCGCGACGGTCTCTCCCCTCCATTCAACCACCCGCGTGCGAATTTCAGTGATCTTCACTGTGGCCTCTCTCTTTGCGGCGAGCCGGGCGATCATCGCCAAAACTCTATTCTTCCCATTCCACCATCAGGATCGAGTTCCTGATCCCCCGCTCACTGTTTTGGTGTACGAACGCTAAGCTACATCAAAAGAGCGATTTTTCGCAACGTTCTTTCCTCATCCATCAACTCATACTGGGATTCCGAAGCTGGCGTTTCGGGCAGCGAAAGTCTTGAATCGCCCGGGAAAAATGCCATGCGGCGCTGGCGTGGGAGGCAGGAATCAGGCGATAATAAATGGTTTTCGGCTTGCCTTCACGTTGGCTACCGAAAATATCATTGAGATCAATGCCGCCAGCAGTAAAGCCAGACGGATAAAGCCTTCTAAGAAGGGCGGACCACGACGGTATCCCGCCAGGGCGATCCAGGCAAAGAACATATCGGGGG
The DNA here is from genome assembly GCA_049583595.1 of Terriglobia bacterium. Taxonomy (GTDB): domain Bacteria; phylum Acidobacteriota; class Terriglobia; order UBA7540; family UBA7540; genus SCRD01. Next base: position 8,432 of record JBAUWE010000091.1, read on the forward strand.
ATGACGCGCAGGAGTGGGATTGGTGGAGGAACAGCGGTTGAAAACGGTCATTCTGGGAGCGGGGATCAGCGGGCTCAGCGCCGCCTACGCTCTTCAGGGAATCTCTCCCCGCAGCTACAGCCTTTACGAGCAGGCGCCCACTGTTGGAGGATTGTGCAGCACGCAGTCTGTAAACGGTTATGAGTTCGATTCAGTCTCGCACGTGCTGCACTTCCGCAGCGAAGAAACAAAGAGTCTTGTCCAGCAGATCGTGGGAGAGGAATTCGTCCGCCAGGAACGCAGCGCCTGGATCTACTTCCAACGATGTTACGTACCCTACCCTTTCCAGACACACCTGAACGCACTGCCCCCAGCAGCCAAGATGGACTGCCTGAGCGGCTACCTCCGGGCGTGGGCGAAGCGCAAATTGACAGGGGACCAGGAACCGGAGAATTTTGGCGAGTGGGTGGAACAATACTTTGGTAGAGGTATTGCGCGGCACTTCATGCGCCCTTATAACCAGAAGCTCTGGGGCGCTGAGCCGGAGGAATTGAGTCTGGACTGGATCCGGCCGTTCGTTCCACAAACAGAATTGCGGCAGATCATCAGCAACGTTTTTTCAAAGCGAAACCATCATGAAGTTGGCTATAACCCATGGTTCTTCTATCCGGCGCGCGGGGGAATCCAGACCATCTGCGAGGCTTTCCAGTCTCGGCTGACGGATGTGCATCTCAATCAGGAAGCGGTTGAAATTGATCTCGAAAATCGCACCGTTCAGTTCCGCAGCGGTGATCGCGTGGGCTACGCGCGCTTGATCTCAACCATCCCGCTGCCCAGCCTGATCCAGCGCACCAAAGGCATCCCGGAAAAATTGCAGCAGGATGTAGCGGGGCTACGCGGGACCTCATTATTGAACCTGACATACTGCCTCAAGCGGAGGCTTCCGCAACCGTTCCATTGGGTCTATTTCCCGGAATCCGAGTTCCCATTCTTCCGCCTGGTCTTCCCTTCCAATATTTCCGGTGAACTCGCGCCTGAAGGCGGAGGGCTGATCGCGGCAGAGATTTCAAACCCCGAGCCGGGCAAAGAAGAAGAGATGGAAAAGCAGGTCCAGGCGTTACTTGTGAAGCTTGGATGGATTGGAAAATCGGATGACGTGGTGGGCATCGTGCGAAACTATTTCCCCTACGCCTATCCGGTGCACGACCTGGCGCGGGGTGAACGTGTCCGCCGCCTGTTGCACTTCCTGCAAACCAAGCGCGTGTGGTCCATCGGACGCTTCGGAGCCTGGCGCTATTCCAGCATGGACGATGCCATTACAGAGGCGCTCCACATGGCCCCTGCAATCCTTGCTTCCGGCTCCTAAACCCGAAAGAGGAGGAAATATTATTCGAACTATTCCAATTGCACAAGTTTCGCTCGACCAACGTGAAATCCGGGCAGTCGCACGGGTTTTGAGAAGCGGAAATCTCAGGGCCGGGCGGGTGACTGAGAATTTTGAGTCTTCTTTCGCCGCAGGTGTGGGAGCCCGCCACGCGGTCGCGGTGACCTCAGGAACCGCAGCGCTCTATCTTGCCTGCCATGCACTCCTCCGTCCCGGTGACGAAGTCATTGTGCCGGACTTTACTTTCGTTGCGACGGCCGCCATGGTGGCGGCAGTGGGCGCAAAACCGGTTTTTGCCGACGTCAATCCCCGGACCTACACCCTGGATCCGGCGGAGGCTGAACGGCGCATAACTCCGCGAACACGGGCGCTGATTCCGGTCCATCTCTACGGTCAACCTGCTGACATCTCGGGACTGGTACGGCTGGCCCGCCGGCACAAGCTGCGCATCATCTGGGACGCCGCCCAGGCTCACGGAGCACAATTCAACAGGCGGGATGTGGGCTCATTTCCGGATGCGGTCTGTTATTCCTTCTATCCCACAAAAAATATGACCACCGGTGAGGGCGGAATGATCACGACATCCAACGGCTCCCTTGCCAGCCAGTTCCGCCTGCTCCGCTCCCATGGCGAAGCGAGCCGCTACCGGCATGTCCGGCTCGGCTTCAACTTCCGCACCACCGACGTCGCTTCCGCCATCGGCCTTGTTCAACTGGCCAGGCTCGGCAAAGCCATTCGAGCCCGCCAGCGGAACGCCGGAATCCTGCGAGAAGGACTCAGGGGCATTCCCGGGCTGCAAACGCCGGAATCAATTCGCGGTACCAGCCACGCATTCAGCCTGTTTACGATTTGCATCGACAGGAGACAGGCGGGAATGCCGCGGGATGCGCTGGCAAAGGCGTTGCGCCTTCGCGGCATCCAGTCAGCTATCCACTATCCACTTCCGCTTCACCGCCAGCCTGTTTTTCGAGGTTATGGACTTGACCGGGATTTTCCTGTTTCCGCCCGTCTGGCGAAAACCGTTCTTTCCCTGCCGGTCCACCCGGGAGTCGAGGAAGATGACCTTCACTACATCGTTCGGTCAGTGCGTGAAATTCTGAAAGCTGATGTCAACTAACGTCGAGACTTCTTTTTTCCTCGCGCGCGTCGGACGGCGTTGTTCGCTTCATCCGCCTTGTGGCAGACCTCGTCGTTAAAATGGTCAACCGCCTCCAGAAGCGGTGCGCCACCGGCTTGCCTGGCGACATGTATGATAGAAGCCATGTCTTTGGGGAGGCAGCGGCCACGGTAGCCGCGCTCGGCCGTGACAATGGTGTGGGATCTCCCAACGCGGTCGTCGGCAAGCCACAGCTCTCGCAGCTCGTTGTAATCCACTCCCAGGCCCTGCGCAATGTCGTAGAACTGGTTGGCAAAAGCCACCTTGGTGGCGAGGAAAGCATTTTCCATATACTTGCAGAGCTCGGCCGTCTTCGCATTCGTGATGTAATAGTGGGGCAACGGTCCCAGAAACTGCTGATACGCCCGGATCACCAGCCTGCAGGCGGCCCGTTCTCCTCCAACGATGATGAACCCGTGGCTCTCAATCCCTTTCAACGGATGCCAGGTAGTCTCCCCAACATATTCAGGACTGAAGCAGATCGTCTTGCCCGTCTTCGCCGCAAGCCGGTCGACTGTTCCGGGCGGAACCGTGGATTTAACACACATCACCGGCTTGACCCAGGAGACCACCTCCTCAATCGCTGAAAGGTCGCATCTTCCATCCGGACCTTCCGGAGTAGAAACGGCAATGAAAACAAGGTCACACTCCTGCAGCGCGGCCCGCCGCCCGGGACTGTTCATCCCTTTGACATATTTGTCATAGATGACCAGATCAGAATTTCCAGCTTCAAACTTGAAAACCTTCGCTAAGGCCTTCCCTACAACCCCGTAACCAACGATTCCCAGCCTCATCGCCATCGCTATCTTTTCTCCGAACTATCGTTTGAACGGATTCGGCACCTGGCATCATCTGCGTGAGAAGTTTTGCCTCTCAATCCCTCTGCGGGAACAGAACCGCTTTCCGTCTTTATGAAAGAACAAGTATTTTGCTCCGGATACCCCTTCGAATGCAACTCTGCGTAGACCTGAGCCTCCCCTTAACCGGTGATTGTCATTCTTCCGGTCACGATCACCCTTCAATCTGGGTTGACTCTTGCGCAAGCCTCCCGCGCATGTGTTGAAGAGCCGGGGAACAGGGTAAGATGGCGCCCCTGAATGTGCCGGCTCTCTTGTTCCTACGAGGTGACCCGGCAAGGGCCCGCATGAGAAGTTGCGGACGAGGGGTCCTTAAATGCAAAGTGGGCGGCAGCCCTTTCCGGCCATCGCCCACTTTCCCTTCCGTTATCTGTTCCCTCACTGCCTCTTGTTTACGGGCAGCTGTAGCCTGCCGGCGGTGTGTACGGACTCGGCGTCCCAGGATTCGTGGTTTCGTTCTCCACGTTCTCCGCGCATCCCGCCGCGTTCGCCGCCGCTGCCGC
>JBAUWE010000092.1:0-16014 GCA_049583595.1 Terriglobia bacterium
TGCCATTCATACTAAGAGGAAAACAAGCGGCGAGGAAATAATTGCCGCCGGTGTCGTTCCTTACTGACCCTTCTTGGCGCCCTTTTTCGCACCCTTCTTCTTGGCGTGCTTGGCGTGCTTCGTGTGCTTCTTGGATTGAGTGGTGGTTTCCTTTTTGCTGTGCTTCTTCGCAGCAAAAGCCGGCATCGACAGGGTCGTGGCCATGGCGATCGCTGCAATCAACGTGAAGAACTTCTTCATGGGTTCTAGAACCTCCGATTAAAAATAACTACGGGAACGCTCTAGCAAGGCATATTCCAAAAGTGAGCCGCCAGCGGGAGGTTACGAAATAACTCCTGCCGTTACAGTTTGTTAAATTCTCAGGCTGGAATCTGGAGGTAGGATTTCAAACGGTCGATCTTCGGCTCGTTACACCATATGGTGCGGGGCTTGCACGGTTTCGGGTAGCAACTCCGGCATGCGCCGGTGAATATGGAAGTGAAAAATCGCGTTTCGCACGGGATCCTTCAAAATTCTCTTTGCCCCGCCACCGCATAACTCTATTCAAACCCCAGGCTCAACAATGTGATAAACAAGAACCAGGGCGTCTTCTTTGGGATGCTGATAGTACTCTTTCCGGCGGGCCTGCAACACAAAGCCAAAGGAACGGTAAAGCCCCACGGCAGGCAGGTTGGACTCCCGGACCTCAAGAAACAGTCTGTGCACGCCTGCCCCGGCCAGTTTCCGGCAGGCTTCCTGAAGCAGCTCCCTGGCAATGCCCTGGCGCCGGTGTGCGGGCGCAATCCCAAGGCTCCAAAGCTCCGCTTCCCCGTCCAGGCGGTAGAAGGCAAGGAATCCCAGGACGTTCGGCAGCGGCGGGTCCTCCGGCTCAGCCACCAGGATCGTCCCCCTGGGTTCGGCGGCCAATTGCTCATAATCGCTCGCCCGCCAGCTCCCCACTTCTTTACAGGCCCTGTGGATTTTCAGGATTTCGTTCAGGTCGTCCGGTGAAAACAGTCTGATTTTTATTCCACCCGAAGGGTGGCGCCGGGAGGGACCGGAGGGATTCCGAGGTTTTCGCGGCCGGAGAACAGCGTCTGATTTTTTCAATCAGTTTCCCGCCTTTGCCGCCGGGGGCCGCCAGTTCATTTCAGCGTCCGACCGCCGGATGTAACAGGCATCGAGCTCCTCAGGCGAGGGTATCTCGCCCTGTTCGTGGGCGCGAAGGGCCACTCCGGCAATGGCTTCAAGCAGAGCACCCGGCACCTCAATCCCGAGGAGGTCCTGGTGCAAGCTTTCGCGCAGGGACCGCGCCTTCAGGTCATGAGTTCGTGTGAGGAAGGCGATGGTCCCCCCGCTGAAGGTTCGGCACTGGCCGCCCCGGCTGAGGGCATCCATCAGGGTCTGAAGGCGATCAGGTCGCACCAGTTGGCCCGGGCCGGCCGCCTCAAATGCGGATTGACGGCCGGTGGCATCGGCCGTCCTCCGATAGAAACCGGCAAAGAACTCTCCCCGGCGCGCGTCGAGAACAGGAACGGCCCAGTCGGCCTCCGGACGAGCGTACTCGACCATCGCCTCCAGCAGATTGACTCCCTTGACGGGGCGTCGAAAGGCCCTGGCCCAGCCCTGCGCCGCTGCCAGCCCCACACGGATTCCGGTGAATGAGCCGGGCCCGTTTGACACCGCGTAAAGCTCGATGTCAGGAAAGCCCATCCCGGCCTCGGCGAGCGCGCGGTCCGCCAGTTCAAATAGCGTCACAGCGTATCGCGAAGCAGGCTCGCTGTTTAAGGCCCTTGCCAGGCATTCTTTCTGATCGTAAACCGCGGCCCCGCCATATTCACTGGTTGTGTCGATTGCCAGAAGTCGCATTTTCAATCATTATACCCGCCCCGGCCGCTCCGCATGCGCAATTCCTCTAATATGCGCGTGAAGGGCGGCGGGATGAAGGAACTTTCAGATGTCTCGGAGTTCTTCTTCGTTGAGTCCGAAATAGTGGCCGATTTCGTGCAGCAGGGTATCACGAATCTGCTGCTCGACCTGTTTTTCGTTCGAGCAGATGGCCTCGATGTTCTTCTGGTACAGGAAGATATGGTCCGGAGGGTCAGCAGAAAAGACGCTCTTCAGGGTCCGGGGGACACCCGAGAAAAGCCCCAGCAGCAGACCGCCCCGGTAGGGTTCCCGAGGAGGGGAATCTTCAACAATAATGGCAAGGTTTGCCAGCCTGCTGCGAAACGGTTCGGGCAGGTTGTCCAGAACCTCGCCGACCAGTTGTTCGAAACGTTCACGCTCCACGGAATCATTGTACATGTGTGCGGGTTTCCAGCGTGTCCCTCTTGACACATTGTGGCTGCTCACCGCAGTCTAAAACCGGGGGGAAAGTCCGCCCGGTTATGCTAAAATAGCAGCTAATGCAGCCGACCCTTATTTTCCCAGTGCCATCCCATTCTGTAGCGGCAGCCCCCAAGTAGAGGCAGCTGTTTTAGGATCGCCAAAGATTTCTTATGCCAACACTCTCATTGAACCTGCCTGACCTCTCAGAAATGATTGGGCGGATGGCCCAGGCCATGCAGCAGCAGACGGAGCCGCCGGCCGGCGAAAATCCCGCTCCGCAGGACTCGCCGGACCTCCGAGCGCTGGCGCGCATCATGGACCACACCCTGCTGCGCCCGCAGGCAACTTCGGAAGAATTGGAACGGTTCTGCCGTGAGGCGGTTTCGCTGGGCGTTGGCGCCATCGCCATCCACCAGGTCTGGGTTCCGCTGGCGGCCAGGATTTTGAGAGGGACCGGAATCAAGGTTGGGACCGTTGTGGGCTTCCCTTTCGGCACCACCCACTCCTCCGTCAAGCGCGTGGAAGCCGAAGCGTCCATTCGCGCCGGCGCCGCAGAACTTGATATGGTGATGAACGTCGGAGCGTTGCGCTCCGGAAACCTGGAAGGCGTCCGCAGCGATATTCAAGGCGTCGCAGACATCGCGCACGATTACGGGTGCATCCTAAAAGTGATTCTGGAGAACGCTTACCTTTCTGATGAGCAGAAGGTCACGGCCTGCCGGCTGGCCAGGCAGGCGGGCGCAGACTACGTCAAAACCTCAACAGGGTTGGGGCCGTCGGGCGCAACAGAGGCTGATGTCCGGCTGATGCGTGAGGCCGTTGGAACGCAAATGGGCGTGAAGGCAGCCGGGGGTATCCGGTCGCTCGGGGATGCCGTGAGGATGCTGCGAGCCGGGGCGGACCGGCTGGGAACGAGCACCTCGGCTGCCATTCTGGCGGAAGCCGCCCGCCGCGTGGGCTGATCCATGTCGCAAGTTGTGAAAACACAAGTGCGCCCCCTGGGAGCAACCGAACTGCTGACGCTGCTGATGGAAGTGAGCGAGCAGATCACCTCCACGCTGGATCTGGAAGTGTTGATGGTGCGCATCGCCGAACTGGTGAAGCGCGTCATCAACTACAAGGTTTTCGCCATTCTGCTGCTGAACGAGAAGACGCAGGTGCTGAGAATCCGTTCCAGCGTGGGCCATCCCGAGGAGCGGGTGCGGAAACTTCGGATCAAAGTGGGTGAAGGGATTGTGGGACGGGCGGCGCTGGAACGCCGGTCGATTCTGGTGAACGACGTCCAGAGCGAACCGACCTACATCGAGTCGATGGCCTCCATCCGGTCCGAACTGGCGGTCCCGCTGATCCTGAAGAACCGGGTGATCGGCGTCATCGACCTGGAAGCGGACACGCCCGACTTCTTCACCGACCAGCATGTCAATCTGCTGGAACTCCTGGCCGGCCGCATGGCCATGGCCATTGAGAACGCCCGGCTCTACCGGCACAGCCTTCGCCAGGCCCGGACGCTGCAACTGCTGAATGAAATCAGCCGCGAGCTGAGCTCGGTGCTGGTGCTCAGCGACCTGCTTCGCAAAGTAGGGACGCTGACCAAGCGCCTGGTGAATTATCACCGCTTCAGCATCATGCTGGCGGATGAGCAGGCGAAGACCTTCAACTCCGTCCTGACACTTCGACAGGACGAGAGCCTGCCGGACAAAACGACGGTCCGCTTTGGCCAGGGCATCGTGGGCGCGGCCGCCGGTTCGCTGGAGCCGGTGGTGTCACCCGACGTCAGGCGCGATCCGCGGTACATCTGCATCTATCCCGACACGAAATCTGAGCTGACGGTCCCGCTGATCCACCACGGCCGCGTCATCGGTGTGGTGGACCTGGAAAGCCCTGTCCTGAATTATTTTACGGAGGAGCATGTCCGGATTTTTTCCACCCTGGCGCCCCAGATCGCCATTGCCATTGAAAACGCCCGGCTCTATGAACGGGTGCTGCGAAGCGAGGCGCGGCTTGAGCGCGACCTGAAACGCGCGCAGGAAATCCAGATGCTCCTGATGCCCGGGACCTCGCCCAAAGTCACCGGACTCGAGATCGATCTGCGCTTCCAGCCCGCGCGACAACTGGGCGGTGACCTCTATGACTTTCTGAATTACGGGAAGGACCGCCACGTGCTGGCCATCGGTGACGTCAGCGGCAAAGGAGCGCCGGCCGCTCTTTACGGGGCGCTCGCCGGAGGTATCCTGCGGAGCCTCGCTCCCCTTCGCCTTCCTGTTCCTGAAATGCTTCGCCGGCTGAACGCAACCCTGTTGGAACGCAGAGTGGAGGGCCACTTCCTCACCCTCACCTGCGCGGTGTGGGAACCCAGGAATAGGACGCTGCGCCTGGCCAACGCCGGGATGCCGCTGCCGGTTCTCATCCGGAACGGACGGTGGAGGCAAATTCAGGCCGAAGGAATTCCACTGGGTCTGCTGGAACACACGGAATATCAGGAGGTTTCTCTTCAACTGAAAAAGGGAGACCTGCTGGCGTTTTTCTCCGACGGGCTGGTGGAGGCCATGAATCCGGAGCTTCATGAGTTTGGCGCGCGCCATCTGGCGAACCTGTTGCGCGATAACCGCAGCCGTCCACTGCGCGAGATGATTGATATGCTATTCGGCGAGATCGCGCGCTTTGAAGAGGGGCGGCCTCCGCGCGATGACCAGACGCTTGTTCTGGCCCGCGTGCGCTGAGGCAGATGCCGGGCTCATGCCATCTGTCCGCACCCGTGCAAACCCCGGCAGGATAGGAACCCAACAGAACAACCACCATGGAACACTTCCACTACGTCGAAAACAAACTGCAGTGCGAGGGCGCCCCGATGGCCGAACTGGCCGCGAGGTTCGGCACGCCCGCCTATGTTTACAGCCGCTCGACGATTGAAGAAAACTTCAACCACATCGAGGGCCGGCTGGCCGACATTCCAAACCTGATCTGCTATTCGGTGAAGGCCAATTCCAACCTCAAGATCCTGAACCTGCTGCGGCAGGCCGGCGCGGGCTTTGACATCGTTTCCCGGGGTGAGCTGGCCCGCGTGCTCAAGGTGGGAGCCAGGCCGGATACGATCGTTTTCTCCGGAGTGGGGAAGGACGAAACGGAAATCGACGCGGCACTCTCCGCTGGCATTCTGATGTTCAATGTGGAATCGGCGGGCGAGCTGGAGGCCATCGCGCGGCGCGCGCGCCACCTGAAGAAGCAGGGCAACATTTCCATCCGCGTCAATCCCGACGTCGAGGCGGACACCCATCCTTACATCTCAACCGGGCAGTTCATCCACAAGTTCGGCGTGCCTAAGGACCAGGCCATCGACCTCTTCCGGCGCGCCGCCACCATGCCGGAACTGCGGGTGCGCGGCATCGCATGCCACATTGGGTCGCAAATCCTCGAGATCGATCCCTTCGTCAAGGCGCTGGAGGAAATCCTGGCGATGGCGCGGACGCTCGAGCGTGACGGCATCCGGCTGGAGTTTCTGGATCTCGGCGGCGGCTACGGCATTCGCTACGTGGATGAAGACCCGCTGGAAATGGACCGCCTGACGCAGGAACTCAAAAGCCGCCTGGCCGGAACACCCTATTGCCTGATCCTGGAGCCGGGGCGAGCCCTGGTAGGCAACGCCGGAGCCCTGCTCGCGCGCGTTCTCTACATCAAGAACACCGGGAAAAAACACTTTGTGGTGGTCGACGCCGGCATGAACGACCTGATGCGTCCCACCCTTTACGGCTCATTGCACCAGATTGTTCCCGTCGAGCGCCGTACGGAAAAAACTTATGTGGCCGACGTGGTGGGGCCGCTTTGCGAAACCGGAGACTTCCTGGCGCGCGACCGCGAATTGCCCTGCCTCGAACCCGGCGACCTGGTGGCCGTGATGACCGCCGGTGCCTACGGCTACGTCCTCTCGTCCAATTACAATTCCCGCCCCCGCCCACCCGAGGTGATGGTCGCCGGCAGTCAGGTTGAATTGATTCGTCCCCGGGAAAGGCTGGAAGACCTGATGGCCGGGGAAGTGCTCTGACATGCTGTTGGAAAGAACAACCGTCATGCTGAGCACAGCGAAGATCTGCTGTACCTTACTGAAAATGAACAAAGCAGATCCTTCGCCTCGCTCAGGATGACGAAGCACCGGAGCCGAAAACCAATTGCCAGACACATCCTGTGTTCAGAGGATTTTCTACCGCTCTCCCCACTTGAGCTTCTGGCGAAGGATTTCGTAATAGTTTCTTTGCGGAGGCTGGATCAGTTCGACGAAAGAATCGGACTTGCGGACACGAATGATGTCCTCGCTGTGCGTGGCGATGCCTACCTGGCCGTCGACGGTGAGGTAAGCGGCTTCGCGCTGGCTCTTCACCACAATTTCAATGTGGGCGGAATCGCGGAGCACCAACGGGCGGTTGGTCAGCGTGTGCGCGCAGATGGGAGTGACGATAAAAGCTTCCACGGTCGGGGAGACCACGGGTCCGCCCGCCGCCAGCGAATAGGCCGTCGAACCGGTGGGGGTTGAAACGATCAGCCCGTCGGATTTGTAGTTTGAGATGAACTCGCCGTCGGCATACACCTCAAAGTCCTGGATCCGGGCGATGGCTCCTTTGTTCAACACCACGTCGTTCAAGGCCCGAAAAGTGGAAAGGACTTCGTCCGCCCGAACCAGTTCGCCTTCAATCTGGACGCGGCGTTCGGAACGATAGTTCCCGGACAACACGCCCTCAAGCGCCGGATAAAGTTCATCCCGGGTGATGACGGTGAGAAAGCCCAGATCGCCCAGGTTGACTGCAAAAATGGGAACTTCGTGCCGGTAGAGGGCGCGGGCGGCGGCCAGCAATGTGCCGTCGCCTCCCAGCACAATCAGCAGATCAACTTTCCCCGGAAGCTCGTTGCGGGTGAGGCACTTTTCCGAACTCTCCAGGATGGAACCCGTTTCCTTATCGAAGGAAACCTCGATGTCGCGTCCCCGAAGCCACTCCACCAGTTGTGGAACAATCTCTCGAATCTCTGCTTTTTTGGGCTTTGAAACAATTCCGATATTCTTGATCGTCATAAGAGCCTGAAGTCACCGTGGAATGAACGATAGCCGCCGCTGCCGCAGCCCATCACCAAAAAACCATTCTAGACACTTTTCGGCCAAATAGCATGCAGGAAAAATTCACGGTTCCCCTCAGCTCCCGGCAAGGCGCTTTCAACGTGCCCCATTTCACTGAACCCTAAATCGGCGATTTTCCGCGAAACCTTTCGAATGGCTTCTTCGTGCAGGCGCGGATCGCGCACAATGCCGCCCTTGCCCACCTGTCCGGGGCCCACTTCAAATTGCGGCTTCACCAGCACCACAAGATCGGCGCCCTCTTCCAGCAGGGAAGGAAGCACAGGAAGAATCAGGGTGGAGGAAATGAATGAAACGTCCATGGTGACCAGGGGTACAAGCGTTCCCACCTGGTCAAAACCCAGGTACCGGGCGTTGGTTTTCTCCATCACCGTCACGCGCGGGTCCTGCCGCAGCTTCCAGTCAAGCTGGTTGGTTCCCGCATCCACGGCAATCACCCTGGTGGCCCCGCGCTGAAGCAGGCAATCCGTAAAGCCGCCGGTTGAGGCGCCGATGTCCAAGCAGGTTTTGCCTTCCGGGTCCACGGCAAAGTGGTCGAGCGCGCCCTCAAGCTTGAACCCCGCCCGGCTGGCGTACCGGCGCGGCTCACCCAGCAGACGCAGCCGTGCCTCGGAACGGACCGTCGTCCCGCATTTTTCAATCTTCTGCTCATCCACCAACACCTGGCCGGCAAGGATCAGCGCCTGGGCCTTCTGGCGGGTCTCCGCAAGGCCACGCTCTACCAGGAGGCGGTCGACCCGGATCTTTTGTGGCCGATGAAGACTCATCTTCCAAAGATTAACCGGAAGGTTGCAGGAAATAAAGGCCGTGTCCACCCCCTGGAAATCATCTGACTTTGTGTTATCTATCTTTCATAGTTTGAAACTCGACACATTTTCCGTGTTCCCGCGCCAGGTTTTGCGGTAAGATCGCTGGCGCAAATATCAACCCGGCACTTTTGCGGTGGGCGTCCTGGCGGGGACCGGGAAACGATACTCTTAATCCTCGATCTACTCAGTTGCTGGGAAGGAGGAAGACGATGCGGGAACATCGGATGACAAGGCGGGATTACCTGAAACTGATGGGAGCCGGAGGCACCATGGCGGCGGTGGGAGCCGCGACAGCGTGCAGTTCAGGACAGGGGCCGGCGCCCCAGCAGGGACAGGCCGAGGGTCCGGGCGAACCGGCCTCTGCGGTGGCGGATCGCGAGCGTCGCATGAAGTGGTGGCACGCGGCAAAGTTCGGCATGTTCATTCACTGGGGGCTCTACAGCGTGATCGGACAGCACGAATGGGCCATGGAGAAGGAAGGAATTCCGATTCCACAGTATCAGTTGCTGGCCAAACACTTTAATCCCAAGCCCAACGCCGCCCGAGACTGGGCAAAGCTGGCCAGGCGGGCCGGGCAGAAGTACATGGTGATGACCACCAAACATCATGAGGGATTCTGCCTGTTTGATACCAAGCTGACAGATTACTGCGCTCCCAGGCAGGGCGCCGGGCGCGACCTGGTCAAGGAATATGTGGATGCCGCCCGCGCCGAGGGATTGCGCGTGGGCTTCTATTATTCGCTGATGGACTGGCACCATCCGGACGGAGCCCGCTGCGCGACGGACGAGGCCGCGCGCGCGCGTTTTGTGGCTTACACGCACGGCCTGGTTCGTGAATTGATGACCAACTACGGCAAGATTGACGTTCTGTGGTACGACGTTGACTGGCCGCTGACAGCCGAGCAATGGGAATCGAAAAAGATGAACGACATGGTGTTCAAGCTGCAGCCGGACATCATTGTGAACAATCGCAATGGCTTGCCGGGAGACTTTTCAACCCCTGAGCAGCATATCAGCGCCTCAGAAAAAGGCCGGGCATGGGAAACCTGCATGACCATGAATGACAGTTGGGGCTACCAGAAGGCGGACGACGACTTCAAGTCTCCCAAGACCATCGTGCGCAACCTCGTCACTTGCGCCAAGGGCGGAGGGAATTATCTGCTGAATATCGGTCCCAGGCCGGACGGCTCGGTGCCGGAAGAAGAAGTGCGCACGCTGGAGGCCGTGGGCAAATGGATGGACAAGAACGGTCCGACCATTTATGAAGCCGAGCGCTGCGATGCGGGTGGAACCACCAACGCGAACTTTACACGAAAAGGAAACACCCTTTACATCCACGTACACTTCTGGCCGGGCATGACGCCGGCGGCCGGATGGCTGTCGTTCTTCCGGCCGCAGTCGGTGGTGGCCATTGGAGGGCTGCGGACCCAGGTGAAATCGGCAAAGTTGTTTGCTTCCGGCAAGAAGGTGAACTTCAGGCAGGACGACGTCTCCATCCAGTTTACGGGACTGCCCATCAAAGCACCCGATGACCCCGTCACCGTGATTGAGGCGGAGTGCGAGTCAGAACCCACCGTCAGCGGTCTCTTTGTTCGCGAACATCGAAAGCGCTACAACGTGGGGATATGACCAGCCGGAATGCCCGCTCGGGAAGGAAATCCGGTGGAGTAAGCCTGCTGATGAAAAGCCTGTTGCGTGAGCAGGCTTGCTCCGGGCCAGTCGGATCCGCGGTCAAAGGTTGAAGAGAATCTTCAGGCTGTTGTCAGGGTCATGCATCTTCCGCAGACCCTGTTCGATATCCTTGAGAGGCATGCGGTCCGTCACCACACTCTTCACATCGATGGCGTCCCGCTCCAGCAGGGAGATGGCAACCCGAAAGTCTTTGGGAGTGTAAACGCGCGCGCCGGAAGTGCGAATTTCCTTGAAAACCAGGTTGAGCACGTCAACCTCCGGCGGCAACTTCGGAAGCCCGACAAAAGTGATGTGCCCCCGAACCTTGCAGGACTGAACAGCGTCACGGTAAGCCGCGGTTGCCCCTGTCGCTTCGAACACATGGTCGACAAAGCTGTCTCCGGTCAACCGGGGAACCAGCTCAACAGGTTTCGTCTCTAACGGATTCACGACGGTGAAGCCCATTTGCTCCGCCAGGTTCCGCCGGAAGGGCTTCGCCTCTGAAACCAGCACCCGCCGCGCTCCCACCGCTCTCAGCACCTGGGCAATCAGGTTCCCGATGGGGCCGGCCCCGGTGACGAGCGCGGTGTCACCCGCTGTGAATCCGGAAGTCCGGACCACGTGAACCGCAACGGAAAGAGGCTCAACCAGCGCCGCCTGCTCATCATCCACCCCGGGCGGAACAGGAATCAACTGCTCGGGCGTCGCTTTGACGTATTCCGCAAATCCGCCGTCCGTGTCAATTCCAAGCAGGCCGAGCTTTTCGCAGACGTGGGCGTTCCCTTCGTGGCAGGGAGCACAGCGCCCGCAGGAAATCAGCGGAAACACCGCCACGCGGTCGCCTTCCTTGACTTTTGAGTCCGAGGCAGCGCGCGTCTCCACCACGGCGCCGAAAATCTCGTGGCCCAGCACACGTGGCGGGACCACTCTCGGGTGCTTGCCGGCGTGGATCATCATGTCCGTGCCACAGATGCCTGCGTAACGCACCTTCACGAGCATTTCGCCCGGATTCAGTTCAGGCTTTGGCCATTCCTGCAACTTCAGATTTTCAACCCCGGTGTAAACCCCTGCCTGCATGAGAACCTTCCTTTCGCTTGGAGCCCGTGGCCAGCGTGCGGCTCGTGAAACGGCCGGCATCCCGAGCCCCGCTCAACCTCGTAACGATCACGCAACATGTTATTTCCAGTCAGAAACAAACACAACACGATTCAGCGCTTTTCTGCGGGCGGTTCGGCCGACCAGCTGCCCTGCGCGGCGCTTGGAATCCCTATTGGCTGCAAAATGTAATAGAATTTTTGTATAAGCTTTTGCTGCGGAACGTTTCCAATCTGACGAGGGAGGAAATCATGCCCACCTCAACACAGCCCGAAGACCGTTCGCCTTTGACCGTTTCAACCGAACCGCTCTCCTCTGAAGAGCTCCGCAAGATGGATGCCTACTGGCGCGCGGCCAATTACCTTTCAGTGGGGCAAATCTATCTCTTCGAAAATCCGTTGCTCCGCGAACCGCTCAAGCCGGAGCACGTGAAGCCCCGCCTGCTGGGACACTGGGGCACCACGCCGGGATTGAATTTCATCTATGTTCACTTCAACCGCATCATCAAGAAGCTCGACCTGAACGTGATCTACATCACGGGACCCGGGCATGGCGGGCCGGGGCTGGTTGCCAACACCTACCTGGAAGGCACCTACAGCGAGTTCTATCACAACATCTCCCAGGACGCCCAGGGCATGCGGCGGCTCTTCAAGCAGTTTTCGTTCCCGGGAGGCATCCCGAGTCATGTGGCTCCAGAGACTCCAGGCTCCATCCATGAGGGCGGTGAACTGGGTTACTCGATTGCCCATGCCTATGGGGCCGCGTTCGACAACCCGGACCTGCTGGTGTGCTGTGTGGTAGGCGACGGCGAAGCGGAAACAGGACCACTGGCCGCAAGCTGGCATTCCAACAAGTTCCTCAACCCGCTGCGGGACGGCGCCGTCCTCCCCATCCTTCATCTGAACGGCTACAAGATTAACAATCCCACCGTCCTGGGCCGCATGAGCGATGAGGAACTGACCGCCCTGTTCACCGGCTACGGCCACAAGCCCTACTTTGTTGAGGGCGACCACCCCGAGGCCATGCACCAGTTGCTGGCCGCGACGCTGGATGCCGTGGTTGACGAGATTCAGCAGATCCAGAAAGCAGCGCGAGACGACGGGAGCAAGACCCGGCAGGTATGGCCGATGATCATCCTGCGCTCGCCGAAAGGCTGGACCGGACCCAAAGTGGTGGACGGGCAGCAGGTGGAGGGCACTTCACGGGCGCACCAGGTGCCGCTGGGCGAAACCCGGACCAATCCCGAGCACCTGAAGATGCTGGAAGAATGGATGAAGAGCTACAAGCCCGAAGAACTTTTCGACAAAGAAGGGCGATTGATCCCCGAGCTGGCGGAGCTGGCTCCGAAAGGCAACCGGCGAATGGGCGCCAACCCCCTCGCGAACGGCGGATTGCTGCTGAAGGACCTGGTCATGCCGGACTTCCGCGAATATGCAGTCCCCGTCACCTCACCCGGCAAGTCGGTGGCCGAAGCCACACGGGTGATGGGCAAATTGCTGCGCGATGTGATGAAGCTGAATGAGGAGTCAAAAAACTTCCGCGTGATGGGTCCCGACGAGACGAATTCCAATCGCCTGGGCGCCCTGTTTGAGGTGACGGGTAAGACTTTTATGGAGGACGTGCTGCCCACGGACGAGCATCTCTCACCCACCGGGCGCGTGATGGAAGTCCTGAGCGAGCACATGTGCCAGGGATGGCTGGAAGGCTACCTGCTGACGGGCCGGCACGGGTTCTTCTCCTGCTACGAAGCTTTTATCCACATTGTGGATTCCATGTTCAACCAGCACGCGAAGTGGCTGAAGGTGACCCGCGACATCCCCTGGCGAAGACGCATCGCCTCGCTGAACTATCTGCTGACCTCGCATGTGTGGCGGCAGGACCACAACGGATTCACTCACCAGGATCCCGGGTTTATCGACCACGTGGCCAACAAGAAGGCGGACATCGTCCGGATTTACCTGCCGCCTGACGCCAATACGCTGCTTTCCGTCACAGACCACTGCCTGCGCAGCCGCCATTACGTGAATGTGATTGTGGCCGGCAAGCAGCCCTCATTGCAGTGGCTGAATATGGAATCGGCCGTCCAGCATTGCACCGCCGGGATCGGCATCTGGAGCTGGGCCAGCAATGACCAGGGCGGCGAGCCTGACGTGGTGATGGCTTGCTGCGGCGACGTGCCCACTTTGGAAACTCTGGCGGCAGTGGACATTTTGCGGCGGACTTTCGAAGACATCAGGATTCGGGTCATCAACGTCATGGATCTGATGACGCTTCAGCCCTCCACCGAGCATCCGCACGGGCTGAACGACCGCGATTTCGATATTCTCTTTACCACCGACAAGCCCGTCATCTTCGCTTTCCACGGATACCCCTGGCTGATTCACCGCCTCACCTACCGCCGGACAAACCACAAGAACCTTCACGTCCGCGGCTACAAGGAAGAAGGAACCACAACCACCCACTTTGACATGGCGGTGTTGAATGACCTCGACCGCTTCCATCTGGCCGGAGACGTGGTGGACCGCGTGCCCCGCCTGTCCCGGATTGGGGCCCACTTCAAGCAGGAACTGCGCAACAAGCTGATCGAGCACAAGAACTACATCGTGCAATACGGCGAGGATCTGCCGGAGGTCAGGGAGTGGAAGTGGCCTTATTGAGCAGGGCCGCCTGGATGCGCCAACACTTATCATCCGTCCTGGGGGCCTGACGGGCCCCACCAGTTTCTGTCCCTCCATCAGGTCATCCTCATCGGCCGGGACGGAGTATCCCTGCAACTGAATCCTTCTTATCAGCACTCCTGCCCCGCTTCCCAACAGGTAGCCCCTGAACAAGCATCCATACTAGACTGAAGGTTTCCCCTTCTGCGGGCTGCTGAGAAAGATATGAATGGTCATCGTGGACAACTGATCCTCCTCGCCTTGTTTCGTATCTCTCGCAGCATCGCGGCGGGGATGATCACGGTTGCGTTCCCCTACCTGGTGCTGACCTACCGGCATTACAGCCCCCTGCAACTGGGACTGCTGTATACTTCCGCCGCCATCTCAACGGCACTTCTGGGCCTGCTGTTTGGTTTCCTCACCGATTCCTGGGGTAGAGGCAAAACTCTTTTTCTGGTCGGCCTGTTGCTGCCGGTCAGTTCCGCCATCGTGATTTTTTCCACCGGGCTGCCCGCCCTGTTTGTTGCGACTTCGCTGGGCGGCTATTCGGCAACGGGGTCGCTGATGACCGGCGGGATCGGAGGCGCGGCCCAGCCCATCCAGAATGCCGTCATTACAGACCTCACCACGCGCGAAAACCGGACATCCTATTTCTCCGTCCTCACTTTCCTGAGCGGCATGTTCGGAGCCATCGGCGCGCTGCTGGCCAGGCACGCCGGGGTCCTGAATGTATTCCAGGATGCCACCCTGATTTCCGGTGGAGGCCTGGTATTTCTCGCCTTCATCCGAACGACCTATGTGCGCGGCAATCTCCGCCGGCTTCACAGCAAGGTGGTGATCGGCAAGTTCA
Source organism: Terriglobia bacterium (assembly GCA_049583595.1). Classification (GTDB taxonomy): domain Bacteria; phylum Acidobacteriota; class Terriglobia; order UBA7540; family UBA7540; genus SCRD01. Next base: position 14,511 of record JBAUWE010000092.1, read on the forward strand.
GCATCACCGGAATCCTGAACGGATTCACGATGGGGCTCGTGGTTCCGTTTCTGATCCCCTTCTTCGTGATCGTCTACCACGTTCCGAAATCGGAAATGGCGGTTTACGCTTTTGCCAGCGGGGCGGTGGCGGCGTTCGCGCTTCTGGCGGCGCCGCGGCTGGAGCAAACGCTGGGGTTCGTCAAGAGCATCGGCGTGACGCGAGGCATTGGAACAGTGTTGCTGCTGCTGTTGCCTTTCTGTCATGTCTATGCCATCGCCCTGGCTGTCTATATGGTGACACCGGCGCTGCGCGTTATGGCCGTACCCGTGCAACGCACCGCGTTCACGGAGATGGTTCAGCAGGACGAACTGGGCCGCGCGCTGGGGATTAACCAGGTGGCGCGGCTGGGAGCTTCTTCGGGAGGCATCACCCTCACCGGCTACCTGTTCAACATTTCGGAGATTGCGGCCCCGTTCTGCATTTACGCGGTGGTCATGGCCGCGAACATCTACCTCTATTTCCATTTTTTCCATCGCCGCCGTGGCGCCGGCACGAAAAACGCGTGACCATCACCCTACCCGGGCCTCCCGCGCATCGCTGAGCGCAGCTTCAAACAGGGGCATTCCGGCGGCAGTTTCCCCAGGTTTCCCGAGGCGTGACAATCCCAGCGCCAGGCATCCTGCTCAGTGCTAAGCTTAGCAAGAGATGGGTGAAGGCCTGAGCCAACACGAGGTCCTGGAAGTCTTCCGCAAGCAGCCGGAAAGAACATTCCGCATCCGCGAGCTGGTGCTTGAACTCGGCTTGCGGTCAAGCCAGGCGCACGAACTGAAGCATGTTCTGAACGACCTTTCGAAGCGCCACAAGATCCGCGAATCGAAAAAGAGCCATTTCACGCTGGCGTCACAACGCCCTGTAGGGAAGAAATCTGAGCGCGGAACATGGAGCAAGGGCAGAAGAATGGAATCACCAATAGCCGCCGGGCGCAAACACGCCCGTGAAGGACGCGTGCATTCGGCAGCGCCCAAGCCGGGTCTCAGCAACATCGTCACCGGCCGTTTGGTGGGCCATCGCGACGGCTACGGATTTGTTGTGCCTGACAAGCCGCTCGAAGGGACCGATCAGGACATCTTCATTCCGCCTGGCGCCACGGGCCCGGCGCTGCACGGAGACCGCGTGGAAGTTCAGGTGGTCCGGTCGCGGCCCGACTGGCGCACCCGGTTTTCCCGCGGAGCAAAACCCAGCACCCGCGTGGAAGGGCGCATTCTGCGCGTGGCCGAACGCGCGCATAAGACCGTGGTGGGCGTATTCCGTGTCGGCGCCCACTCCAATTCTGTTATTCCCTTTGAACGCCGCATCCCGCATGAGATCATCATTCCGCCAGGCCAGGAGACTCCGCCGGCCGAACGGGCCCGCCACCGGCAATTCGGCGGAGAGTCCAAAGGCACGCGGGGACGGCGGGCAAAGCAGAAGGCTGCCACCCGGGCGCTGGACGGCCTGATTGTCGACGTGGAACTGACCGAAT
>JBAUWE010000093.1:0-8397 GCA_049583595.1 Terriglobia bacterium
CGGGCACTGGTTTGAAGTTCCCGTGTCCGCATACGATTCGCACCACAAGCTGCTGCCGAACGTCAACCACGGCCCGCGCGGCAAGGCCGGAGCGGCCGATAAAAAGATTCAGGCGTATAACTTCCGCATGTGCCTGACCAAAGACAAGGGCAACCAGGTGGCGATTCCCAAGCCGCCGAACTACAATCCGCACGAGTACGAGCTGCTGGCCCGGCTGATTGCCGCCACGATGAAGGCGAAGAAGAGTGTTCCGAAGCTGGGCTCGCTGATCATTATTTCTCCCCTGCCGAACGGCAAGACGGACATCAACAACCTCGGGCCGTTTTCCACCGACTACATCGGCAGGAACTGGGACTATCCCACCGCCAGTTACGAGCGCCGCGGCCAGTCGTGGCGCGAACACGCGGATTACACGGCCGGGTTCTTTTATTTTCTCGGCCACGACCGTCGCGTGCCCAGGGAGCTGCGCGAGGAGATGCTCGAGTGGGGAATGGCGAAGGATGAATACACCGACACCGGAAACTGGCCGTTCCAGCTTTACGTGCGGGAGTGCCGGCGCATGGTGGGTGAATACGTGATGGTGCAGCGCGATCTGGAGACGGAACTGAGCAAGCCCGACGCCATCTGCTTGGGCTCTTACAATACGGACTCGCACAACATTCAGCGCTACGTGGATGAGAACGGCAACGCCCAGAACGAGGGCGACGTGGAGGTGCCCACCATCCCCTTCCAGATTCCTTACCGGGTGCTGCTGCCCCGGCGCAGCCAGTGCAGCAACCTGCTGGTTCCCGTTTGCGCTTCGGCTTCGCACATCGGCTACGGGGCGTTGCGGCTGGAGCCGGTCTACATGATGATGGGTGAAGCGGCGGGCGTTGCGGCCACCCTGGCGGCCGGCAGGCACCAGGCCGTGCAGGCAGTGGATCCGGGCGGGCTGGCGAAGGAACTGAAGAAGCGCGGCGCGGTGATGGAGTGGACCAATCCCAAACACCTGCAATTGAAGCCGGTTGTTTGAAGTGCAAGGCCCGGCAATACAAAAAGAGCTACAGAAAAAGGAGGCAATGTGCCAGGAATTTTTGAACCACAGGTTGAGGCCTACATCCAATCTCTGCTGCCGGCGCGAGACGCCGTGCTGCGCAAGATGGAACGCTATGCGGCGAAGCACAAGGTCCCCATCGTGGGCCCGGCGTGCGGCCGGGTGCTGCATCAACAGGCGCTGGCGGTGCGGGCGCGCCGGGTGTTTGAGATGGGCTCAGCCATTGGATATTCCACGCTGTGGCTGGCGCGCGCTGTGGGGCCGCGCGGAAAAGTTTTCTACACGGACGGCGACCCGGCCAACGCCGAACGCGCCCGCGGCTACCTGCGTGAAGCGGGAATGCTGGGCCGGGTGAAAATCCTGGTGGGCGACGCGCTGGAATCGCTCGAAGCCACGCCGGGACAATTTGACCTGATTTTCAATGATGTCTCGAAGACGCAATATCCTGAGGCTTTCAAGCTGGCGGTTCCCAGGGTGAAGGTGGGCGGACTGTTTGTCACCGACAACGTGCTGTGGTACGGAAGAGTGGCGCGTCCGGCGGCGGCAGATGATGCGGATACGCGGGCCATCCAGAAATTCAACCGGATGATTTACAAATCGCCGGACCTGATGACCACGATGGTTCCGCTGCGCGACGGGCTGGCCGTGTGCCTGAAACAGAAGTAACCCTGCGCGCGGCCCCGGCAGACATTCGCTAATTCATCATGCCTTTGATGCGGCCGAGCATTTGCAGGACTTCCTGCACTTCGGGATCGTCTCCACCGGCCAGCTTCAAATAGACCTTTAACTCCCTGTCCGCGTCGGAGTAGCGGCGCATGGCGAAGTAAACCATTCCGCGGTCGCGCACGTTGGTGAGGACGTCTTCGCGCGTGGCCAGAGAAAGCTCGATCATGGTGAGGACCCTGGGATAATTGCTGCGCCGGTGATACGACCCTTTCAGATTGTTCAGCATGCGCGCCAGGACCTGTTTTTTGGTGGCGGCGGCAAAGTATTCCGACTTCAGTTCAGCCTCGGGCCCGAAGTTTTCCCTCAGCAAAGCCAGGCAATCAGCGGGCGCCAGGACAGCTCCGCAATGGAAAGGATCGATCAGAATTTCCGCCGGGGGTCCGGGATGCTTCACCAGAAAATGGCCGGGGAACCCCACGCCCTCCAGAGGCACGCCCTTGCGCCGCGCCACCTCCGTATAGACCAGCGAAAGGGTGATGGGGATTCCCGTCTTAAGCTCCAGCACGTCGTTCAGATAGCTGTTGCGGGGATCGTCGTAATCCCGGGTGTTGCCCGCAAAATGTTCTTCCTCAAACAGCACTTTGTTGAGGGCGGCGATGTTGGTCAGGGCCGAAAGCGTCGGGCCGGCCTCGACGCGGGCGGCCAGGCGGTCGAGCTTCTCGATCCAGGGCGCGGGATCCAGCCCGGGGTATTCGGTGGCGGCGATGGCGAGGGCCGCTTCCGCCAGGTCAATCTGGACGTCCGGACAATCCGTCAAGGCCTCGAACTGGCGAATGGGATCGAACTGAGAAAAGGTGGGCTCTGCTCCGCGATCAGCGCTGATTTTTGCCTGGGAAACTTCGGGTGGACCGTGAAATATTTTCCGATGCGTCATATCGCTCAACCTAAGTAAAGAAATTTGCCAAGCCCCACCTCGATCAGGACCGCCCTGCCGGATGCTCGCAAAACCCCCTTGAGCCACTGAGGGCTGTTCCCTCAGGGTCCGAAGGTATTAAATTGTCCACCTTCCGGTTGAAGCGCAGCTTTTGGACCCCCGTCCTGTCGATTCAAATAGTATAACGAATCTCTCCGGCAGGGAACCGCTTTTCTCAGGAATAGATTCAGACAAAGTTTCCAGCCCGCCGTTCAAGCCGGAACCGGCGTGAAAAGGTCTCAACAGGCCGCCGGGTGCTCCCGTTCCGCAACTGCCTGCGACTGATCACTTTGCGTGGGAATTTTCAGCCAGAAACCTTTCGGCATCGATGGCCGCCATGCATCCCGTGCCCGCCGCCGTCACGGCCTGCCGGTAGACGTGGTCGCGGCAGTCGCCCGCTGCAAACACACCCGGAACGTTTGTGCGCGAACCGTCATGCGTCACCAGGTAGCCGACGTCGTTCATTTCAAGCTGGCCTTTGAAAAGTTCGGTGTTGGGCGAATGGCCGATGGCGATGAAGAGGCCGTCGGTCTCTTTGACCGATTCTTCGCCCGTCTCGACATTTTTCAACCGCACCCCGGTCACTTCTCCTTTGCCGGGGTCCAGCACCTCCGTCACCACCGTGTTCCAGACCATGTCGATGACCTTGTTGTCGAGCATGCGCTTTTGCATGATCTTTGAAGCCCGCAATTCATCGCGGCGGTGCACCACGTTCACCTGCTTTGCGTAGCGGGTCAGAAACAAGGCATCCTCGGCCGCCGTGTCGCCGCCGCCCACCACCACCACGTCCTTGCCGCGATAGAAATAGCCGTCGCAGGTGGCGCAGGTTGAGACACCGTGGCCCAGCAGTTGGCGCTCGGAGTCCAGTCCCAGCAGCATGGCCGAGGCGCCCGTGGCCACGATCAGCGCCTGCGTCTGGAGCGTTTCCTTGCCCATTTCCACCGTGAAAGGCCGCTTGGAGAGATCGACGCGCGTGACGTCGCCTTCCAGGAATTCCGCTCCGAACTCCTGTGCCTGTTTTTGCATCAGTTCGATCAGTTCGGGTCCCTGGACGCCCTTGGGGAAACCGGGATAATTTTCAACCAGCGTGGTGAGCGTAAGCTGGCCTCCGGCCTCATGCCCGCGAACCACCAGCGGGTTCAGATTGGCGCGGGCGGCATAGATGGCAGCGGTCAATCCCGCGCACCCTGACCCTATAATGACAACATTCCGCATTTTGTCAGGTCCCCTCTTAATTGTTTTAATTTCGCCAAAAAGGTTATCTTATCCTATGCGTGAATCTTCGTACAGCCGCCCTGCCTGCGGAGGCTGCCAAGCGCAGGTTCAGGACGGCAAGCGATCAATGGCGCTTGCGCGCTCTTCCAGTTTGATGCTACAAAACCTCTTCGGTTTCTTTCCGTAGGCCGCGGCTTCAGAATCCGGGATAAAGGCAAGATCGAACCGACATGGATGCAGTCAGCCTCGAAAAGGTCACAAAACGCTACGATTCCTTCGACGCGGTGAGCAGCCTGTCGATGGAAATCAAGGAGGGCGCTGTCTTCGGGTTGCTGGGGCCCAACGGCGCCGGAAAAACCACCACCCTGCGCATGATTGTGCGTATCCTGATTCCCGATGAGGGGTCGGTCCGGGTGCTGGGCCAGCCACTGAGCGAGCGGACGCAGGAACTGATCGGATATCTGCCGGAAGAACGAGGCCTCTACCGGCACATGCGGCTGCTGGAAATCCTGCGGTTTCTGGGGGCCCTGAAGGGGCTGCCTGAAGCAGAGGCAGAACGCCGGGCGCGCCTCTGGCTTGAACGGCTGGGCCTGAGCGACCGGATGAACGACGAGGTCCACAACCTGTCTCGCGGCATGCAGCAGAAAGTCCAGTTTATAGCTGCCGTCATTCACCGCCCGCCTCTGGTGATTCTGGATGAACCCTTCACGGGGCTTGACCCCGTCAACGCCGCCGTAATCAAAGACGTGATGCTGGAACTTCGCAAGCAGGGAGCGACCATCATCCTGTCAACCCATCGCATGGAACAGGTGGAGCAGATGTGTGACTCCATTTGCCTGATGAACAAGGGGCAGAAGCTTTTGGCCGGTGATCTAAAGGTGATCAAAAGGTCTTACGGCAACAACACGGTCCGCATGGAGTTTGCCGGCGACCCGGTCTTCCTGCAGCTTCCCGGCATTATTGAGCGGACAACTTCTTACGGCGAGATGGTGGATATCACCCTGCGCCCGGGCGGCGATGCCCAACAGATTCTGAAGAGCGCCGTGGAACGCGGCGTCCAGGTCCGCCGCTTTGAGCTCATCGAGCCTCCCTTGAACGACATCTTTATTCAGAAGATTTCGGAACGACATGCGTAAGATCTGGCTGATCGTCAAACGCGAATACATCACCCGGGTGCGGACCAAGGCCTTTATCCTGGGGACCCTTGCGCTGCCTCTGATCTCGGCGGCCATCCTGTTGATTTCCATTTTCCTTTCAGGAGGGGTTTCGGGACAAACCGTGAGGATCGTCATTCTGGATGAGGTTGGGGGACTCGGCGGCGCGGTCCAGAAGTCATTGGCGCGGAACACAACAGAGGCCCATCCAGAGCCTGTGGTGGTCCACATTGTGGAACACCCTTCAGCGCAGCAGGAATTGTATTTCAATACCCAGGTTGCGACTGACCAACTCGATGGCGTTCTGGTGCTGCCGAAAGGCCTGATGACGGGGACGGCTTCCGCAAGGTTCCACGCCAAGCACATGCACGCGCTGGCCCTGATGGGGCCCATTGAGCGGGCCGTGAGCGACGCCATTATCGCACGCCGGCTGAACGCGGAAGGAAGAAAGAGCCGCTCCATGGAGAACGTGTTCAAGCTGGCGCGGGTCCAGTTGGTGAACCCTTCTTCAGACCAGAAGGAAGAGGGCCCCAACGAAACCAATTTCGCCATCGCCATCATCGCCGGCATGGTTCTGTATATGACCTTGATCGTCTACGGGATGTCGACCATGCACTCCGTGATGGAAGAGAAATCCACGCGCATGATCGAAATCCTTGTCTCCTCCATCAGGCCTTTCGAACTGCTGACGGGAAAGATTTTGAGCGTGGGGGCCGTGGCGCTCACCCAGTACCTGGTGTGGGCCGTGACCGTAGGGCTGCTGTTTGCCTCAGCCGCCAGCGTCGCGGCGTTGGTGCGTCCGGGCGCTACCGTGCCCGGCATCAGCCTCTCGCCGATGCTGCTGGTCTATCTGGTGATTTTTTTCCTGGCGGGATACTTTCTTTACTCTGCGCTCTACGCGGCGGCCGGGGCGATTGTTTCAACCGACGAAGAAGCGCGCCAGGCGCAGATGCCCCTGACCCTGATGATTCTCTGCAGCTTTATGCTTTTCAACGTCATCCTCAATAATCCCAACTCCACGCTTTCCGTTGTCCTTTCGATGACGCCATTCCTCTCGCCCATTCTGATGACCCTTCGCGTGGCCATGCAGACTCCGCCCCTGTGGCAGATCGTCCTGGCGCTCGCGTTTTCCATTGCGACCACCATCTATGTGATTCGCATCTCCGCCAGAATCTACCGGGTGGGCATCCTGATGTACGGCAAACGGCCCTCGATTAAAGAATTGCGCCGCTGGCTGCGGTATTCGTAAGGGACGAAAATTCTTGTCAGTGCCTTGGGCAGCAAACGCCCGCGGGGATCGGTGAACCGTGCGGGCAGGTCTGGGGATGCTGGAGGAAGATGCAGAGCTTTTCCGTGACTTCCGCGCTCAGGCTGTGCTCAATCTTGCAGGCATTCTCATCCAGCAGGTCCTCATGAATCTGGAACATCTCATAGAACAGGCGCTCGGAAAGCCGGTGGCGGCGGATGACTTCATTGGCGCGCCGCTTTCCCTGCGGGGTGAATGAAAGGCTGTCGTCGTGGTCCAGGCGCACCAGTTCCTCCTGGGCCATCAGCAGGAAGGTGGCGCGGTTCTGGGCAAACTCCGGCAGGGCGGAGGAGGGGAAAACCTCCCTGCCCGTGTCTTCTTCGTAGTGCCAGACGGCCTTGAGCAGGTTCTCGATCAGTTCCTGCTCGTAAGCCGGGAAGACGGAAACCTCCGAAAGCTTTCCATGATGGAGCTCGATGCGTCGCTCGGCCATGCGACCGATTTCGGGATCGTGGGTCACCATCACGATCGTGTGGCCCTCGCGGTGCAGCTCGGTGAAAAGGCCCATCACCAGCGTTTCATTCACCTCATCCAGGTTTCCGGTGGGCTCGTCGGCCAGAATCAGGTTGGGCTGGTTGATCAGCGCCCGCGCCACGCACACCCGCTGCTGCTCGCCGCCGGACAACTGCGAGGGCAGGTGATGGACGCGATCGCCCAGGCCCACCCTCACCAGCGCTTCGCGCGCCTCCGATTCTTCCGCCAGGCTGTGGAAATACTGGGCCAGCATCACGTTTTCAAGCGCCGTGAGGTAAGGCACCAGATGAAACTGCTGGAAGACGAAGCCGATTTTCTCGGCGCGGAAACGCGCCAGATCGGTGGACGAAAGCCGGCCGATTTCCTCGCCGCCAATCCGGACGGAACCGCCGCTCGGTGAATCGAGCCCGCCCAGAATATTCATCAGGGTGCTTTTGCCGGACCCGGAAGGCCCCATGACGGCGATCCACTCTCCCTTGTCCACGGAGAAGGACACCTCTTTCAAGGCCGCCACCGAAGCGCCGTAATGCCGGGTCAGATTGTCAACTTCAATAAAGGCCAACGGATTACTCTCCTTTAAGCGCGGTGGCGGGCTGAATTCGGCGCATGATGCCCACCGGGAAGAAAGTGGACACAGCCGCCAGCAGAATAGTGGCGCCCCACACCAGGGGCAGCGTCCACCACACCACGCTCAGGCTGACTCCAAAAAGCCGCTCACCTACCTGGGCGGCCAGAAAACCTCCCACCGCAAATCCCACAATGCCGGCCACCAGTCCCAGGCTTGCCCCTTCCATCAGGAACAGCCGGGTGACGTCCTGGTTGCTGGCTCCCAGCGCTTTCATCACCGCGATATCCTTGCGGCGCTCGAGAACAATCGCCGTCATGGTGGCCATGACGCACAGAGCGATAATCACCAGAATCAAACTCATCAATGAAATCAGGAGCCCGCGGATCGTGTGCAGGACCTTCCCCTGAGAATACACGATCTGGCGGATGGGCCGCACGTCCAGGCGGGGGAAAGCGGCCGACAACTGCTGAACGCCGCGCTCGATTTCCGCGGTCTGGCCGGGGATGTTGATCTCAATCACGCTGATTTTGCCCTCGATGCCGCCCAGTTTTTGCAATTCGCCCAGGGAAACAAAAACCTGGTCATCCTCCGAGGAGCCGGTGGAAATCACCCGCGCCACCCGGAAAGTTTCAGAAGCCGCCGGGTTGTCTGCCGATCCGCTGCCCGCGCCGGCGGAGAGCTTCACTGTATCGCCCGGCTGCAGCCGGAAGCGGTGGGCCAAGTGCGCTCCCACGGCGCAGTCGCCCGATGCAAGCGGGCCGTCATCCGCCCCGGCCGTGACCCGCCAGCCCGGCACCAGGGCCTTCAGGGCGGCGAAGTCGGAACCCACGGCGACCACATTCTCAAAGTCCGGCAATCGGGGATTCGACGGCTCCCGCGAAATGCGCGTCACCAGGTAAAGCGCCGGGGCGGCCACAAGCCCGTTCTCCTTCGAACGCAATGATTCCACCCGCTGGAAGGCTGCGCCGTCCATCAGCCCGCCCACGGCCGTCTGGCCCGCCGAGGCCG
>JBAUWE010000094.1:0-4003 GCA_049583595.1 Terriglobia bacterium
GGGCAGGCCGCTTGGGGAAGAGCCGAGATTAGCGCAAACTGACACGGGTAGAAAGAAGGACAGCTTCCTCGCTTGCCGCGTACGGGTTTGCTTTGCCGGCTTCCAATAACTCCACTATACACCCGGAGGGACGGCAGGCTTGGGGGCATAACGCGAAGAACCGATGGATACTCCGTGTGACCTTTCTTGGGGCTTCAAAAGGCGGGCTAGCTCCAAGTTGCGTTCTGAATGTGGCCGCGGCGTTCCAGGTTCGGTACCCTTAATTCAGGAAGATGAATATGGATCTCGTGCTGGCGGGGCTGGTGCTGGTTCTTCACCTGCTTTTCATCCTCTGGGTGGTGGTGGGAGTCCTGGTGGTGCGCCGGTATCGGCGGTTAAAATGGGCTCACATGGTCTCGCTGGTCCATAGCATCGTCATTGAGGTTGCGCCTTGGTCGCCCTGCCTCGAACAGATGCTGGAGGAGCGGGCGGGCGTGGCGGGCTATCACGGCTCCTTCCTTGTCCATTAACTGGACGCGTTGGTTTATCCGAATCTATCCCTGGTTGTGTTGGTTAGTGTAGCCGTTGCGTTTTGCGCAGCCAACCTTATCTTCTATGCTGTCGCCTGGCGAAAGCCAAGCCTGATTCGCCGCCCCCGGCAGGGTGGTTATGCAGGGGGGCCGCACACATCGCAATACTCGCGATCGATGCACGACTCGATGGGGCCGATTCGGGGTTAGTCTATTTCCACGGTTTCGTAGACAGGGTCCTTGAGGCTCTGGATGGAAGTCCCACCGGTTGTCTCCAGTTCCAGCACAATGATTTCATTCGCGCCGTTCCTGAGCCAGGGTGCGGGGCAAAAGAGCGTCTGCTGGGGGCCGATCTTCCAGAAGCGGCCCAGGTGATGGCCGTTGACCCAGACGTGTCCTTTGCCCCAGCCGCGCATGTCGAGGAAGGTGTCGCCCACAGACACCAGTTGGAAACTGCCGCGATAGAATCGCGGGCCGCGCTTGGGTTTCGGCGAGAATTGCAGTCGGGCCAGGTTGTCCAGAGGGAGAGGGAAGGTCTGCCAACCTTTCAATTCTCTCCCACCCAGCGTCACCTTTTCGGTGATCCCCTTACGGTCATTCACCATGTGCGGGCCGTAATTAATCCGGCCCATGTTTTCAATAAGTATATCCATGGGCTGCGCGGGGGCCAGGTTCACGTCTGCGGCATTCTGCTTGAAGCGGCGGTCGAGCTCCGCCAGCTTGCTGTCACCCTGGTAGATCAAGGCGTAGTCGCTCATGCTGGTGAGGCTCAGCCTTCCCCGGGTGGGGCGTTCGGGATACCAGCGGTAAAGAATGAATCCGAAAGACTGCCCTGCAGACTCCATTGGCTCCGGCATGTCGGAGAGGATGGGATTGCCGAGCAGGCTGTCCAGCCGGGCGCATTCAGTGAAGGGGAACCGGGGTATTGAGATCATCGGCAGCGGGGGTGGCAATAGGGGAATGTTTATAGTGGGTGCATGCTGGTGGATGAGTTTCTGCAAGTCAAAATATTTCGGGCGCGGCCGGCCGGCCTCATCGAGAGGAGCGTCATAGTCGTAGCTTGTGACGTCGGGCTCGTACGCCTTGCCGAAATTCGCTCCATTCATAAAGCCGAACGACGTTCCTCCGTGAAACATGTAGAGGTTGAACGAGACTCCGTTTGAAAGCATCCATTCCACACCTTCCATCAGGTCTTGATTGTTGCCATGGTGATGGATTTCGCCCCAGTGGTCAAACCAACCGGGATAGAACTCGGCGCACATGCGCGGAACGTGGGTGCGGAACCTGGCAAATTCTTCGAACTGTTTGGCGGGGTTCGAGCCAAAGTTGATGAAGGAAAGAACGCCGGGCAGGGTGCCGCCCGAAAGCATGCGGGGTGTGGGGCCGTCAGCGGTGAAAAGCGGCACGTCAAAGCCGGCGTCGAGCAGCATCTGCCGGATCGCACCCATGTAGGTGTGATCGTTGCCAAATGAGCCGTACTCGTTTTCCACCTGCGTCATCAGGATGGGGCCGCCACGCGTGATCTGCAGTGGAGCAAGCTCCACGCCAACGTGCAGCATGTAGCGGCGCGCGGCGCTGAGGAAGCGGGGATCGCTGCTGCGGACACTGATGCCGGGGGTGGCCAGCAGCCACGCTGGGAATCCCCCGAAGTCCCATTCCGCGCAGCTGTAGGGTCCGGGACGAAGAATCACCCACAAACCTTCTTCCTGGGCCGTGCGGATGAAAGCCGCCGCGTCGTGCCGTCCGGCAAAGTTGAACTCGGACCGTTGCGGCTCATGGAAGTTCCAGAACATGTAAGTGGAAACGGTGTTCAGGCCCATGGACTTCAATTTCTTCAGCCGGTCGCGCCAGTACTCGCGCGGGATGCGTGCGTAGTGCATCTCTCCGGATAGAATCTGGAAAGGCTTGCCGTCGAGCAGAAAGTGTTCGCCGCGCCAGCTGAAAGTGTTCGCCGCGCCCTTCGAGGAGGACGCAACTGAGTTCTGCCTGGCGCGTAGAAGCAGCGGACTCAATGCTTCCAGTCCCGCGGCCGTTGCGGCGGCTCCCAGAAATCGTCTTCTGTCGAGCTTCCCTCTAGAGCTTCCGATATCCACGTCCAGATCCTCCGCACATGCCTGTGAAGAATGGCCTCCGGGCTGGCGCCCGCGCCTGGTTCATTCCTGTTGCAGTATTCTATTGCTGTATCATAATAACCGCGAAATTCATTGCAACCAAATACCGATTGAAACGGCTTGTCCGGGAAGGGAAACCGCAAATGAAGACAACCAGAAAGAAGGACCGCAAAGCACTCCGCAGCAGCGCCTGGTTTGGCGGGAATGACCGATGGGGCGTGGGCCACCGCGCCTGGCTTCGTGCGGAAGGGTTCAGCGAGCGTGTGTTCCAGGGAAAGCCCGTCATCGGCATCTGCAATTCCTGGAGCGAGTTGAACAATTGCAACGCGCACCTGCGGCAGGTGGCGGAGGCAGTGAAGCGCGGTGTGTGGGCCGCGGGCGGATTTCCGCTGGAGTTTCCGACCATTTCGCTGGGTGAGATGCTGATGAAGCCAACCACAATGCTTTACCGGAATCTGATGGCCATGGACGTTGAGGAGTGCATCACGTCTTACCCGCTGGATGGCGTGGTGCTGCTGGCTGGCTGCGACAAGACGACTCCAGCTCAACTCATGGGCGCGGCCAGTGCCGACATTCCCGCCATCATGGTGACCGGTGGACCGATGCTGCGCGGCATGTGGCGCGGCCAGGAACTAGGCTCGGGGACCGACGTGCGGCGGCTGTGGGAAGAAGTTCGCGCCGGGCGGCTGAGCGAGGAGGCGTGGTGCGAAGTAGAATCGTGCGTCTCGCGAAGCGCGGGCCATTGCACGGTGATGGGTACGGCTTCAACCATGGCTTGCGTGGCCGAGGGACTGGGCATGATGCTGCCGGGGTCGGCGGACATTCCGGCTTCAGATTCGCGCCGGCTGGCGATTGCCGAAAAGAGCGGTGCGCGCATTGTGGAGATGGTTCATGAAGGGCTGCGGCCTTCGCGCATCATGACGCGGCAGGCCATTGAGAACGCTATTCGCGTGGATATGGCCATCGGCGGCTCGACCAACGCCATCGTTCACCTGGTGGCGATTGCCGGGCGGCTGGGCATCGACCTCCCGCTCGAAAAGTTTGACCGGCTTTCGCGCTCGACTCCCGTGGTGGCGAACGTCCGGCCCTCCGGTCGTTACCTGATGGAAGACTTCAGTTATGCGGGGGGGATCGCGGCGCTGATGAAGGAAATCCTGTCACTGCTGCACGGAAAGGCCGTGACTGTGACGGGGAAATCGGTGGCGGAAAATCTGGCCCAGGCGGCTACCTTCAACGGGGAAGTGATCAAGTCGCTTGACGAGCCGCTGCGGACGGAGGGCGGGACGGCCATCCTGCGCGGCAACCTGGCGCCGGCGGGAGCGGTGATCAAGCAGTCGGCCATCTCGCCGCACTTTGCCAAACACAAGGGCCGGGCGGTGGTGT
>JBAUWE010000095.1:0-4950 GCA_049583595.1 Terriglobia bacterium
GCATGAATGTGACCTCAACCACAAGTATTGTGGGGCGGCGGCAGGACAGCGATTTTGTGGGCCTGGAACCGCCGCTGATCTGGAACAATGGCTACACAGACTCGACCCTTTCATGGAGTTACCGGGCCTTCGGGCACATGACGTACTATGGGCTGGTAGGAAATCTTTTCAATCAGAAGTATATGCAAGTCCTGGGCTATCCGGCGCTCAAGAGGACATACCGCGCCGGTATCCGCCTGGAATTTTGAGCGAAGGAGACAAGGATGCTTTATCTCATTATTGCACTGGCGATTGCAGCACGGTTCATTCCCGGCGCAGCCAACTTCAGCCCCGTTTACGCCGGGCTTCTTTTCAGCGGCGCCTACCTCAAGAGGCGCGATTCCATCTGGTTTCCCGTCTTGCTGCTTGCCGGGAGTGACTTGCTGGTGAATTCGCTTCTTTACCAGGCGTCGTTCCAATGGATGCAGATCCTGAACTGGGTTGGTTTTGCCGCGATCGTGATGGTCGGCTGGTGGTTGCAAAAGCGTGTCAACATGCGCAACGTGCTGGTGGCCTCGGTGGCCGGGCCGAGCGTCTTTTTCGTGATCAGTAATTTCGCTGTGTGGATGACCGGAGGAATGTATCCGCCAACCTTCGGCGGCCTTGCAGCCTGCTACGCGGCGGCGATTCCGTTCTATGGGAATTCACTGATCAGCGCCGTTCTTTTCAGCGGTATCCTGTTTGGGGCTTACGAGTACCACCTCCGCAGGACCCACGCGCGCGAAATGGCAGTGCGGTAATAACCGGGGCGTATGATGCGGGACGGAGTCGGAAAGGCTGAAGGCTTCGTCCCTTGACCGGCCGGCCGCTCGTGTTTCCTAAAGTTCTTGCGTGGCGTGGATTCATTGCAAGAGGAAGGCTGCTGAAGGCCGGTTACACAATCCGGTGTACCTTCAAGATATTGGTGCTCCCTCGTTTGGCGATGGGGTTGCCGGCAACCACTGCAATGAAGTCGCCCCGGCTGACTGCGCCCATCTCCCGTAACCGCTGGGCGGCTGCCTCCACCATTTTGTCAGTGGATTGAAGCCTGCGCATGTGAACGGGCTTCACGCCCCAATAGAGCGCGGTCCTCCGCAGCACCTTGTCGAAAGGGGAGAAGGCGAAGACGGGGACCTTGGGACGGTACTTGGAAATGACCCGGGCGCTCGATCCCGACTGTGTAAAGACAGCCACCGCTTTCAGGTTCAGTTCGGCTGTCATGAGCGCCGCGGATTCGCAGATGGCTTCAGGAACATCCAGAGCCTCGGTCCGGTCCCGCAGATCGTGGAACTCCACCGAGCGCTGGGTGGCTTCTGTGACGGAAATGATTCTCTCCATCATCTCCACGGCCTTCACGGGGTAATGGCCCGTGGCGGTTTCCCCCGACAGCATCAGAGCATCCGTCCCATCAATGACAGCATTGGCAACGTCGGAAGCCTCCGCGCGAGTCGGCCTCGGGTGAACGGTCATGGACTCGAGCATCTGGGTTGCGGTAATCACCGGAACCCGCTTGGCGAAAGCGCTGTTAATGATCCGTTTCTGGATGGCCGGCACCATTTCCGGAGGCAATTCAACTCCCAGATCGCCGCGAGCTACCATGACGGCGTCCGTCGCCCGCAGAATATCATCCAGATGATCAATCGCCTCCGGCTTTTCAAGTTTGGCGACCACGGGAATCGAGCGTTCAGCCCGGGCAAGAATGCGCTTCAAAGCCAGCACATCTTCAGCCCGGCGCACAAAGGAAAGGGCGATGTAATCCACGCGATTCTGAATGCCGAATTTGAGGTCTTCACGGTCTTTCCTGGTCAGGGCGGAAATCCCCAGAGCGACGCCGGGGAGGTTGATGCCCTGGCGCTCACCCAGTTCCCCTCCATTGACCACCCGGCAGCGGATCTCTGTTCCTCTCACGCTTTCCACGTTCAGTTCGATGAGGCCATCCGAGAGCAGGATGCTGTTTCCCGGGCGCACTTCCTGGGGAAGGCTCTGGAAGGTGGTGGAAATAAAGCGGTCATTGCATGGGACGGGCCGGGTGGTAATGGTTATGGGAGCGCCGTCCCGCAGTTCGACGCGCCGGCCGCCTTCGAGCGATCCGGTACGAATCTTGGGCCCTTGAAGGTCCTGCATGACGGCCACGGCCTTGCCGCAGGTTGCAGCAGCGGCCCGAAGTTTTCTGAGCCGCCGGCCATGTTCCGAGTGCGATCCATGAGAGAAGTTGAGGCGCGCAACGTCCATGCCGGCGGTGAGGAGTGCGCTCAAGACTTTAGGGTTGTCAGTGGCCGGGCCGAGCGTGCAGACGATCTTCGCCCTGCGGGAATCCGCACTCGCGGCTGATGGTTTTGAAAGCATGGTCATCGTTTTAGTATATCGGCTGCTGACGTGGCAGGAAAAGTGGCGGGGAACAAGAGAGGGTCTTCACAAGCGGGGTTAAACGGAGCGCTGTGCTGCTGTCTGCAGGTGGAACGGACTAAAGAGTGAGAAGATAATCCGAGGCGCTGATCTCCCTGAAGTGTGTCGAACTGACGCGCAGGCCGACGACGTTTCCGAAAAACTGAAGGATTGAAGTCAGGCGGAGGAGCGGCGTCTTTTCGTCGAATCTCAGGAAGTGCCGGAGACGCAGCATGAAATAAGTGAAATGGAAGTAGAGAATCAAAAGCCGGTCCTGCGGCGTGTAACGATGGCTTTCGTTGGCAGCGTTTTTCAGCAGGTAGCTCAGGGCCAGAAAGTCGCATTTCAACATCATGCAAAATCGGGCATAGTCGATGGGGGCGTCGAATTTCTCCACAGCCTTGCGGACAGACGGGAATTCCAGACGATTGGCATTGACGATGGGCAGGAAATAGTCACGATCAAACTCCTGCCGGAGGATCTTCAGACAAATCGTCTGAATGTAAAAGAAAAACATCGCGATCGACAATGTCAAAATCAAGGTAGCAAGAAACATGAGATGCCCTAACTAAAAATGGGAAATAATTCCTCGCGCATAGGCGGGTGTTCCATCCACCCTGCCCACGCTGGGGCGAGGGACTTTCGCCAGATCGGGTACTCTGGAAACGGCATAGAACCAGGTCAAGATCATTCCGATATCACAAAGCGGGAAAAAGTAGACTCCGACCAGGCGGGATAATTCGGCTCCCCGCGCCAGATAGAATAATGCTAAACCTGCTGCCGGGCCGGCAAACTCGATGCCTAATCCACAAACCAGCATTCCCAGCCTATCGTCGGCAACCTCCATTTTCAGGGTCATGAGGTATAAGAGAGTGGTCAGCACAAGGCTGGCAAAGTAGAGGTTCTGTGAGAATTGCACAATAAAGAGGGAAAATACTTTGTCTTTATGGCTGGAAAGCGAGAAAAAGGAAACAATTGTGATTGCGACGAGAACCGCTCCCAGCAACAGCCTTACAAATTGCCACATTTCTGCGTTTTGGGAGCAGGCGCGCCTGAAAAAGGAAGCGACCACAACAAAAGCGGCCAACACGAGCAACAGATCAGTTGTCCAGTAACTGTTCCAATATTGCGATGAGTCTAAGCCATAGTGACGCAGCGTGTAGCTGCGGGCGGCGATAACGCTGAGCGACATGACAAGATAGAAAACCAATTCCCAGAGACGCTTCGCGTGACCACGCGCAAGCAGATACACCAATAAGCCCGCCTCAAGGATATACCCGGCGTAGCTCAAAAGATTGCTTGCTGTAATGGCACTCATAAGCAGCCTGACAGAATATCTTGACCTTCGAAGGCCCCGCCAGGCTGCTCAGAGTTCTTGAAAACTCTTACTCAGCGCGCGGCGGAAGCGGTGCTGGCGACGGTCCAATCGCGGAAACGCGCGGTGGAAGCGGCGCGGGCGACGGTCCAATCGCGGAAACACGCGGCGGAAGCGGCGCAGGCGACGGTCCAATTGCTGAAGCGCGTGGCGGAAGCGGCGCGGGTGACGGCCCAATCGCTAACAAGGTTCCCGTGGCGCTCATATCAACGCTGCCAGGAGCAATAGCTCTTCGCAGAGACACACTCGCCAGCACAACCAGCACAGCCAACACAAAGGTCAGGGTGTAGTTTTTCATCAGACTCTCCTCCAAGTGCATATTCGGGTCAAACAATTCCCGCAGTTGGAGAGAGCCTATCTAACAATGCCTCCCAAGTCAATAGGTAACTTCTAATCTACCGTTACCAATTGTGCCACAAAACTGGGACATGTCAAGGGAAAACAGCTTGAAAGTTAACAAAAGAAGGTTATTAAGCAAAAAGTAACATACCTGAAATATTCCACTTGCTGAATGATATCCTGTTTCAGAGCCGGATGGCAGCACTTTGGACGCCTCAAGGCATTGTCCTCCAAGTTATTTATTAACAGCATCTTGCTTAGCTTTTGGGAATCCATCTCGGGGCACCTGGACACCTTGTGATGCGTTGGACACGGCGCTTTTTCCAGCAGTTGGAAACCATTAGTTGAGACCTTATTTCTTATTATTCCCTAATAATTCACGCACCCATTGTGCGTGTCATTCGGGCTGGCGGCAAAGTGAAGGGCGAGGGAGTGTTGCCTTAAAGTAGTTACGATCGGTGTTGCTCCGGATCCTGGCACCCTGGGAAACTTGTGAAAAAGACCTCACCAGTCCATCCCAGTTCTTTCATGCCGACTTCCGAAGAGTAATAAGCGCCTGAAATCCAGCTTTTGAGGTTCTCAAAGTGGTCACGCAAGGTAATCTGTTGCGGTTGGCCTTCCGTGGCCTCCCCTTGTTTTGCTGTAGAAGCGGAAGTGAGGATTTCGTTTTGCTGATTTACAGTGAGGTCTTTATAAGCATGGGAAAAACGCTTGAGGGATTCCGCTTCAAAAGCTGAGAGCGATGCGATGAATTTCTTCTGTGCGTCCTGCGTGTCTACAGAAAGCAGAAGGTCGATGAAGCGGTTGACCTGGGCCTTGGATGAGCCGGGAAT
>JBAUWE010000096.1:0-2159 GCA_049583595.1 Terriglobia bacterium
GGCCGGCGCCGCCACCCACTGAAGCCCCGATGGGGGTTTTCCGTGTCGCCATGCCCGGTTATTTCCGGACCATGGGCATTCCCCTGCTGCGGGGCCGCGACTTCGCCCGGACGGATGTCCCCGATTCTCCTCCAGTCGTCATCGTCAACGCGGCGCTGGCACGGCAATATTGGCCCGGAGAAGACGCCGTCGGCAAACGCCTGGCTCTTTACGATCACGGGCAGCCCGTGTGGTATTCCATCATCGGGGTTGCGGCCAACGCCAGGCAATCCGACTGGACGGGCTCTCCGCGGCCGGAAATGTATTTCCCTTACCTGCAAACCAAAATGTACCTGAAGAGCACTTCCGGCTGGGCCCGGTACATCACCCTCGTCGTGCGCACGGGAAACAACCCCACGCAACTGGCGCCCGCAGTTCGCAGCGCCGTCTGGAACCTCGATAAGGACGTCACTTTTTCCAGGGTCGAATCCATGAGCGAGGTCGTTGCCGAAAGCATGTCCCAGCCTCATCTGTACGTCCTCCTGCTGGGCACGTTTGGCAGCATTGCCCTGCTGCTGGCCGCTATCGGCATCTACGGCGTTATGAGCCGTTACGTCTCAAACCGCACGAATGAAATCGGCGTCCGCATCGCGCTGGGGGCGGAATCCCGCGACATCCTCAAACTCGTCACAGGCCACGGAATGTTGCTGGCCGGCATCGGGATTACGGCGGGCGTCGTGGCGGGCCTTGGGCTCACCCGCCTGATGGGCAGTCTCCTCTACCAGGTGCGGCCGTCCGATCCCTTCGCCTTTCTGCTGGCGGCGCTCGTTCTGGGTAGCGTGGCGCTTGCGGCCTGCTACATCCCCGCCCGCCGCGCCGCCAACCTCGATCCCATGGTGGCGCTGCGCTATGAATGAGGCCATTGGTGATTGAGCGATTGGTGGTTTGCGATTGAAAAGCTGACGGCTGAGGGCTGAGTGACGTGTGGCACACACGTCGCGGCTTTTGCGATGCGCGCGACATGAAGCGCTGCCGCCTTCTGCGAAAGGGCACGGGTTCGAGCGTAGCGCACCGGCATTCTGCTCTGGCGTTTTACGACACAACTTCGATCGTAGCGTGCCGCGCTTTTGCGAAAGGGCACGACTTTAGTCGTGCCACAGAAGCGCCCCTTGGGGTGCGGGCTTTAGCCCCTGAAGGCTGTAGCAGGCTTTGGAATTTGCAGCGTAAAGCAAGATTTGAAATGGCGCCACGTGAGGTCGCGACTGTCCCCGCGGTTCGCAGTTGCAAACAACGGGTTCAACCCCAACACGGGGCGTCCTGACTTGATTCTTCCGAATTCATCATTTTGTTGAGCCGGTCGGCGCGCCATACTAGGCTTTATAAACTAGGCTAGAAACAGGGCATTTTGCCCCCGAATGGGACGTTTGGGATTTTTGCGAAAAGACCTTGAAAATTTGTAAGTGTAATAAATGCAATACTTTACAAATATTGGCGCATTCCTGAAAATGCGGTTTTGCGAATTTGTGTTCAATTTTCGAACAGTGCGTAATTTTTACATTTCCCAAAAGTTCATTTCCCTTCCTCAAGGCCAGGGTGAATCGCTCATGACATCCTGCTAGAATAACGGCTTGTATCTTTCTGGAATCCGGGGCTATGGCTACAACCTTTACGGAAAAGTACGATGTGGTGGTTGTGGGCGCGGGGCACGCGGGCGCTGAAGCCGCAATGGCTGCGGCGCGCATGGGCCTGAAGACCGCGCTCTGCACCATCAATCTCGACCTGATTTGCCAGATGTCGTGCAATCCTGCGGTGGGTGGCATCGCCAAGGGCCACCTGGTGCGCGAAGTGGACGCGCTGGGCGGCGTGATGGGCGAAGTGATTGACGCCGTGGGCATCCAGTTCCGGCTGCTCAACACCAGCCGCGGCCCGGCCGTCTGGTCGCCACGCGCCCAGGCCGACAAGAAGCTCTATCGCGTGAAAATGCGGCAGATGCTCGAGCAGGAACCGAACCTGCGCATCAGGCAGGCTGAGGTGATTGACCTGGTGCTGGAAGATTTGGACGGCCCCGCATCCGGCGCCAGCACACCACGCCGGCGTGTGCGCGGCGTTCTGCTGCGCGACGGACGAACCATTGAGGCCGGCGCCGTCATCGTCACAACGGGAACGTTCCTCAACGGCCT
>JBAUWE010000097.1:0-2942 GCA_049583595.1 Terriglobia bacterium
TAAACTCTACAACTTCCGTGTCAGCTTGCGCGCGTGCGCTCATGGGAGTTTTCACCAAAGCGGGAGCGATCACGTTTACCCGTATGCCTTTTGGCGCGTAATACGCCGCCATGGCCTGGCTCATGGAGATGATGGCGCCTTTGCTGGCAGCGTAGGCATGAGTCGAAAAATGCCCGGGCTCTGGAGAAAACGCCAGCACGCTTGCCATATTCAGGATCGCTCCGCCGCGGCCGGCTTCGAGCCAATGGCGAACCGCCGCACGGCACATCAGGAATGTGGGCCTGGCGTTGGCCGCAAGCGTCTGGTCCCATCCTTCTACCGTGCATTCGTGGACAGGCCCATCACCAAAGCGGCGGCCGCTTGCGCCCGCCACGTTAAAAACCGCATCGAGTCGGCCGAATTGCTTCAGGCAGTTGGAAACTGCACCTTCAGCGGCGGAAGGTTCCCGCAAGTCGCCGGCGAAATATCCGGACCCTTCGATCCTGGAACTCAAATCGCGGCACTGCGGTTCATCCAGGCCGGCAATGAAAACCCTGCAACCTTCCCGTCCAGCCAGCAATGCCGTAGCTTCTGCAATTCCACTTGAACCGGTAATCAGCAGAACGTAGTCCATACGAACCGGCGATCAGTATTTGACGCGCACCCAACGCGACGAGCGCATTGACTGGTAACCCGCGTCAAGGACGCAGTTAACGATGTACCCATCCTCGTAGGTCTCGCGAACCGTCGTGCCGCTTTGCACGCATTCAACAAAGTGCTTCATCTCGGCCTGATATCCGTAAGCAAAAGCCTCTTCCGGAAGCGGCCGGGTCCAGCCAAAATCAATCTCGGCTTTTTCGACAACATAGCCGGCAGACCGCGTGGAAAAGCTCGTGATCGGCGTTCCGCGCGTAACGTCCGTGAAAATCGAGCCTTCAGACCCGTGGACCTCATTACGCAGATCGAGGCCACCCTTTGTGGTCCATGAGAGTTCGCAGTGGCCGATGCCGCCGCCCGCGAACTTGAGAACCAGCAGGGCGTTGTCTTCGCCCTTGGTCTTCTTGTGATGGACCAGCCGCGCGCCCCAGGCCATCACTTCGACGATGGGATCATCTTTGCCGAAAAAGTACCGCGCCGCTGCGATGCAGTGGCAGCCGAGATCGTTCATGGCGCCGCCGCCCGTCTTCTCAATGTCCCAGAAATGAGGGCTGTGCGGGCCGCCGTGCGATTCCCTGGAACGCACCCACAGGACGCGGCCGATGCCGCCTTGCTCGACCGTCTCGCGGGCTCGCACGACGCAAGGCGCAAAGACTTCTGTTTCCGCGTACCCGTGCGTCGCCCCCGAACGCTTTGCCGCATCGAACATGGCCTTCGCCTCCCGGCGATTGCGGCCCAGCGGCTTGGTGCAGACCTGATTCTTTTTTGCACGCGACAACAAGAGCGAAACGGGAAGGTGGACTTCATTGGGCAGGGCGATCACGTAAAGATCGATATCGGTTCGAGCGATCAATCCATCGAGATCGGTGGTGGATTCGGGGATGGACCATCGCCGGGCAAACGCTTTTGCCCGCCTCGCCGTGCGTGAAAAGTTTGCCACCACCTGCTGCCCGTTGACATTGGCGAGGCCCTGCAGGTAGAAATCAGCCACAAAACCCGAGCCGAGCATGGCAATGCGGACATTATTCATAGAGGTGACGGAGGCTCCTTCGGTAGGCTTCGTAAAATCGCTCCAGTTGCTCTTCGGCGCCGGCATTTCCTACAAACTGGTGGCTGGGAAGCAACTCCGGCTTGACGCCACGCGCCAGCAGGCGTTCAGCAACTTCGCAGCGGAGCATATTGATGATAGCCGCGCCCGTCACGGTAGAAGCGGGCCCGGTGCGCCATTCGAGGCCGGGCAACTCCACGACACAATCGCCCGGCGGGCAATGGTTGTCAATCACCACGTCCGCAAAATCGATGAGCTTTTTGCCTGAGGAGTGCGCGGGCTGTGACTGTTCGGAGTGGCCGCGGGACACGATGGCGATGACGGGCAATCCGCGCTTCTGAGCGCCTGCAGCCATTTCCACCACCACCGGACGGATGCCACTGGTTGAAATGATGATAAAGGCATCGTGCGCCCCAAAGCGGAAACCATTGAGAATCTGCCCGGCGTACCCTTCGTATTTCTCCAGAAAGAGCGGGGCCCGCAGGCCGTTGGCTCCCACAATCGCGGCGTGATTTGAAAGGGATTGTTCCACCAGGGCCACAAAACCCGGAAAGCATCCCTGGCGCGGCGTCATCTCCTCGCACATCATGCGCGAGTGGCCGTTCCCAAACAGAAAAACCAGGCCACCCTGGGCAATGGACGAGGCGCAGATTTCTGCGGCATTCTGAATGGCAGGCAATTCCTGCTCGCGAAGTTCCTTGAGCAGTTGAAACGTCTTCTCGAAATATTGTTCCGCAGCACTCATTTTGTCTAACGCCTATATCAGACTGACCGCAACGGAGTCTACCCGCCGCGGTTGCTCAGACCTGAAAAGCAGTCCTTTCAAAGGGTGCCGATCATCCGCACGGCACTCCGGTATTGACAACCTGCCACCGTTCGACTATGAAAGTACCACGATGCCGAACGATCAGAAAAGCTCGCCTGCCCGGAATGTTCTTGGACTGGACATCGGTGGAACCGAAATCAAAGCAGCCCTGGTGAACAGCAACGGCGATATCATAACATCCCACCGGACATCCACGCCCGGGACATTGTCCGCCTTCCAGGAAACAATCAAAACACTCGCGGGACATCTCCACCTCGGTGAAGTGAACATCAGGAGCGTAGGCGTTGGCTGCAAGGGCATCGTTGACCCCCACACGACGGAAGTGCTTGCGCTTCCGGGAGAGTTGAATTATCTCCAGGGACGCCGGCTGAGTGAAATCCTCGGGCCTCTCGTCCCGGCTCCCTGTCCGGTTGCAGCCGACAACGACGCCCG
>JBAUWE010000098.1:0-5769 GCA_049583595.1 Terriglobia bacterium
TACAACATCAGCTGGTGTGGTTGGGGCTACGAGCAGGATTTTACCCGGGCCGAGATGCTGGGAACCATTCCCAAGCTGAAGGAACTCGGCATCAAGTGGGCCACACTTGATTATCGATGGTTCAACAATTTCGGCGACTGGGAACCGCGCGAGGATACATTTCCGGGCCAGACTATCGAGCAGCTGGCCGATGAATTCCACAAGCAGGGACTTTATATCCAGCTCTGGTGGCAGCCGCTGGCCGTGGATGACGGCCAGGGCAAGCACCTCAGTTGGAAACACGCCGTCACTTCCAGGCTGGCGCGGGAACACCCGGACTGGCTGATCCTGGACAAGGACGGAAAGCATGCCCGGCTGATCAGTCCGGTGTGCGATGTGGCCTCGCTCTGTCCGGCGCTGCCGGAAGTGCAGCAATATTTCGTGAAGCTGGTCCAGCGTTTCATTCGTGACTGGGGATATGACGGCAGCAAGATGGACAGCGTGTTCAGTGCGCCGCCGTGCTACAACCCTGCGCATCACCACAAGTCGCCACAGGATTCCATCCTGGCCATGCCGAAGGTGATGCAGGCGATTTTTGAAACCTCACGCGCGCTCAAGCCCTACAGCGTCACGCAGATCTGCCCCTGCGGAGCACCGCCCAACTTTGCCTGGCTGCCTTATATGAACCAGGCGGTGACGGC
The DNA here is from genome assembly GCA_049583595.1 of Terriglobia bacterium. Lineage (GTDB taxonomy): Bacteria > Acidobacteriota > Terriglobia > UBA7540 > UBA7540 > SCRD01. The sequence continues at coordinate 681 of JBAUWE010000098.1, forward strand.
GGACCCGGTGGGCTCCATCCAGGTGCGGCGGCGCATCAAGATGTATAAAGCGCTGCTGGGGCCGCAGGCGGCCGTTTACGGTGACCACGTGGAGCTGACCAAAGTCCTGTTCCCCAATTCGGACAGGGAAATCGACGTGGGCGACGACTTTGCCTCAACCGTTGGAGCGGGCGGGGTGGTGGGCACAAAGTTTGTGTGGCCTGATCCGGGCCCGCATTTCAAGAGTGTCTACCTGACACCCGCCAGGGAAAAGATCTGGAAGAAGTGGACGGCCATTTACAATCGCGAGATGCTGTCGAGCGGCACCTTCCTCGACCTTTACAATTACGGCTACGATTTCCCCGAAGCCTACGCCATCCGCAAAGACGGCAAGATGTATTACGCTTTCTATGCGCCCGGTCCGCGCTTTCGCTGGAAAGGTGCGGTTGAATTGCGGGGGCTGGATCCCGGCCACTATCAGGTTTTCGACTACGAGAACCAGAAAGACCTGGGGACCGTCGATGCCTCAAATCCCCGGCTGAAGGCGGAATTCCGCCAGCACCTGCTGCTCGAAGTCAGCAAGGTCTGACGGTTTGTTGTCGGGCGCCAGGCCGAATGGAGCCGCTCGGTCATTCGTTCCGCTCCATCACTTCAGTACTTTGATTCTCATGTCCCGGAACTCGATGCGGGAACCTTCGGCTTCGAGGCCCAGATAGCCCTTCAGGTTCCTGCACTCGTTGAATTCGCTGGTCACGGTTCCATTCACTTTGAGAATGAGTTTTTTGCCCTCGCAGCGAATGTCAAACGTGTTCCATTCGCCGGCCGGCTTAACGGGGTTGGCGGTCATCCGGGATTTCAGGTTAAAGCTGATAGGACCCTTTACCGCAGGATCGTCATAGCCAAACCAGTAGCCGCCGCTCGAATTTCCAACCTGCGCCTGGTACCAGATGCTCGCATCGCTGTTATTGCGCACGAACACACCACTGTTGTAACCTTTGTTCCCTTCGTGCCGGGTCAGACGCCACTCAACGTGGAACAGAAAATTGCCCAATTGCCGGCCGTCATAACGCAGAAACTCGTGCCCGCCGTTGCCCGCGCAAACCAGCGCATGGGTTGCGGCATCCACGCTCCACTGGGAGTGTTTTGGCAAAGGGCGGTCGGGCGGGATGGCGACGCGCGTCCAGTGCTGCATGGCGGCGCCGGGCATAATGTTGATCCATCCGGACGGCTCCGGCGCTGCCTGGCTCTTACCGCTCGGGATCATGGCAATGCCGAACAATAAAAAGACAACGATGACGGTGGCTGGAATCGCTGCAAATCTCATTTTTGTTCACGTCCTTTCCATGCTCGATTCTGCGGACATACAAAATCCGGGCGGGAAGTCAGCGCGCTCCTTTTACGTCCGGGATTGCTCATGGCCATAGCGCAGCGGAAAGCCTTGGGCTAAAATAAGAGACTGTTGAAAAACGCGAGGGCACCGTGCCGCAGGGTACGGGTTTTTCAGCAATCTGTTACGCCATCATATTACAAACGAGGAGACCAGAATGATACGGAATCTTGTGAATTCAAAATACTGTCTGTTAATGGGAGCCGTGATCCTTTTCGCGACGCTTTTTACCGCCGGCTGCGGAACCACCTTTCCGGAAAAGAGCGGCAAAATGCCCAATGAGAGCACCAGCAAGCACGTCAAGGGCTACCAGATGGGCAACTCACAGGCTATCCAACCTGTAATGCCGCTTCCCGTTCTGAGGTAGTGCCCTCGGGCGCACACTCTCTATTCACCAGGCCGGCCCGCTGGCATCTTCCGGGCGGCGCCGGCCGCCTACACATTTCCGCGCTTCATTTCCTGCATCAGATTGTCGCAGGAGCGCACGCACAGCGCCATGATGGTCAACGTGGGATTCTGGCAGGCGCTCGATGTAAATCCCGAGCCGTCCAGGACCAGCAGGTTCGGAATGTCGTGGCATTGCTGGAACTGGTTGAGCACCGACTTCCTGGGATTATCTCCCATCCGTGCGATCCCCACCTCGTGAATGCCGTAACCGGGCTGACGGTCAGGGACCGTGAACGGCTGAATATTGCGGCCACCCGCGGCCTCCATCATCTGCACCGCCGCTTCAGCCATGTCGGGAATCATGGCGTGTTCATTGTCGCCAAAGCTCATGTGAATTCGCAGCGCCGGAATACCGTAGGTGTCCACCACGTTCGGATCGATTTCTACGTAGTTGTCCCAGCGTGCCAGGCATTCGCCAAAGCTGCTGATCTTCACCGTGATATTGGAGTCTGCCACCGCCTTCTTGTAAGCCTCACCGAAGCCCGGCGCTGCCTGGTTAAAATTCGTGCCCCCGCGTCCCTGGTAGCCGTAACCGCGCAGAAACTTTTTCGATCTCGGGCCGCGCTCCGTATTGCGAAAGCGGATCACATAAATTCCGTCCGGGCGGTTGGGGCCGTTCAGGTTGGGCCTGTCACCGAGCTCGGGAAACTCCGCGGTGGCGCCGGCCGCCACCCACAGATGGTCCATCAGGTAGTGGCCCAGCACGCCGCTGGAGTTGGCCAGGCCATTGGGGTATTGCCGCGTGCCTGAATTCAACAGAATGCGGACGGATTCCTGCGATTGCGCGCACAGCGCCACCGCGCGCCCGTGAATTTCCCTGGGCTGCCGCGTGTTGCGATCAATATAAAGCAGTCCTTTGGCGCGGTTGCGCTCCGCGTCCATCAGAACCTTGTAGACCATGGCATTGGGAATATGGGTGCAGTTGCCGGACTTCAAGGCGTCCGCCACGGTTGTGAAGAAAGAATTAAAGTAGGAATGCGTCACACAGCCGCGCTCGCAGGGGCCGCAGTAGTGGCACGCGGCGCGCCCGTTGGTTGGTTTCGTCAGGTTAGCCGAGCGCCCCAGCGTGACCGTCCAGCCAAGTTTTTCTTTCACGCGTTTGCGGAACAGCGTCTCGGCACAGGTCAGTCCCATGGGCGGCTGGAACTTCCCGTCGGGCAGTTCATAAACGCCTTCCGGGATGCCGGTGATGCCAACATATTCTTCAACGATGTCGTAATAGGGTGCGAGGTCTTTGTAGCTGAGCGGCCAGTCGTCGCCGTAACCGTCATGGGAGGCGGCTTTGAAATCAAGATCACTCAGCCGGTAACTCTGCCGGGCCCAGACGTTGGTGCGGCCGCCGGTCACCCGCATGCGCCCCTGCCAGCTGAAGGGCATGCCTTTGGCGGTGGTGTACGGCTCCCCCAGGTCGTTGCAGAACCAGTCGTAGTTGTACTCCATGCAGGCGTAACAGTCTTTTTGCCGAGGCCTCGTCCGGCGAATCCAATCGGGGGCCATATTGCGGTACTTCAATTTGAATTGGGGTTCGTGTTCGTTAAAATTCTTGTCCGACTGCTGCCGGCCGGCATCCACCAGCGCAACCTTCAGCCCGGCTTCTGCCAATCGCTTGCACGCCCATCCCCCGGAGGCGCCGGAACCCACCACGAGCACGTCATAGACCTCTTTTTTGCCCTCGCTCATTTGCCCTCTTTGGACTTGAGTTTGTCCCTCTTGGCCACCCAGTGTCTCCTGTGGCTTTGCTCACATCCGTGAACTGAATTTACAAGACCTTGGAAAAACAAGGATGCGTCACACCCCTGAAAACGGCCGATCATAACAACGGTCAGAGCCGGCGTCAACCAGTCACCTGATCATAGTCTGCCCGCAAGAGGTTGCACAGCGGAGTTTCGCCCGATATGATGGCGTCCTCGAATTCATAGCTTTATTGGATAGAAGAAATCCACATTTTACGGTAAAGAGAGGGTTTTTGATGGCGGACGATAATACAGCAAACATCAGCATCAACAAGCGACAGGCACTTCAAAAAATGTTTGGCCTGGGAGCGGGATTGGTCGCAGCGGACCTGCTGCTTCCTGGTTCGGGCCACGCAGCCGGCCTCGGTCTTCCTGCGAAAGGGCAGATGCCCGGCTCGACGAATGGCGCGCACGGCGCTGTTGTGTTCAATGTCCGCGCCATGGGAGCCGCGGGCGACGGCAAGACCGTGGATACCCCGGCCATCAACAAGGCGATTGAAGCGGCGGAGCGCGACGGTGGCGGCACGGTGTTTTTCCCTGCGGGCACTTATCTCTGCTACTCGATCCAACTCAAGAGCAACGTCGCGTTGTATCTTGACCGTGGCGCCACCATTCTGGCCGGAGAAACCGGGCAGGGCGGCAATTATGACGCGGCGGAAGACAATCCCGAAGCCGGCGAGTACGAGGATTTCGGGCACCGGCACTGGCACAATGCCCTGCTGTGGGGCGTGGGGCTCCACGACATTTCGATTCTCGGACCCGGTTTGATCTGGGGCAAAGGCCTCTCGCGCGGCCGCGGAGAATCCAACCCGGGCGTGGGTGACAAAGCCATCAGCCTGAAGAACTGCCACAACGTGACCATCCGTGATATCTCCATGCTGAAGGGCGGCCACTTCTGCATCCTGGCCACCGGCGTGGATAATTTTACGTTGGACAATGTGGTGATGGATACCGACCGCGACGGTGTTGATTTCGATTGCTGCCACAACGTGCGCGTGTCCAACCTGACCGTGAACTCGCCCTGGGACGACGGCATCTGTCCCAAGAGCTCCTGGGCGCTGGGCTGTGCGCGCTCCACCGAAAATGTGACCATCACCAACTGCTTTGTCACCGGCGGCTACCAGCTCGGGACATTGCTCGACGGTACGTTCAAGCGCTGGCCTGAAGGCCAGAGGCCTTTCCCCACCGGCCGCATCAAGTGTGGCACGGAATCCAACGGCGGATTCAAGAACATCACCATCTCGAATTGCGTTTTCGAGCATTGCCGCGGGCTGGCCTTGGAGACGGTGGACGGGGCTTTGCTTGAAGACATTGCCGTCAGCAACATCACCATGCGCGACATTCCTGATCTTCCGATCTTCATGCGTTTGGGCAGCCGGATGCGCGGCCCGGATGGCAGGGCGATCGGCCAGTTGCGGCGCGTCAGCATCAGCAACCTGGTGGCTCACAACACGGGTGGCCGTTTCTGTTCCATCCTCAGCGGCATTCCCGGCCATCCCATTGAAGACGTCCGGCTCAGCGACATCATCATTTACAACCAGGG
>JBAUWE010000099.1:0-14061 GCA_049583595.1 Terriglobia bacterium
CCATCATCACCGTTGGCGGCTGAGTCTCTCTCGCTCCAGTATACCCCGCAAAGCGGCTCCAACGTTGACTTCGGCTCTTCGGCAAGGTTAGAGTAAACATTTGTCCCAGTCGCTATTTTCCACTTCGAGCACGACAACCTGCGTTGGGGTAATAAGGTGAAGGAAAGTCAGGTTTTAAGGACCATTATCGCTGCCCGCCGGCGTCGCATTGAGGAAGTGCGCACCAGCGTTCCCCTGGCAGGCCTTCGCCAGGCGGCAGAAGCGCGGTCCGACTTCCGTGATTTTGCCGGGGCGCTCTCTGGCAAGAAGTTGAGCGTGATTGCGGAGCTCAAGAAAGCCTCGCCTTCGCGAGGACTGCTGCGGCCCGACTTTCGGCCCCCGGAAATCGCCATATCCTACCAGCAGGCGGGAGCCTCGGCACTTTCCGTGCTGACGGAAGAGGAGTTCTTCCAGGGATCGATCAATCACCTGATGGCCGTGCGCGGCGCCGTCCGCCTTCCCATTCTTCGGAAGGACTTTATCGTTGACGAATACCAGGTTTACGAATCTGCGGCTGCGGGCGCTGACGCACTCCTGTTGATTGTCGCCGCGCTTGAGGACAAGGATTTAAAGGATTTCCTCGCACTTTCCGAACGGCTGCATGTGGCCGCGCTGGTGGAGGTTCACACGGCGGAGGAACTGGAGCGAGCCATCGCCGCCGGCGCGCAAATCATCGGAATCAACAATCGCAACCTGAGCACGCTTCAGGTCAGCCTGGAAACGTCTTTCCGGCTTCGCGAGAAGATTCCCCCGGCGTGCCTGGCCGTCAGCGAGAGCGGAATCAGGAGCGGCGTGGATTTGGAAAGGCTTGCCAAGGCGGGATTCAACGCTGTGCTGATCGGCGAACACCTGATGCTGGCCGCAGATCCGGGAGGAGAATTGTCACGGCTTCTCAGCAGCGCGCCAACTCTGAAGATGGCCGGGGCCTGACCCGATGCCAACCAGGATCAAAGTCTGCGGGATCACGCTCCTTGAAGATGCGTTGCTGGCCGTTGAACTTGGAGCTGACGCGCTGGGCTTCAACTTTTACAGGCCCTCGCCGCGTTATATTGCCCCGGACGCTGCCCGCGTCATCATCCAGCGCCTGCCGCCGTTCGTGGTGCCGGTCGGGGTCTACGCGAACGAAACGGACATGGGCCACGTCGCCGCCGTCGCTGCTGAAGCCGGAGTTAGCGCCATTCAACTCCACGGTCCACAGCTCCCTGAGCCCGCCGGGCCGCCGGCCGGCTACTCTTTGATCCGCGCGGTGGCTGTGGGAGAAGGTTTCAAAGCTGAGTCGCTGGCGGCCTTGCAAGCGAATGCCTTTCTTCTGGATGCCTTTCATCCCCAGTTGAGCGGCGGAACAGGAAATCAATTTGACTGGGAACTGGCGCGCGACGCCAACAGGTATGGCGCCATCATCCTGGCTGGCGGTTTGAATCCCGACAACGTGGGACGCGCCATTCGGGGAGTTCGCCCCTACGCCGTCGATTTGGCAAGCGGCGTGGAATCCGCGCCGGGGCAAAAGGACCCTGCACTGCTCCGCGCATTTTTCGCTGCGGTGCAGGAAGCGGACCGCAATCTCTGATTCATCTGTGTTGAAATGGAAGTGAACAGCATGCCGGACGCGCAACGGACAACAACCGGGCCTGACGGTCGCGGACGCTTTGGAGAATTTGGCGGACGCTACGTGCCGGAAACCCTCATGCACCCCATCGAGCAGCTTGAGCGCGCCTACCGGGAGGCCAGGGACGATGCCGCGTTCCAGGCGGAATTTAAGCGCCTGCTGCGCTACTACGCCGGACGCCCCACGCCGCTCTACCATGCCGAACGTCTGACCAGGCATCTGGGCGGCGCGCAGATTTATCTGAAGCGGGAAGACCTGCTCCACACCGGCGCTCACAAGATCAATAACTGCATCGGCCAGGGACTGCTGGCAGTGCGTATGGGCAAGACGCGGCTGATTGCCGAAACCGGGGCCGGACAGCACGGAGTAGCGACGGCGACGGTGGCGGCGCTTCTGGGCCTCGAGTGCCGCGTGTATATGGGCGAAGAAGATATGGCCCGGCAGTCGCCGAATGTCTTCCGAATGCGCCTGCTGGGCACGGAAGTGGCGGGAGTCAGCTCCGGCTCCAGAACGCTGAAGGACGCCATCAATGAGGGCATGCGCGACTGGGTTGCCAACATTGAAGACACTCACTACCTGATGGGCTCGGTGCTCGGGCCGCACCCCTACCCGATGATGGTTCGTGATTTCCAGCGCGTCATCGGGCAGGAAACCCGCCGGCAGATTCTCGAACTTGCGGGACGGCTGCCGGACTGCCTCATTGCCTGCGTGGGCGGTGGCAGCAATTCCATCGGGCTGTTCTATGACTTCATTCCCGACGCCCAGGTCAAAATGGTGGGCGTCGAGGCCGGCGGGCGGTCGCTCGACCTGGGTGAGCACGCGGCGCGCTTTTCCGGCGGCAAACCGGGCGTGCTGCACGGCACCTACACTTACGTGCTGCAGGACGCGGACGGCATGATATCGAAAACGCACTCGGTCTCAGCCGGCCTTGACTACCCGGCCGTCGGGCCCGAACACGCGTTGCTCCACCAGCAGGGACGTGTGGAATATACTGATGCCGGGGACCAGGAAGCGCTGGAGGCCGCCCGCCTGCTGGCCCGTACGGAAGGAATTATTCCCGCGCTCGAATCTTCGCACGCGCTGGCGGAAGTGGTAAAGCGCGCCCCCGGCGCCGGGAAGGAAACGATCTTTGTCGTCAATCTTTCCGGCCGCGGTGACAAGGACCTGGGCATTTTCCAGTCCGCGGGAATTTTGTAAAGCCAACAGGAATCGATTTCGCTCGACATGCCTACACTTTCAACATCGCGAATTCAGGAGAAGTTCCGGCAACTCGGCGAGGCCAATGCCAAAGGCCTGGTAATTTATCTGACCGCCGGCGACCCGTCCCTTGAGGCTACGGGCAGCCTGCTCGAAGCCATTGAAGCCGGTGGTGCGGACATCATCGAACTGGGCATTCCCTTCTCTGACCCGCTGGCGGACGGCCCTGTCATCCAGCGGGCATCGGAGCGCGCGCTGGCGAGCGGTACAAGCCTTCGCAAGGTGCTCGGAGCGATACCGGAATGGAGAAAGCGGGTCAAAGCCCCGCTGGTCCTTTTCAGCTATTACAACCCGATCCTGCAATACGGCCTGGAAGAGTTCGCTCGCGACGCCAGCAAGGCCGGCGCAGACGGAGTGCTCGCCGTTGATCTCTCACCGGAAGAGGCCGGCCCCTACATTGAAACGATGCGAAAGTGGAACCTGGATACTATTTTCCTTGCCGCGCCCACTTCAACCGATGAACGGCTGGAGCGCGTGGCCCGGGCTTCCACAGGCTTTCTCTATCTGATTGCGCGCGCCGGCGTGACGGGCGAGCGCAGCCAGATGTCACAGAGCACCCGGCCGCTGATCGAACGGGTCAGGAAGATGACCCGGCTTCCGCTTGCCGTCGGCTTCGGCCTTTCCAGCCCGGAGCAAGTCCGTTCGATACAGGAACTGGCGGATGCTGCGGTTGTGGGAAGCGCGGTGGTTCGAACCGTCGAAGAACATTTCTCCAGTGAGGGCGCAGCCTCTATAGAACGCTACGTACGCTGGCTCAAACAAGGCACAGGGAGTTCACCTGCATGAGCGATTTGGACGACTGGCGCAAGAAAATTGACGAAATCGACCAACAACTGGTGAAGCTGCTGAATGAGCGCTCGAAGTGTGCGGTGGAAATCGGACACTTGAAGAAGACGTTGAATTTGGCGGCCTGGCAGCCGGACCGGGAAGCTCATATCCTGCGTAACATCGTGAAGTCCAATCCCGGCCCGCTCGATGATGCCGCGGTCCGCCGCCTTTTTGAGCGTATCATTGATGAAGCAAGGTCTCTGGAGCGCCACTCGATGGAATCTTCGGCCGAAGCGAAAGAGACCAAGGAGTAACGGCAATGGTGGTAGTGATGGAAGAAGGCGCGACGGAAGAACAAATCCAGCATGTCATTGACCGATTGATGAAAATGGGCTTTGACGCCCACCGCTCCACGGGCATGCGGCAGACCGTGGTCGGAGCCGTCGGCGCAAAAATTGACTTTGATACGCGCGATATTGAGTTGATCGACGGGGTCGAAGAGGTCGTCAGGATCACGGCGCCCTACAAGCTGGCTAGCCGCCACTTCCGTCCGGAAGGCTCGGTGATCCAGCTGGGCAAGGACGTCGCCGTGGGCGGCGAGCAGGTGGTTGTGATGGCCGGCCCGTGCAGCGTCGAGAGTGAAAGCCAGATGGATGCCATCGCGGCCCGTGTCAGGGAACTGGGCGCGCTTGTTCTTCGTGGCGGAGCTTTTAAGCCCCGATCTTCCCCTTACAGCTTTCAGGGCCTGGGCTTGCCCGGCCTCAAAATGATGCGCGAGGCCGCGGACAGCTACGGCCTGCTGGTCGTCTCCGAAGTCATGGACCACACGCAGATTCCCGCCATGCTCGACTACGTTGACGTCTTCCAGGTGGGCGCGCGCAACATGCAGAACTACAATCTGCTCAAGGAGCTGGGAAAGGTTTCAAAGCCGGTCCTGCTGAAGCGAGGCATTTCCGCCACCATCGAAGAGCTGCTGCTCTCAGCGGAATACATCATGTCCGGTGGCAACTACAACGTGGTCCTGTGCGAGCGCGGCATTCGAACCTTCGAGAACGCCACCCGCAACACGCTGGATATTTCCGCCATTCCGGTCATCCAGAAACTTTCTCACCTGCCGATTGTGGTGGACCCCTCGCACGGCACCGGGAGGCGCGACAAGGTTTCCCCCATGGCCCGCGCCGCCGTGGCCGCCGGAGCCGATGGCCTGCTGATTGAGGTCCACTCGGATCCGGAAAAGGCGCTGAGCGACGGCGCGCAGTCGCTCTACCTGGAACAGTTTGAACAACTGATGCAAGAATTACGAATGATCGCACCCGCGGTGGGACGAACCATCTGATTCCCCGCCGCGCAAGGGAATGATTCCCCGTGGAACCTACCGAACCATTTTTCAAGCGGATCTCTATTGTCGGGCTGGGCCTCATCGGAGGTTCCTGGGCGCTGGCTCTGCGGCAGCTGGGTTACACCGCACGGCGTGTGGGATTTGACGTCCCGGACGTTCTGAAGCAAGCAGTTGAATCCGGGGCCGTCCATGAAGCCGCGAAGGACATCGAAGAAGCCGCACGAAACGCCGACCTGGTGATCCTGGCCACCCCTGTCGGGAAAATCCTCGAATACCTGCCGCGGTTGAAATCGTCCGTCCCTCCGCAGGCGCTCATCACCGACGTCGGCAGCACCAAGCAGCGCATCCTGCAGCAGGCAAAGGAATTGCCGCCCGGCGGGGCGATGTTCCTGGGCGGGCATCCTCTGGCTGGCAAGGAACGCTCCGGCTTTCGGTTTGCTGACGCGGAGTTGTTTCGAAACGCCTGTTACGCCCTTGTTCCAGCTTCTGCGACGGACATGGAAGACGCGCGCGCCAAGGCATTTGTCCGTCTTGTCGAGTCGCTTGGAGCGCAACCCTGGGTGATGGACGCCGCCGGCCACGACGTGGCCGTGGCCTACCTTTCACACATGCCGCAGCTTCTTTCAACGGGACTGGCCGCCATGATGGAGGAAAAAACCGGCCAGGCAAACCTGCCGCTGCAACTGGCGGGCTCCGGGTTCCGCGATCTAACTCGCCTGGCCGAAAGCCCTTATTCGATGTGGCGCGACATCTGCCTGACCAACATTGAAAATATTCGGTCCGCTCTCGACGCAATGATCCAAAAACTTGATACCATAAAAACACATCTCAGCACGCGGGAGCTTGAGCGCGAATTCGACCAGGCGCGCAAACTGCGCGAGCGGTTGCGCGAAAAGGATTGAACCGGACCACGGGTTTAGCCTGGGCCAGGCAACACGGCTGAAGGAGAAAACGGGGCGCACATGAACAAGGTCTGCACCAACGCCGACGCCGCCGTTGCCGACATCCCCGATGGCGCCACCATCATGGCGGGTGGCTTCGGGCTTTGCGGGATTCCTGAAAATCTGATTGACGCTCTCCATCGCAAGGGCGTCAGGGACCTGACCGTCATCAGCAACAACGCCGGCATCAGCGACTTCGGCCTGGGCCGCCTTCTCCAGACGCGCCAGGTCCGGAAACTTATTGGAACTTACGTGGGCGAGAACAAAGTGCTGGAAGACCAGGTGCTGAATAACGAAATCGACCTGGAATTGAACCCTCAGGGGACCTTTGCTGAACGGATTCGCGCCGGCGGCGCGGGCATTCCGGCCTTCTACACCCCCACCGGCGTCGGAACCGTTGTGGCCGAAGGGAAAGAAATCAGGGAGTTCGAAGGCCGCCCATACGTTCTGGAGAACGCTTTGACGGCGGATTTCGCCCTGGTCAAAGCCTGGAAAGGCGACCGCTGGGGCAACCTGGTTTATCGCAAGACGGCGCGAAATTTTAATCCCATGATGGCCACGGCGGCACGGGTTACCGTTGCGGAAGTTGAGGAACTGGTCGAACTCGGAGATCTCGATTCCGACGCCATCGTCACCCCGGGAATCTACGTCAGCCGCATTCTGCAGGGCGTTCATTACGAGAAGCGGATTGAACGGCGGACGGTAAGGGAAAAAGCCTGATGGATAGACGGGAATTGATTGCGCGGCGGGTGGCGCAGGAACTCCAGGACGGCTTCTACGTCAATCTTGGAATCGGGATCCCGACTCTGGTCTCCAATTACATTCCTTCCGGCATCGAAGTGATTCTGCAGTCGGAAAACGGCATGCTGGGCGTGGGTCCCTTCCCGCTTGAAGACGAAGTGGACCCCGACCTGATCAACGCCGGAAAAGAAACCGTATCCGAGCTTCCCGGCACCGCTTATATGTCCAGCGCCGAGTCCTTCGCCATGATTCGCGGCGGCCACATTGACCTGACGGTGCTGGGGGCCATGGAGGTTGACCAGCAGGGTGACCTGGCCAGCTGGATGATTCCCGGCAAGATGGTGAAGGGCATGGGCGGCAGCATGGACCTGGTTTCAGGCGCCCGACGCGTCATCGTTGCCATGGAACATACAACGCGGGACGGGCGGCCGAAAATTCTGAGGAAGTGCACCCTGCCGCTGACGGGAACGCGCGTGGTCCAATCCATCGTGACGGAACTGGCCATGATTGAAATAACGCCGGGAGGGCTGCTCGTTCGGGAACTGGCGCCGGGAGTTACGTTGGAAGAGGTCCAGAAGCGCAGCGAGCCGGAATTGAAATTAGTTTCGAATCCCGGAACCTATCGCGTCTGACCAGGCCGCTGGACTGATCATATTTAGCACTGACAACTTTGCTGGTGTAACCATCCATGTCTTCACGCGTGCTCACAACGGCCAACCAGATTACCATCCTGCGCCTGGCCTTTGTTCCCGTATTCGCCATTCTCGTGGTGGGCCGGCACGATGTTGGGGCGCTTGCGGTGATGGCCGCTGCCGCGTTTTCTGACATTCTTGACGGCACGGTCGCCAGGGTCTTCCGGCAAGTCTCGCCGCTCGGAGTAGCGCTCGACCCTATCGCCGACAAGGTGCTGATGAGCACCGCGTTTGTGACGCTGTCATTCCGGGGCGCCCTGCCCTGGTGGCTCACCATCATGGTGTTGAGCCGTGACGCCGTCATCCTGATTACCGCCCTGCTCATCGTCCTGGTGGCGGGTTACCGTCCATTTTATCCCACCGCCCTGGGCAAGGCCTCGACGGCGATCCAGTCGGTCACGATCTTCTCGGCGCTTTGTCTCCTGGCCCGGGTTCCGTGGGTGACGGGCGCAGTGGTTGAAATTTGCACCTTCCTCGCCGCCGCCATCACTGCGGCCTCGGGTTTCCACTACCTGCTCGTCGTCCAGAAACGATACTCGCATCGCGAGGAAGAAGCAGGGTAGCGCGGTCCTCCGTTTTCTGAGGTCCGCGGACCTACCGCCGCCTATCAACACAAGGGGTGCAGTAGGGTAGCGCAGATTCTCCAAGGTTCGAGACCCAGCCCAGTCAGCTTGTTACTTTACCCGACAGTCTGCGAATTTCCTTGACATCCGTGGCCTAGCGTGGTAGTCTTTAGATTGCCTCGGGGGGCGGATTCTGGGACAAATGGGACAAGAAAAGATGTTATTTTAAAAAACGAACCGGAGAGGTTATTGAAAACAAAGGATCGGCCTGAAAAACAAACCGGAACAAAGCTAAAAACAAAGCGGAGAAGTTGTTGAAAACACGTTCCTGTGGAAAAAACAAAGCTAAAAACAAAGCTACCGATGTTGTTGAAAATAAACGATGCCGAAAAAACAAACCTAAAACAAACCGGAGAATTGACCGGTCAACGCCTAGCCTGTAGCCTGCCACCCAGCCCCATCTTCCAGCTTCCATGTATGTGATGCCCTCGAACCTGTCCCTGAGTAAAGGCGGCTTTGCCCCGCCGCGTGGCGGCGTGAAGCCGCCCCTACAATTCGCGAGGCTTGCCGGCGAACAGGCCAAATTGACGCACACAATGGCAAAGAGTAGACTGGGTTGTTAATTCATCACCGCGCAACCGGGAGACCGTATGCTCCGGCTACGCCACCCCTTCCCAAGGAGCAGATTGTGGCAACCTCTTCCATTGATTACTTGCAAGCGAACAAGGAACAATTCCTGGACGGTTTAAAGGAACTGCTCAGAATTCCCAGCATCAGCACGCTGCCGGAAAACAAGCCGGATATCCGCCGCACGGCCGAATCCATTGCCCATGAACTTCGCGCAATGGGCATGCGCGGCGTCGAAATCATCGAAGGTAAGCCAGGCCAGAATCCGCTGATTTACGCGGAGTGGCTGGAGGCGCCGGGCAAACCCACCCTTCTGCTCTACGGCCACTATGACGTCCAGCCGCCCGATCCGCTGGAAGAATGGACGTCGCCGCCGTTCGAGCCCACCATCCGCGGGAAAGACATCTTTGCCCGTGGGTCCTCCGATGACAAAGGCCAGACTTACATCCTGCTGAAGGCGGTGGAATGCTTCCTGCGAAGCGAAGGAAAATTGCCCATCAACGTCAAGTTCCTCATCGAAGGCGAGGAAGAGGTTGGCGGTGAACACATCGAGGAGTACGTTCCTCTCAACAGGGAACGCCTGAAAGCCGACGCTGCCGTCGTTTGTGATACCGAGATGTTTGCGCCCGGCCTGCCGACACTCACCACCGGACTGCGCGGCCTGATCTACACGGAAGTGGAAGCCCGCGGGGCCAGCCACGATCTGCATTCAGGCGTCTATGGGGGAGCCGCCCCCAATCCCATGCAGGCGCTGGCGGAAATTATTGCAGGACTCAAGGGTCCCGACGGCAAAATCCGCATTCCCGGTTTTTACGAAGACGTGCGCAAGCCCAGCCGAAAAGAACTGGAAGCCTGGAAGCGGCTGCCCTTCAAAGAGAGCGCCTTTCTAAAAAAGGAAGTCGGATCTTCGGCATTGACGGGTGAGAAAAACTTCTCCGTGCTGGAGCGCACGTGGGCGAGGCCGACTCTTGAAGTGCACGGCATTCGCGGCGGCTTCGTCGGCGAAGGCGCCAAGACGGTGATCCCCGCCGTGGCCACGGCCAAAATCAGCATGCGCCTGGTTCCGGAGATGAATCCGAAGAAAGTGCTCCGGCAGTTCACCGCAGCCGTGAAAAAACACACGCCTAGGGGAATCAGGACTAAAGTGCGCGACCTCGGCGCAGCGCCCGCTTCAGTGGTTTCAACCGACAGCCCCTACATCGAAGCGGCCGCAAAAGCCATGGAAGGCGTTTTCAGGAAGAAAACTGTTTACATGCGCTCCGGCGGGTCCATTCCCATCGTCGGCATTTTCCTTCAGCATTTGAAAATACCAAGCATCATGATGGGTTTCGGCCTTCCGGACGACAACCTCCACGCTCCCAATGAGAAGTTCCATCTGCCTAATTTCTTTGGTGGCATCGAATCCGTCATCCGCTATTTTGAACTTCTGGGCCCATAGCTTCGCCTGCCATCCAGCAGGTTTCCGGGGGAACCGCCTGAGCCCCGATCGCAGATGGTTCTGAGTGGGCGGTTCCGGCCCCCGCAAGGTCCCGCAGACGCGCCATCAGTCGTGGCGGCTGCAGCGAATAATCTCTGGAAAGGACGAGAGAAACGATGCGTCATTTCAAACACCACCCGTGGCAAATCGCGATTTCAGTTCTGTTGTTCACTGCGGCGGTTGTTGCGCTGAGTACGAGTGTATTTGCAGACGAAGGCATGTGGACGTTTGACAATCCGCCGGCCAGGCAACTGAAGCAGCGATACGGGTTCACGCCAGCCAAAGCCTGGCTCGATCACGTTCGCCTCTCGAGCGTGCGCTTCAACGACGGCGGCTCGGGATCGTTCGTCAGCCCGCACGGCCTGGTGCTGACCAACCATCACGTGGCGCTGTTCCAGTTGCAGAAACTCTCTACGCCGCAGCACGACTATGCCAGCGGAGTTTTCTACGCCCGGACCGAAGCGCAGGAGTTGAAGTGCCCCGATCTGGAGCTGAACATTTTGATTTCAATGGAAAACGTTACGGCCCGCGTGATGGCGGCCGTGAAGCCCGGCATGACCGACACAGAGGCGCTGAAGGCCCGCCGCGCCGAAATCGCCGGGATACAAAAGGAGAGCCTCGGTTCCACCGGCCTGCGCTCGGACGTGGTTCAACTCTATCAGGGAAGCGAATACTGGCTCTATCGATATAAGAAGTATACCGACGTGCGGCTGGTCTTTGCCCCTTCACAGCAGATTGCCTTCTTCGGCGGCGATCCGGACAACTTTACCTACCCGCGCTACGACCTCGATTTCGCGCTTTTCCGGGTTTACGAAAACGGCAAGCCCGTCGAAAGCAGGAACTACCTGAGGTGGGACCCCCAGGGGCCGGCGGACGATGCGCTGGTCTTTGTCTCCGGCAATCCCGGCTCTACAGGCCGGCAGGATACGCTGGCCCAACTTGAACTATTGCGAGACCATATGTTCCCGCTCACCATCCAGATCCTCAACCATCGTCTCGCAACCCTTCAAAAATATTCGGCCCTGGGAGCGGAGCAGGCACGGCAGGCTTCCAGCAGCATCTTCTTCCTCCAGAATTCGCTGAAGGCCTATACCGGAATGGAAAATGGTCTGCGCAACCCCGCGCTGATGGCCAAAAAGGAAAAAGAGGAGAAGGAATTTCGCGGCCGGGTTGCGGCCAATCCCGAGTGGCAAAAGAAATACGGAACTGCCTGGGATGAAATTGCGGCGGCGGAAAAGACCCTGGCTGCGAACCTGAAGCCCTACCGCTTCCGGTCAATCGGCGGAGCTCCGCTGGCCAATAGAGCGCTGACCATCGTTCTCTACGTCCAGCAGGTGCAGAAGCCGGATGGCGAACGTCTCCCGGGTTTTCACGATTCGCAGCTCCCTTCCCTGCGGTATCAGATCTTTTCACCTGCACCGTCCTATCTTCCCCTGGAGCAGGCGATGTTGGCCAGCACCCTGGCGCAATCGAGTGTGGAACTCGGCCCGAATGACCCGTTTGTGCAGGCGGCCCTCCAGGGAAAATCTCCGCAGGAAGCGGCGCGCGAGGCTTTTGCAGGAACGAAAATGGGTGACGCGGCGTTCCGCAAATCGCTGGTTGAGGGCGGCGAGGCCGCTGTCAAATCCTCCAAAGACCCGCTGATCGCCCTCGCCCGGAGAATCAATCCGGAGATCCTTGCGATGATCAGGTGGCACGAAGACAACATTGAAAGCATTGTAACTCACGCGGGAGAAAAGATCGGCAAAGCGCGCTTCGCGGTGTACGGCAAGAGTGCTTATCCCGACGCAACCTTCACCCTGCGACTGGCTTATGGCACCGTCAAGGGCTACCCGATGAATGGAACCCAGGCGCCGCCGCACACGACGTTCTACGGCCTCTACGACCGCACCTACGGCTTTGACCTCAAGCCGCCTTTCAACCTGCCTGAACTCTGGCGGAAGTCAGAAGGTAAACTTGAGCTGAAAACGCCGCTGGATTTTGTGACCACCTGCGACGTGGTGGGCGGCAACTCCGGATCGCCTGTGATCAACCGCAACGGCAATGTGGTGGGAGTGATCTTCGACGGGAACATCGAAAGCCTGGTCGGCTACTTTGTCTACAACGAGAAGGACAATCGCTCCGTGGCCGTGGCCACGACGGCCATTATCGAAGCGCTGCGCAAGGTCTATAATGCCGGCGCACTGGCCGACGAACTGGAGGGAAAATCGCCGTAACAGGCAGGCGGCAACACCGGCACCCGACAGGCAACACCTACAGGGGCCGGCGCTACGACGCCCATCCAATCACTGCTCCCTATGCTGACTACCGGAAGACGACGTGCCGTGGCTTGGGCATGGGAACGTTGCCTTTCAGCTCCCGCCACAGGATCCGGTTGAGTTCCGCGGCATTTGCCTGATCAGCATGAACAAAGTCCATCCGCGCAGATGCCCGCCCACCGGGCGCTCCAGGCAAATTCTTTTGGTAGATCAGCCCGTTCTTCTGGTTCTGGTAATCGGCGGTAAAGGCGGGCTGGTTTCCGGACCCCGAAAATTCAGGGACCATCACCGGCGCCTGCGCATCGTTGTTGTTCATGGGCGGCAGGCCCAGCAGGGATTCCATGGTACGAATCGTGCTGACCGTCGTGTAGAAATCATGATCAACGAAGGGCTGGCTGGCAGAGCCTTGGGAATATTTGCTGATCACGAGCATGGTGCTGCGATGAGCGTCCACGTGGTCGGGCCCATCCTGGGCGTCGTCTTCCAGAACGAAGATCGCCGTGTCGTCCCAGTAAGGGCTGTGCGAAACTGCGTCAACCACCCGGCCCACCGCCAGGTCGTTGTCGGCAATGGAAGCCGAAGGGCTCGGCATGCCAGGGGACGTGCCTGCCGTGTGGTCATCCGGCAGCCGGAGAATCACAAACTGCGGCAGGGTCTCGCCGTGCCCCGCCTGGCGTGCCTTAACAAATTGGTTGAACTCGTTCAGGAATTCGTCGGCGCGAAACTGGTCCGGATAGTCGAGCCGGAAATCGGCAAACTTCGGGTCAAAGTGTCCCTGCAGTTCGGGCTTGGTGGCCTCGTCGTAGGCAATCATCGGAACAGGCCAGGGCCAGGGGCTGGCGGAACCACGCGGATCACCTACGTCGGGAGGCAAAGGCCGGCCCGGGAGGATCGCCTTCTGGCGGCAGGCGCCGCGAGAAGCGAGCGGGGTTCCAGCCCTGGGCGAAGCGCCTGTTGCACCCTTGTCACACCAGTGTGTCGTGACAAATTCTCCATAGTTTCGATGAGTCAAACCGTTGCGCGCAACGTCCGCCCAGATGTATCCCGTGCCCGGGTCGTCAACGTCGGGAATGTTTTCAGCAAGCGGATTGTGCCCGAGGACTTCGCCCTCAAAGTCATACGTCCGTTCCCCGCTACGGTAACCAATCTGCCAGGTCCGCTCGTTATAATCGCTGGTGATCGCAGCCATCGACCAGACATGCCCGTCGCCCGAGACTTCGCCGCTGCAATAGAAGTTGTCGACAACGCCAAACTGCTTTGCCAGCGCGTGCTGGTTTGGCGTGATGTTTTCGCCGTACATGCACAGGGAAGGATCGCCGTTGCCGGGCTTCAGATCTCCGAATATCTGGTCGTACGTGCGGTTCTCCTTGATGATGTAAATCACGTGGTGGATGGGGCTCTTGCCGCCATTGAAGAGAACCTTATCTCTGGACTTTGCCTGCATCAGGTTGCTGAGCTCAACCTCATGAGTAAATTCGGCAAGACGGTCTTGGACATCGCTCATGCCCACTACCGTAACCGAACCATGCAGCAATGCGGCAATGTAGGGATAACTTCTCTTTCCTCTCGGCCGTGCCTTGACCAGCGGACCTGCATTCGGTCCGGATCCCTGGCCTTTTCCGGTGACAATCATCAGATCGCTTCCATCAGCCGCAAGCGCGGTCGGGTACCACTCCGTGGGAACAAATCCCTGCGCCTTTTGCGGAGTGGACGCACTGAGCGATTGGGGGCCCAGGTTGCTCATGTCAAAAAC
>JBAUWE010000100.1:0-3645 GCA_049583595.1 Terriglobia bacterium
CTGCGTGGGCTGCAACCGCGTCTACTGGCACGGCTCGCACGTGGAGCGGATTCTCAAGAACCTCTCGCTCGTTCTGGGCCGTCAACTTTAGCGGTGGGGCGCCACGGCGCACGCGAATGGGTCCGGATTGCCGTTATCGCCTGACGGCAACAATCACGCCGGTGGCCCAGTCGAGCGGCGCAATGGCGAAACGATCGTCGCCGGCCAGTTGATGGATCAGCAGAGAGACCCTTTCCACGTGGGCTTTGGGCCACTTGGCAAGAAACGACATGTCATCGACGATGTAAACGCCGCCGGGCTTTACGACTTTCAGGCCTTCCTCCAGCCCCTCGTACTTGCCGGGAATGGCATCGGCAAACACAAAGTCATAGCTGCCTGCCGGCTGGCGCTTCAGGAACCCGAGCCCGTCTTCAAGCACCAGCATCAGGCGGCTGTCGCCGCCCAGAAACTCGCGCGCCACCTGCTGATGATTGGGATCGAAATCAACACTGGCCAGGGTTGAACCCGCGTCCATCCCGGCCAGTATCCATGCGGTCGCCACGCCCGTGCCCGTTCCAAGCTCCAGCAGCCGGCCGCCGGGCTTTGAAGCCGCAAGCGCGCGCAGCAGCGCCCCCGTGCGGGGTTCGGAGGCCATGTCAAATCCCATGTCGCGGGTCCGGGCCTCAATTTCCGCAAGCGCCGCAGGCGGCTGAACCAGGTCGAGATCGTTCAGTCCCTTCGTTTCGAGTGTCATGCCGCCCATTGTAACCACGCCGCGAGAAAACTGCAAAATGCTTCTTTCTGCAAATGGCCCGGCCGAGTAGGACCCAGCAAAATGCCGACGGGCAGACAGGCTATAATTTGTTTCTGGGGGCAGTTGTCTAACTCGCGCCTGATGATCTGCGGGAGATCGAAAGCGCCGCCTCAAAGATCACCATCCAGGGGGCGCGGTATCCCGAGCAAATCGAGCGAATGAGCGGCCGCTGAGCGGCAAATCGGAGGAAATAAGCTATAATACGCAGTAATGGAGCAATTGATGTCGCACCGCTACACGGTCATTTTTGAGAAGGAAGCAGAAGGCGGTTATCACGTCTTTTGCCCTACCCTGCCCGGATGCCATACCCAAAGCGAGACCATCGAAGAGGGCGTCCAAAACATTCGTGAGGCTATCGGACTCTACCTCGAAAGTTTGGTTGAAGATGGATTGCCAATTCCCAAGGAAGATATTCTGATCAAGCCGGTTGAGGTCACGGCTTGAGCGCGGAATTGCCCGCCGTCACCCCAAAACAAGCAGCGCGTGTTGCGCAACGCCTTGGATTCGAGTTTCGCCGCCAGCGCGGCAGCCACGCGATCTACGTTCGGGGCCTCGACGGTGCGCGGGTGGTGATACCTGTACACTCCAGGGATCTGAAAAGGAAAACCTTGCGCGGAATCATAGCCGACCTCAGAGTCAGCATCGAGGAATTTCGACAGATGCTATGAACCGCAACCTCAAAGATCACCATCCGGGGGCGCGGTATCCCGAGCAAATCGAGCGAATGAGCAATTGCTGATGGTCAGGAATGTGTTCCCCGGCTCGAGCTCCAGCGGCGCTCCGGCCGCCGCGCAGGGTGTGCCCCCCCCGGGCAAACGCGTGTTACCTTCAACCAAAGGGGTTCATCATGGAAATCAAAAGATTGGGTTCACAACCCTCCGAGAAGGGACCCGCCGACTGGTTTACCGGCACGGTACGCATCGACCCGCTCATCCAGGCCCCCGAACCGGCGCGCGTGATGAGCGTCAGCGTCACCTTTGAGCCGGGCGCGCGGACGGCATGGCACACGCACCCGCTGGGGCAGACGCTGATCATCACCTCCGGCTGCGGCTGGGTCGAGCGCTGGGGCGGCCCGATTGAGGAGGTCCGGCCGGGCGACGTGGTCTGGATCCAGCCAGGTGAGAAGCACTGGCACGGCGCCACGCCCACCATGGCCATGACGCACATCGCCGTTCACGAGGTGCTTGACGGCAAGCCCGTCGACTGGTTTGAACAGGTCAGCGACGAGCAATACCGCAAGTAACCGGGCAATCCTGCGCCAACAACGAAGGCATTTCCTTTCATGCCCAGGGATTCCCGTGCTCCGGTTGCCAGGTTCCGTCGGCTGTCCCATACGGACTGGCTACCACGACGGTGTATCCGTCCGGATCTCGCATCCAGCACTCCCAATGATTCGGCCCGCCGTCGCCATCCGGAGGGTTGCGATGTTTGGGCAGCACGATTTCCACGCCCATCTCGGCGGCGCGCTGCATCACCGCGTCAAAGTCGTCCACTTCGAACCAGAGCAGGACGCCGTTTCCATAGGGCTTGTCATTGCGGTTGCCAATCGGACCGTGATGGTGTTCAACTTCGAAGGAGTGGAGCTGAAGGACCAGCTGGCCATTTGAAACCAGTTGCTCGTATTGGGACCCTCCATGAAAACTCCGGCAGCCCAGCAGACGCTGGTACCATCGGCTGCTGGCTTCCACGTCAGTTACCGCGATGAGAGGTTGAGGGCGCATTGCAGCACTATAACACGCTTCGAGGTTGCGGCCTTCAGCCTGCTGATCAGGCGCCGCAGCCTTTCCGGCTCGCTCATCGGCGGCATCGCCGAAACCCAGGAGATGCTCGATTTCTGCGGTGAACACAACATCACTTGCGAGGTCGCAGTCATCCCCATCCCGAAGGTCAACGAAGCCTACGACCGATTGCTGAAGTCCGACGTGATGTACCGCTTCTCCATCGACATGGCATCTCTCAAGTCAGAGTAATTAAGGGAAGGATCGAAAGCCAGGGGCTTGCATTGGCAGGAAGCCTCCTGGCGCGCCACGCGAAACTTGGGTCCGTCTGATGACAGGACTTTGATGGGTCGCTTCACTTGCGGGCCAGGGCCGCAGCGTAAGGAGGGCCTAGCCGCGCAATCGCTGCGCGAAGCTGCTGCTCTGTAGGGCTTACCTCGTCAAAGACGATTTCGCCCTTATCGGTGATCAATATAGTTCGAGGGACTGCTTTACCTCCAAAAACTCTTTCGATCTCTCCATCGTCGTGGAGGTTCTGCCAGGGATAGTGCATTTTTTCAATGTAGACTTGCGCGTCCTTCGCGATGTCGCTCTGATCTACAGAGACGATCGCCAGGCCTGTCCCTCGGGTCTGATGACAGATACTCTCAAGCTCCGGGAACGCCTCGTAGCAGGGAGCACACCATGTGGCCCATAGGTCTATCAGGATGGCGTGCCCTCGAAACTGGCTGAGCGCAACCTGCGACCCGGAGAAAGACTTCAGGATGAGCCCGTAGATCGCCGCTGGTTTTGGCCGTGGAGAGGGCTGCAGGTGATACTGGTGAAATGCCGGAACGAGGTGCGCAGTGGGTGGCGGTGTAAAGTGAAAAGCAGAATCTGGTATGGGTTGGTTCAATTGGACTTGCGGAAATATGGAAACCCTTGTTGCCGGATAAGTAACCGGGGGTGATCCAGGCTGATTCAAGGTCGTAATGTAGCTCTCAACAATCTTGCGGATCTTGAAGGAACCCTTCTCGATCCAGATGTTATCGGTGAAAGGATACGGTCCGAGGATTTTCCTGTGCCTGTTCGTGAGCACTATGACGTAGCAGCTCAGCCTGCGACCGCCTAGGGTCAAGCTCTCATCTGCAACCC
>JBAUWE010000101.1:0-1658 GCA_049583595.1 Terriglobia bacterium
ATAAGAGGGCAACGTTGACAGTCTCTGTGTTCTCTGTGTTAAGGCTTTTGAGCTTGTCAGTCGCCGTGACTCCCTGCGGAAGGTCCGCCTCGTTGCTCGTTCCCGCTGGCAGTCTGAATGCTGCAAAACTGACGCTTTGTTTTCCAACAAACATTTGACGCCCAATTCAGTATATCTTACATTCTATAAGCTTCCCCTTAAGTTGAGAAAGGATACGCATGAGTCCGCGCCGAGTTGATCCTGAGCTTACAGCACGACGCCGCGAAGCTCTGATCAAGGCGGGTTACGCCGAAATTCTTGAGAAGGGCCTGCACTCCACCACCATTGATTCCGTGGTGGCGCGCGCCAATTCCAGCAAGGGCGGAGCGCTCCACTATTTCCATACCAAGGAAGACCTCTTTTACGCCGTGCTCGAATGGCTTCTGAATGAAGTCACCCGCAGCCTCGACCAGGTGGTGGCCGGCCAGGATTCACCCCGCGAGCGCCTGGCGGCAGAACTGGAATTGTTGTTCCACAGCGCCGAAGTCAATCGCAAGCTCTACCTCGTGCTGTTTGATTTTGTCACCGTCGGCGCCCGCTCCGAGCGCTTCCGCCAGCTCTTTCACGATTTCTTTCTCCGTTGCCGCAAGCGCGACGTGCAGATCATCTCCGATGGCATCAAGCTGCAGGAGTTTCGCCGCGTCCGCCCACAGGACGCCGCCGCCACCATCCGCGCACTCGTCGATGGCTACTGCCTGCAGTGGCTGATGGATTCGAGCCACGTCCCCGTTGAAGTCTTTCGCGACCGCTGCGGCGCCGTCCTCGGCGCCTACCTGCTGCGCCCGTGAACAGTTTTGGTAGGGGAGCCCTCCGGCCTGCCGCCCTTGTTTCCTGAGAGTGAACTACAGATGTTTGGATGATATAGTGACGGTTTTGCAATTGTAGCGCTGCCGTCCCGGCGGCAATTTTCATGGCCGGCAAGATGCCGGCGCTACGAAGCCCCGTCCCTCTATTATGCAATTCTCAGTAGGAGGGTAGAGGGGCCTCCTACGCAGGCGTGCAGCGCGGCTCCCCCGGTTCAGGGGTCGGGGTTTTGCCCACTTCGTGACAGACAGGCTTCATAACATGCGAAAACCTTTGCTTTTTTGTTTGGCTGTTTTTCTGGCAGCGACGTTCTCCGCAGGCTTGCGGGCGCAGGGTGCCATTCATTCCGGTGCTCCGGCAAAGGTACCCGGCGTGGTGATTGACCACAGCCCGGCAGCTTCCGGACGCTACATCGGCTCGCCGAGCATTGTGATTCTTCCCAACGGCGACTACCTCGCCTCGCACGATTTCTTTGGGCCCAAGAGCGGCTCAAAAGTCTGCGCCACCACGGCGATCTTCCGCTCAACCGACCGCGGCGCCACCTGGCAAAAGCGTGCGCAAGTGCAATGCGCTTTCTGGTCGAATCTGTTTGTGCATCGCGGCGCCGTGTACCTGATGGGCACCACGGGCGAAAACGGCCACATGGTCATCCGCCGCTCGAAGGACGACGGCAAGACTTGGACGCATCCTGACAGTGCTACAACCGGCCTGCTGGCGCCTGAAGGCCACTGGCACACGGCACCCGTTCCGGTGGTTGAGCACGCTGGGCGGCTGTGGCGCGCCTTTGAAAACGACGACATTCACCAGCCGTGGGG
>JBAUWE010000102.1:0-3189 GCA_049583595.1 Terriglobia bacterium
GTTGTAACCCGTCACATTTGCGTCATTTGGCGGATCCCATTGCAGGATTACATCTTGGGCCCTCACGCTCTCGACAAACGCGAGCGCGAGGATCAAAAAGAATTGGGCAACTAAGATTGGGGATAAATTGCTCGATGAGCAACTTGCTCGCCAACTAGGTTTCATCTGCAGAACCTCTCGTTGGAAGACGCCGTCCGCTCGGCACCCCAAGAGGCGCATGCGTGTCCGGCAGCCCTGCTACCCTATCCCAATTAAACAAGGACGTAGGCCAGTGGCTTTGCGTCTCGCCCTTTCAGGCGGTTTGCCCTTTTCGGATAGCCGCAACAGAAAATACGCCGGTCCGATCGACCACGTGTGAGAAGTGGTTCTCATGAAGGCTTGCGACTTGACTTGGCCAACGGCATCTGCGACGACCTTCGCAAGACGCCGGAAATCAGCCGGAGATCAGAACCGCCCCCTCCGGCGAGCAGCCGGGCGCCTTGCCGGTTGGCGCCGAGAAGATCTGGGGATTTCGGCACGCCGAGAGCTTTGAAGCAATCGGTTAAGGTGGAAGCGACCTGGAGGGGAAACTACTCGGCACGCTCCTCGATCAGAACATCTCGGTAAGAGAGCCCCGCCCGCAGGAGGCGGGGCTCCTTTGTTCACTTCCAAGAAAGAAACGGAGAATTAGGGAGACACTGATTTATTGAGACGCAGATCAGAGCCGAGCTCGCCGGCTGTGCTGACGCGGGCCAGATCGTTGTTCCCGAGCAGCTTGCCGCTGAGGGCGGTGTCGTCGGCGGAGCAGGCGGCGAAATCGGATCGGATACCGGCGCCACATTTACGGTGATGGGAACGCTGTCGGTTTTGCTGGTGGCACCAGCATGCGCCAGATCGAAAACGACGATTAGGATGGCCCCGACACCGATCCTAAAAAAGGACCGAGCCCCACCCCGAAAGCCAGCGAAGAGAAGCGACGTAAGCGTCATCCATTGCACCTCTTTACTATGAAATTCGCGCAGCACCATCGCTCCCTCGCCCTCTGGGAGAGGGTTGGGGTGAGGGAACGATCAGGGGCGAGGTGACATTTCATCATCCGGGGTGGCTCGGCTCGCCCCATGATCGTTAGTCGAGAGCCGCACATGTCGGCTACTACTCGTGCGCGCCGCCACCAACAACAAGAGGCCTTGCGGTTCCGGCAACCCTGCTACCCCGTCCCGTCGCAAGTGGGAGTTAGGCCAGCGGCTTTGCGTCCCGCGCTTTCAAGCGGATTGCCCGAATCGGTTCCAGACAAAAAAGACGATTGTTCTAATTCAGGGCCCTCCCTACCCAAATGTGTACAAAATGTAACTTCTGTCGTCCGCCACTGGCTTTTGCCAGCGCCGTCACAGACTTCCCGCCACCGATACGCGATTATTGTGCCAGTTTCTCTAGGCATTGTACGGGAATGGGTTTTAAGACCGAAATGTGTTGTCTCATGGAGACGCATGTTTGGCATAAAAATTGCTAACCATATGTTCCTAAAGCCTTTTTTGTCTCCCTACTCGCACATCCAACAGGGAAATCAGAGTGGCGCAAGACCTTCGGACATTTGGCCAGTGCCACAGTGGCGCTCGACAGCGCAGAGCTCCCGGCAAAGCGTCGAGCGTTGGCAACCCGCACACTGTCTCGTTTCTGATGCGGCGGACGCGATCGGGGCCAGTTAGGGTGTCGATCAGGCGATTGGCGCTGAGCCCATCAGGTCACCTCGTTGCTGCCAAAGGCAGCGACGGTCCCGTGCCAGCCCAGCCCGTGGACCTATACAAGGCGCAGACCCGTCGCGCCCGTCGGCGCCCACGCGACTGCGCCAAGCTACTCCCTCCCTAAGCGATCTCCTGGGCGTCGGGAACTAAGCCATCCGCTTCAAATGGCTCTTGTCAAGCCCTGCGTAAGCCTGAAGAACTAGCCGGCTAAGGATCATGTACGAACGCTTTTTTAATCTCCGTGAAAAGCCCTTCAGCATGATGCCGGACCCAGCTTTCCTCTATTTCGGCGACCACCACGGAGTTGCGTATGCAGTTCTTGAATACGGGGCTCTCAGCCAAGCAGGCTTCACCGTCATCACCGGAGAGGTGGGGTGCGGTAAGACAACCCTGGTCAGACACCTCCTGAACCAGCTTCCCGAGCCGGTGAGCGTTGGTCTCATTACCAATACCCATCTCAACTTCGACAATCTGCTTGAATGGATACTGATGGCCTTTGGCCAAGACTATAGGCCCAAGAGCCACGTCTCATTGTATGACGACTTTGTCAGCTTCTTAATTAGCCAATATGCCGCGCGACGGCGCACACTCCTGATCATCGATGAGGCGCAAAATTTAGGCGTGGCCACGCTTGAGGAGTTGCGCACACTGTCCAATGTAAATGCAGACGGGCACCAGGTCCTTCGAATTATCCTCGTGGGTCAACCGGAGCTGCGGGTGACGCTGACGCGTCCGGAGCTGCGACAGCTGTCACAGCGGGTAGCCGCACATTACCACTTAAGACCGCTATCGCAGTCGGGAACGCTTTCCTACATTCGCTACCGCCTCGAGCATGCCGGCGGGAGCCCCGACATCTTCACCAATGATGCCTGCCATCAGATTCATATCCATTCCGGAGGGGTCCCGAGAAAAATCAACCTACTGTGTGATGTTGCACTAGTCTATGCTTATGCGGAAGAAGAGCCGGTTATTGAGGCTGGTCTGATCCAAGCAATCATTGATGAAGGCGCAGCGGGAATGATCAGCAATCCAACCATCGCTCCCACAGAACAATCTCCCCCCGGCGCAGCTGTCCGCTCCCACGGAACAGGTCGCGATCCGGTGGATGTCGAGCCAGCGGTTCAACTGGGCTGGCCGGACAGCGCGAGGCCCTTGACAGGAGGTCGAACCGACATCCAAGCGCGTTCGAGCACGTCAGCTAGCTCCGGATCGCGGCGTGGGGAAGCGGCCTTACCGCCAGAAAGCACGGGCCAAAGGCAATCGGCGGAAGGCGCTGCTGCCAGTCCAACGCTCGGACGATCTCCTGAAGGTGACCCGGGCTTGAAGAGTGGCCTCAGCACTCCGAAGGCGACCACTGCGAAGAAACAGCCGGCGCGCTCGATTATCCAGCGAGCCATGGAGGGGCAAGGAAAGCACTAAACCATCTTTTCTCTAACCCCGGACTGGCCGAGAACTCTGTCGCAGATAT
>JBAUWE010000103.1:0-18156 GCA_049583595.1 Terriglobia bacterium
ACTCAAGACTGGTAACTATCTGTGACACACTATTACATAGTTTTAAACATAGGATACTTCAACAATCATTGACAACAAACGGCCTTTATGATTTTATAAATATATGGAAATTGGAAAGCGTATTAGAAGTCTGCGGGAGGCCAAAGGGCTTTCGCAGGGCGACATTGAAAAGCGGTCGGGGTTGCTTCGGTCGTATATCTCGCGCGTTGAAGGCGGCTACACGGCTCCGTCTATTTCGACTCTGGAGAAATTCGCAAAGGCCCTGGAAGTTGAACCTTACCAGTTGCTTTTTAAAGGCTCCGGGCATCCCACGGCGCCTCGTGTCCCGCCGCAGGCAAGGCAGTCAAAGTCAGTCCGCAAGCTGATCAAGGTCTTCGAGGGCATGTCCACTCCGAATCGCAAGCTCATCCTCACCCTTGCCAGCAAGCTGGGCAAACAATAAACACCGCAGCCAGAAGCAGGGAACGGAATCCCGCAAACAGATTCAGGACGCGGTGGGCGCAGGACTGCCTAGAGAGACATCCCGTTCTCGCCTGCGCTTCCCCGCCCCAGGGGCATCCTGGACAGAAGCTCATCCAATCGCTGGTTGATGCCGACGGCCTGCTTGCGGATCCTGGCCAGCTGAATCAAACCGTAAAACAGGCTTAGGATTAGAACCAGAAGGAAGCCTATAGAAACCAGGACCGCGATCATCTGGATGGTTTGCGGATCGTACATAGTGGTGTCTCCATTTTCGTTTGCTTCAGACTTAAGACGCCGTCGTTCTGCGCCGGTCCAAAGTCACCCCCACCTGAAGAGTTCAGGCAGGGCCGTCGAACCGGCTTTTAGAAAAAAGGCCCGCGTGCTCTCCTGCCCTCAAAGCTGACTCCTGCCGCAGAAATCCACGTTATACCGGGGCTATTCTGAAATCAAGTTTTTGCCCTCCCGCGCCGAAAGGGTCCCCGGCAAGCCCACGCGCGCTGCGCCCTCTACAACAACATCCCTTTCACTCCGGTCCACAATGTGATAAGAATTGCTGCTCGATGTAGCGACGGCTTCACGCCATCAAGTGGCGGGATCAATTTGCCGCTACGCCCACCCACGATACGGAGGATTGACAAATCATGACCAAACAATTTGACCGACGGGAGTTTATGAAAAGGTCCGCCATCGGAACGGCCGCGGCGGGAATCGGTTTCCCTGCTCTGGGCAAAGCGGCGCAGGCGGCCCCGAGCGACAGGGTGCGAGTGGGGGTCGTCGGCACGGGCCGCCAGGGACGCGGCGACCTCAGAGCTTTTCGCGAGCAGCCCGATGCCGAAATCGTCGCCGTCTGCGACGTTTACAAGCCCAACCTGGATCTCGGCCTGAAGGACGCCGGCGGCAAGGCGCAAACCTACACCGACTTCCGCCAGGTGCTCGACCGCAAAGACATTGATGCCGTCATCGTCGGAACTCCCGACCACTGGCACGCGCTGGTGATGGTGGAGGCCTGCAAGGCCGGCAAAGACGTTTATGTGGAGAAGCCCATCAGCCACACCATCGACGAAGGCATCCTGATGGTGGAAGCCGCGCGTAAACACAATCGCGTGGCGCAGGTGGGAACCCAGCAGCGCAGCGGCATCCACTTCCAGAAAGCCGTCAAGCTGGTGCAGGACGGGTTCATCGGCAAGGTCAGCTTTGTCCGCACCTGGAACTATGCAAACGAATATCCGCAGGGCATCGGCAATCCGCCGGATTCCGAACCGCCCTCCGATCTCGACTGGAATGCCTGGCTGGGCCCGGCGCCCAAGGTTCCCTTCAACTGGAACCGCTTTGGACCCGACCCCAAACTTCCTCCGCGATGGTCAACCTTCCGTTATTTCTGGGACTACGCCGGCGGCTATATGACCGACTGGGGCGTGCACTTGATCGACATCGTCCAGTGGGCGATGCAGGTGGAAGGGCCTTCGGTCATTGCCAGTATGGGTGGGAAATACTACATCCAGGACAACGCCGAAGCGCCCGACACGCTTCAGGTCACCTACGAATACGAGAATCCCAATTTCGTCTGCGTCTACGAAAACCGCTGGGACAACGCCAATTCCATGTACCACAAAGGCTACGGGATCGAATTCCACGGCACCGACGGGACGCTGTTTGTCGACCGCAGCGGATTCGAAGTGATTCCGGAAACGCGCGGTCGCGGAAAGGAAGAAGTCGCCAGGACGGCCTCCATGCAGATGAGGTCGGTGAACAATTCACATTCCGACCACGTGCGGAATTTCCTCGACTGTATGAAGTCGCGCCAGCGGCCGATTTCCGACATTGAAATCGGGCACCGCTCCACCAGCGCCTGCCTGCTGGGCAACGTCGCTTTCCGCAGCAAGGAACGGATTGAGTGGGACGTGAAAAACCAGAAGCTCGTTTCCGGCGGCAGCAAAGCGCAGCAGTTTGTCACCCGCCATTACCGCTCGCCGTGGAAGCTGGCGGTGTAAGGGTTGGTGCACTCTCTTGTTTTGACAGGGTGGAAATGGTGACAAGGGCAGGTTAGATTTTCCTGAGATCGGGAAGCTGCTGGCGGTCGCACCAGCAGTGAATCAACGTCGGGCAGTCCGGCAGGATGCGAAAGGTCAGCCTCAGAGTCTATCAGGCCACCGCGGATTTGATCGGCCGTACTTCGCGCTCCACTTTGGCCTGTTCCTTGTCACGGGTAATCTCCAGATCGTGACGGGCCTGAAGGTTGAACCAAAATTCCGGGGAGGTTCCAAAGAATCTGCCCAGACGCAGCGCCGTGTCGGCAGTGATGGACCGGCGCTCATGCACAATTTCAGAAATTCGCGTCACCGGCACGTGAAGATCAAGCGCCAACCTGTTCATGCTCAGACCGAGCGGCTCCATGAACTCTTCGCGGAGAACTTCTCCGGGATGAACCGGCTTCAATTTTGCAGCCATGTTTCTGTTCCTCTCCAATGGTAGTCGTGATTTCAACGCCGTAGGCGTCGCCTTCCCGCCAGACAAAACAGACGCGCCACTGGTCATTGATTCGGATACTGTGCTCCCCCTCGCGGTCCCTGAGCAACGACTCAAGCCGGTTGCCCGGCGGCGCTGCCAGGTCCCGCAATTCCGTGGCCGCATCCAACATCACGAGCTTTTTCAATGCCGCCCGCTCAATGGACTGAAACCCC
Source organism: Terriglobia bacterium (assembly GCA_049583595.1). Lineage (GTDB taxonomy): Bacteria > Acidobacteriota > Terriglobia > UBA7540 > UBA7540 > SCRD01. Next base: position 3,144 of record JBAUWE010000103.1, read on the forward strand.
CGCACTCTCTCACGGTTAAAAAGGCGGTTCGTCTGCTTCGAGCGGAACGATTTAATCACAACATCAGACTATAACGCCACGCGTTAAACGTCAAGCGTTAAACACCGCCTGCCCTGGAAGCTGGCGGTGTAAATGTGGCCCGGCCGCCTCGGCCGTGTTCATGGGCGAGTTGTTGCGTTCCCTGTGCGAGGTCATCCTGAGCCCTTCGGTGTCATTCCGAGCGCAGCGAGGAATCTGCTGTTGGCTCAGGGTAAACCTAAGGATCTGTTTTGGTCATTTCCAGAAAGATACAGCAGATGCTTCTCCTGCTTCGCGGGATCAGCACGACGTGGCCCTTTTCAACAACCAGTCAGGGATACCCCGGCGCAGCTTTCTCGTCAGCCGGCCCAACCGGGCGCTGTTGTCACGGCGTATCGCAAACGAAGATGGCGTTGGCGCCCGGCTGCGCTCCCACCGGAGCCACCAGCGCCACCGTTCCCTGGCCGTCCCCGGTGAAGGAAGTGATGGGTTTGCTGCTCAGGTTGCCGAGCAGCAGCCCGAAATCCGTGGGAGTGGTCAGGCGTTTCACCTGGCCCCCACAGAAACAGAAGATGCCGAAACCATCCTCTTGGCCCGAGGGAACTCCGGCAAAGATAATGCTGCCGCTGCGGCGGCCCGCCGCCTGCCCCTGGATAGCCGCAAATTTGGCGTCGCCGCCCGCGCCGGGAGCGTCCTGCGCCATCACGGGATGGGCTGGGTCGCCCGAGAGTTCCGCCGTTTCCGCATGGTTCCCCTGCAGAAGCACCAGCAACATCTGGATAGATTTCTGGCCCGGCCGCGCTGGAAGCACCTGGAACGTGTCAGCAGGTTTGGGAGCCGGATCCAGCTGCTGGAAATTCCTTGTCGCCACCGCCCTGAAAAACTGCTCTTGCGCCGCCGCCATGTCCACGCCCCGCCGGACGAAAACCGCTTCATCACGGCTGGCAAACAGGGGCTCGAGAAGATCGCCGGGTCCCAGCCGGAAATCTTTGGGCAGTTCCACCTCGCGAATGCCTCCCGCCGACCAGAGGTACAGGCCCGAGTGCGGATTTGAGCCGGTCGTGCGCGCCGCAAACAGCACGACTCCTCCTGATCCGATCACCGGGGCCGAAAATGCCTTAAAGATCTGTCCGAAACTGCTTCCGCCGCCACCCCCGTTATCAGCCACCAGGTCTGCGCTTGTGCCTTTCACCCGGACGATGGCCTCTGTGGGCTCGCCTCGCCCGCCACCCTTCAGCGTTGCCCTGAAAGCCACGGACCCCGCGTCATTGATGCTGGGCGCGCTGAAAGATTCATACTGTTCGCGCGAAGCGGGAGAAACCAGCCCTTCAAAGGCCACTACCGTAAATGAAACGCCCTGCGACTGCACCACGGCCCGCAGATTGCTGCGGGGACTTTCCATCGTTGAACGAAAAGCAATTTGCTGGTTCCCGCTCATGGCCAGGTCGTGAAACGGGCCGAAGGTGAACCCCGGGTGGCCGGGGACCGCCGAACCGCTCACCAGCAGCAGGCGCGTATTCACCTGCGCGAAGGCAGGATGCACACCCAGGCACAGCAACAGCACAGTGCATAGTCCTGTCGCGGCCATATGTTTCAGGAGCATTTTCATCATCTGCGGTTCCCTCGTCCACCGGGTCACCCTCTTGACGGTCTGCGGCCGTCCGGCTTTCCGGGCTGCTGTGCGCGCACCAGCATTATAGGGCACCGGTCCGGAAAAAGGACCCCTGAAAGCGCGCTGGGTTGATGGGTGGAGATTTCACGGTGCCGACGCCGAACCTGCAAGGGCATTGGCATGCTGGCTGAGAGCCCCTGGGGATCTTCTTTTCAGGCGCCCTGAACATCGACTCAAGGGGATGGGAAAAGCAACAGGCGGCCTATTTCACGTAGCAGACTCCGTAGAAGCGCCCTGCTTCCTCCACTCTCGTCCAGACCACTCTGGCGGGCGTCTCCACGGGGGTCTGGTTGTCGGCAAAGGGCAGCGTGATGAACAGTTCGTCGCCCACGCTAAAAACCTTTGCACTCATAAAGCAAAGGCCCCCTTTGGAAACGTTGCGCGTCTGCGCAATATCCGTCACGCCCCAGATGGTCCGGACCCGCAGCCGCATCACCAGTTTCAGCCGCCGCGATTTGCGCCTCTCCGTGGAGGGAGGCTCCGTCCGGGCGCTCTCCCGGATCATTTCAGGAGTAACGGGCTGGTCGCTGGGTTTCCAGCGCGTCGTTTCATTGCAGCGGTCGCAGTGGCGTGAAATCAGCCCGGTTGCCAGCAGGACGTCATATTCGATGGTGGAAAGCGGACTCTGAACGGCGTTCTTGCAGGCGGCGCATTCAATCAGCACCTTGGGCTGAAGGCCTTCCGCCGGCGGCGTATAGTCGATTCCCCAGATTCCGCTCTCCGGGTTCAGCGCTTCAACTCCCCACTCCCGGCGGTCGCCGAAAACCTTCTGGAACGCGCCGACAACGCGGAACTCCTCCTCGATGTCATTCGCCAGGTTCCTGATGAGGATGATGTCGTCCGGCAGAAGAGAGTGCGTCAGGCTGATGCGTGCCCCGCCTGTATTGAAGCTGACGGTAACGGTCACTTCACTGAACGATACGCCGGAAACGTCATTCCCAATCACCCGAATGCGAACGGGCGCCAGCACGCGATCTGTTCGTCGTTTCTGCTCTACCGGCATGGGCAAGTCCAGACAACCTCCGCTCCCTATTTCTTGATTTTCGTATGGTCACAGGCATCTCAGACCCATTTCCTCGCTTTACATAGAAATCGGTCAATTCAGGAAAAAGATTAATCAGGAAGCGAAACGGAGGCCCTGCTTGAGGGAGGTGTGAAGGAGAATTTTTCAGGTTGCTCTGCCGGTCAGGCCCCAGCCTTCTCCTCGAGCCGGGCGATGCCACGATCTTCGTCTTCTGCAATCACGAAATGCTCAGAGAGTTTCAGTTCATCCAGCACGCGCCTGACGCGCTCGCCGAGCGACGCCAGCACCAGCCGCGCTCCTGCCTTCTGGATCGCAGCACGGCAGCCGGCCAGGAATCCCAGCCCCGTTGAGTCGATGTACGGCACGCCGGAAAAATCAAACAGCAGCTTCCGCCTTCCGGAATCAACCAGTTCCTGAACCTTCTGACGACAGTGCGGGCCGTCCCGGCCTGCGATGAACCTTCCCTGCAGCCGGAAAATCGTCACGTCGTCACGCAACTCAATGGTGATGTCCATAATGTTCAGTCCTGCAAACCGTCCAAACCCATGCTATGGAACTCCAGAAAGGCTGTCAAGCGTGTGCGACGGCCCGCATTCATACAGCCCGCGAGGCCAATACCCCGAAGCCGCTAGCGCCGCGCGGAGGCTCTGTATCCTCTGTGTTGGGGTTTTCCCGGCCGCAATGAACACGGAGAAAACCCCACAAAAGTAATACGCGCACGACACATCCAATGTTCGCATCGGCGGCCGCATTTCTGAGGCGTCAGCCTTTAACTTGAAGCCGCGCCGACAACCGTCAGCCGCAAAAAAAACTGCCGGCGCGAAGCATTCATCCTCTCGCCGGCAGCCGTTGTGAAGTCAAATTAAAGGAGCCTGGTTTCTCTCACGGACGTGTTCCAAGCCTCCGCCGTTGTTAGTCTTCCGTGCCTGCCTTCTGCCGCTGGTCGCGCAGCACGGCCTTGCGGGAAAGGCGGATCTTGTTGCCGTCAATCGCAATCACCTTCACCAGCAACTGGTCGCCTTCCTTCAGCTCGTCGCGAATATCGCGAATGCGATGTTCGGCAACCTCGCTGATGTGCAGCAGGCCGTCGGTGCCGGGGAAGATTTCGACAAAGGCCCCAAAGTCGGCCAGGCGGACAACTTTGCCAAGATAGGTCTTGTTCAGCTCCGCTTCCGCCATCATGTCCTTGATGATCTTCAGCGCCTTGCTGGCGGAATCTTCGTCCACCGCCGCCACGTTCACACGCCCGTCGTTTTCCACGTCGATCTTGGCGCCGGTCTGCTCCACGATTCCGCGGATCACCTTGCCGCCGGGTCCGATCAGCTCGCCGATCTTGGCCGGATTGATGTGAATAGTGTAAATGTGGGGAGCGTAGGCCGAAATCTTGGTGCGGGGCTCCGAAATGGACCCCAGCATCTCGCCCAGAATGTGCAGCCGGGCAACCTTGGCCTGGGCCAGGGCTTCCGCCATGATCTGCGGCGTGATGCCGCTGACCTTGATGTCCATCTGCAGCGCCGTGATGCCGTCCTTGGTGCCGGCCACTTTGAAGTCCATGTCGCCAAAGTGATCCTCGGCTCCGGCGATGTCGGTAAGGATGGCGTACTGGTCGCCTTCCATCACCAGGCCCATGGCGATGCCGGCCACAGGCGACTTGATGGGAACTCCGGCGTCCATCAAGGCCAGGCAGCCTCCGCAGACGCTCGCCATCGACGACGACCCGTTGGACTCCAGAATGTCGGAAACCACCCGCACCGTGTAGGGGAAAGTCGTTTCGTCAGGAACCATCCCGAACAGCGCCCTCTCCGCCAGCGCGCCGTGCCCGATTTCACGCCGGCCCGGGCCGCGCAGAAATTTCGTTTCGCCCACGCTGAAGGGCGGAAAGTTGTAGTGCAGCATGAAGCGCTTGTACGATTGGCCTTCCAGCACATCCAGCCGCTGCTGGTCTTCAGCCGTGCCCAGGGTGGCCGTCACCAGGGCCTGCGTCTCGCCGCGCGTGAACAGCGCCGAGCCGTGGGTGCGCGGCAGCAGGCCCACTTCACAACTGATGGGACGGACCTGGTCAAAGGCCCGCCGGTCAGGCCGCTGGCGCTTCAGCAGGGTGTCCTGGCGAAAGATGCGCTCCTCCAGCCGCCCGAAGGCTCCGGCCGCTTTGCGGCGCGTTTCCTCGTCGGCCTCGGGGTAACTCGTAATCAGCGCTTCCTTCAGCGCGGAAACCTTCTTCTGGCTTTCCAGCTTGGGATACTTTGAGGTGTCCATGGCCTCGCGGAGGTTGTCCTCCACTTTCTGCCGCACCTCGTTCTCAATGGCTTCATCCAGCACAGGGGCCACGGCCTCCCGCTTCTTGATGCCCAGTTTCTGGAACAGTTCTTTTTCAATCGCGATAATCTTTCTGATTTCGCCGTGCGCGTACTGGATGGCCTCGCTCACGGTTTCTTCAGACACCTCGGTCGCGCCGGCTTCCACCATCGCGATGGCGTCTTCACTGCCCGCCACCACCATGTTCAGAAGGCTTTCCTTCACTTCCGAATAAGTGGGATTGGTGACCAGGTGGCCGTCCACCAGGCCCACCCGCACTGCCGCCAACGGCGTCGGGAACGGAATGTCTGAAAGGTAAAGGGCCGCCGCGGCCGCCACCAGCCCGATCACGTCCGGGTTGTTGTCGGTGTCGGCCGAAAGCACCATGGCAATCACCTGCGTCTCATCATTATACCCGGCTGGAAACAGGGGCCGCACCGGACGGTCAATCAGCCGGCTGCTCAAAATTTCTTTTTCCGTGGGGCGCCCTTCGCGCTTGAAAAAACCGCCGGGAATCTTCCCGGCCGCATACGTGTACTCCCGATAATCCACCGTCAGCGGAAAGAAATCGATGCCTTCCCGCGGGTTGCTTGAGCAGGCCGTTGCCAGCACAACCGTGTCGCCGTAACGCACAAAGGCCGAGCCGTTCGCCTGCTTGGCGACCTTGCCGACCTCAATTGATAATGTGCTTCCTCCCAGTTCAACGCTGACTTGCTCCATTAATTTATCCTCCGAATCTCGCTGGCTCGCTTGCCCCTCTCCACTCTGTGCGCCAAGAACCGTCCGGATTCACTTCCGGTTGCCAGCCATTCGCGGCAGGGACTTCAGATAGCCGTGTCATTTGGGTGTGGGGAGCTACGGACCGAGGCAGGTATTTTGAAAATAAGAACTCACCACCGCGACACACGCAAACGCCCCATTACGCAAAAAGCGACCCGTGGCACTCCCGCCGGGGGTCGCTCATTCCTGAAGGGACAGTTTGACCCAGTGTCTTCTCACTTTCCTTCAAAATCGCTTTACTTGCGGATCCCCAACCGATCAATCACCTGCTTGTACCGATTGGCATTGTGCCGTTTCAGGTACTCCAGCAGACGCTTCCGTTTGCTGACCATGGTCAGCAAGCCCCGTCGTGAGGCGTGGTCTTTCCGGTGTATGCGAAAGTGGTCTGTCAGGTAAGAGATGCGCTCTGTCAGGACTGCAATTTGCACCTCAGGCGAACCCGTATCCGTAGCATGAACCTTAAAGTTCGCGATAATCTGTGACTTTGAATCCGGGGTTAACGCCATCCGCTAATTCTCCTCGTTTCCGACAATTTCTCCCACATTTTCATCGCATAGCATAGCATTGTTTCCCTCAATTTGGCAAAAGTTTAGGTGGTGTGATATTTATGCGTTGGTGGAGCGGAGAGGTGTGGGCATCCTATTTGAATAAATTGAAAAAGCGTCGATGGTGCAAGCGGAGTATCCACGAGATGCTGGCAACTAATCCAACGGTGGCGATGAGTGCGGGAATCCAGCATAGATGGGAAGAACATCTTGCAAATTCTTTGAAGACCAAAGCAAAGAAAACGCAAAGAAAATAAGCGAACCCCTTTTTGAGCCTGTCCATGACTCAACTCCTTCACGCCCAAAGTGTAGCACGGGTCAATGCCGACCCAAGGTAATCTTTGGGGCAAACAACGCATGAATATCACACTACCAAAGTTTAGGCAGTGGCCCAGTTTAAGGATGCAGTGGACTTGGCGCCAAGGCTGTGCCAGGATGGGTTTGTTATGCAGGGATGGGCACACAACTTAGCGATCTGGGTTGCGGTCTTGGTCCCGATCTTCACGAGCATCGGTGTTGTGTTTCTGGTGTTGTTCATGGAGAAGTCCGGCGGGCGCGAGGACTACCTCAAACGCGCTGCCAGGAAGTACAACGTTCCTCCACTGAATTTGCGATAACACGCCTGATCGGCCTCCCTGCGTTTGACAAGTCTCAGCCGTCCCTTGTCCCGCCTCTCCGGGAACCTAGATTGCACCCGCCGCCGGCATCAACAGCACTTCATTCACGGCCGTTCGCGCCGGCTGCCGGAGCGCCGCGATCACCGCATCCGCAACGTCCTCTGGCTGCATCACTCTGTCGCGCGCAATTTCAAAATTGAATTCACCCAGCATTTCGGTGTCCGTCAGTCCAGGCAGGATGGCCGTCACCCGGATGCCCTTCGGTTGCAGCTCTTCCCGCAGCACCCGGGTCAGCCCCAGCGCTCCGAATTTTGCCGCCGTGTAAGCCGAGCAGTTGGCAAATGCGTGCCGGCTTGAAGTGGAAAGAATGTTCACCAGGTGCGCGTGCCGGCTGCTCGCCCACAACGGAAGCGCCGCCTGCGCCGTCAGAAAAACCGAAGTGAGGTTGGTTGCAAGGTTGCCCTGCCAGTCTTCCAGCGTGGTTTCAGGGAACGGCTTGTAGGTAAAAATGCCCGCGCAATTCACCAGAATGTCCAGCCTCCCGTGCCGCCGTTTCACCTGCCTGAAGAGGCGACGAACATCCTCCGGCCGCCCCACGTCCGCAACCACAACGCTTGCCTTAACGCCGAGCTTCTTCCTCGCGGATTCCAGCGCCTTCCGGTTGCGCGACACCAGCACCACTTCCGCGCCCGCGCGCGCCAGCCCCTCTGCAATCGCCAGCCCGATGCCGCGGCTACCGCCCGTCACAACTGCAACCCTGTTTTTCAGTGTCGGCATATTCCTTCAAAGAAGTTCAGGTGTTCTCCCTCTCCCGTAGGGAGAGGGTGCCGGAGGGACGACGGCGGGTGAGGGGTCTTTTCCCAATTCCCTATTCGCCACTCGCTACTCACTATTCGCGATTCGCTTTTCCCTACTTCCTACTTCCTATTTCCTACTTCCTACGCTCTTTCCCGCACCAGCCTTAAAAACTCCGCCCGCGTCTGCCCGTCGTCCCGGAAGGCCCCCAGCATGGCCGATGTCACGGCCACGGAATTCTGTTTTTCCACTCCGCGCATAATCATGCAAAGGTGTTTGGCTTCGATAATGACACCCACGCCCTGCGGCTTGACGGTTTCCATGATGGTCTCGGCAATCTGGTTGGTCAGCCGCTCCTGGATCTGCAACCGCCGCGCAAAAACATCCACCAGCCGCGGAATCTTGCTCAGCCCGATCACCTTCTTCGTAGGGATGTAGGCCACGTGGCAGCGGCCGAAAAACGGCAGCAGGTGGTGCTCGCAGAGGCTGAAAATCTCGATGTCCTTCACAATCACCATCTCGTCGTAGGCGACGGAATAGACGGCGTTGTTCAGCACCTTCTTTACGTCCTGACCGTAGCCGCTGGTCAGGAACCTCAACGACTCCGCAACGCGATGGGGGGTTTTCAGCAGTCCTTCGCGTTCGGGATCTTCGCCCAGCTCGCGCAGCGTTGTGCGCACCGCTTCTTCCAGCGGGTCCGGGTTCGTGGCCTGCTGCGGTTCCGCCACCGTTGCTCTACGTTTTGTCTTCATCACTTTTCTCTCGTTGCCGCCGCGGCGTTGTCCGCGCCCGAATACTCAAAGGAATTTGAGCTCGTCTCTTCCAGGCGGACTTTCTCCAACCGCGCGCTTCCCTGCCCGCCGTCCACCTTCGGGCGGAGCAGGTTGTAAATCTCCACGCAAAGGTTTTCCGTGGTCGGCACCTTTCCCTCAAAATTAGGAACGTCCAGGTTCAGGTAGGTATGGTCAAAGCGGCTCAGCACTTCCTGCTCGACGGCCTGGTCCAGCAGCCCCAAATCCATCACCATGCCTGTCGCCGCATCCACCGGCCCGCCTACGGTGACTTCCACAATGTAGTTGTGCCCGTGGCCGTAGGGGCTGTTGCATTTGCCGAAAACGCGGCTGTTCTCCTCCGCGCTCAGCCCCTCGTTGTGCAGGCGGTGCGACGCTGAAAACCGGTATCGCTTGGTCAGTAAAACCATCACTCCCCGTAGTAATCCACAAACAGATCGTCTGTTTCGTATAGACGGATTCGATGCAAGCGCCCCGACGGAAGTTTCGCCGCCAGCAGGCCCCAGATTTCCACGGCGATGTTTTCCGTCGTCGGAATCTTCGTGGCGAACACCGGCACTTCCTTGTTGAGAAATTTATGGTCCATGAGCTCGAGCACTTCCGCTTCCAGCACGGCCTTCAGGTCTTTCAGGTCGAGAACCATGCCGGTGGTTTCGTCCACTTCGCCCGCCACCGTCACCTCCACCGTGTAGTTGTGCCCGTGCCCGTGCGGGTTGTTGCACTTGCCGAAGATGCGCCGGTTCTGCTCCGCGCTGAAGTCCGGATTGTGGTAGTAATGCGAAGCTGAAAACTCAGCCCGCCGCGTCAGATAGATCATTCCGTTCTCCGTCCCTTCCCCATTTCGTCATCCCGGTCCCGTTCCCGTCATTCCGAGCGCAGCACCCGTCATTCCGAGGAGCCCCGCCGGCGCGGGGCGACGAGGAATCTGCTTTTCGGCTCACGCCAGGTTCCGCGAGGAATCTGCTTTTCGATTCAGCACTCATACCTGCGCCCTTTCCAGCGCACGCCGCCCCCCAGCCTGTACGCCCGCACCGAATTCAGCAACAGCAGCGTAAACAGTGCGGCGCCCGGCAACTGGTAGACGTCGAGCCGTGGATCAAACCCCAGCCGCATCAGGCTGCGCTCATAGTTCCATTGTCGCAGAACCGCCCCGGCAAAGCATAGCAGCGCCGCCAGAAACATCCAGCCAGTCACCTCGGCCACGGCAATCAACAGGGCCAAAGCCACAAAGGCGAGCGGCAGCAGCACGTCCAGAACGAGCGCCGCGCCCAGAGCCCTGAAGATGGGCCAGAGTTCCCGGCCGTAGAGCAGATAGAGGTTCTTGCTCCAGCCCTGCCACATGTCGCGGAAGGTTCTGTACATCCGCGTGCGCACCCATTCCGCGCCCGGCAGAAAGACCAGCCGCCCTCCGCGCCGCTTCACCAGCCGGGCCAGCGCCACGTCGTCCAGAATTTCGCCCCGCACGGCCGCAAATCCGCCGGCTTCATTGTAAACGCTTCGCCGCACCAGCAGGTATTGCCCGTTGGCCGCAACCCGCGGCGACGCCGGGTCCGACACTTCCTCAAACGGAAACATCCGCGCCAGTTGCACAAACACATAAGGGATGATCGACTTTTCCCACCAGGTCACCGTCTGCTGGCCCGGCGAAAGCGAAAGCAGATCGGCCTTCTCTTCCCTGGCGCGAAGCAGCATCGCTTCCAGGCTGCCGGGCAGGTGTTCGGTGTCGGCGTCGGTAAAGAGCAGCCACTCGCCCGTGGCCGTTTCCGCGCCCGCCTGCGAGGCGTGGGTCTTGCCCATCCATCCCTCAGGAAGCCGTTCCAACCGGACGGTGCGCAGCAGCGGAATTTCACGGCCAAGCCCCGCCAGGATTTCCGCCGTGCGGTCGGCGGATGCATCGTCCACCACAATCAGTTCGCGCACGCCTCGCTGCGGCGCCACGGACCGCACCACGCGCTCGATGTTCAGCTCTTCATTGCGGGCGGGAATGATGACGGACACTGCGCCTTGGTCGCGCTCAGGCATGGTGCGGCTTTTCGCTCCCTGTTTGAATAGGGCTCATCTTTCGCAGCGCCGACCCTCAGGCCGGCATGGCAGGAACGTATAGCGGCGAGTCCACCTCGCCACGTGGCAACCGTAGCGGCAAGTTTACCTCGCCAAGTGGCGGCATAAAGCCGCCGCTACCTCAAACCAAGAGGGTTGATTCAGAAATTGCGCCTATGGCCAACCATGCGATTATAATAGATGTTTGAATGATGCGTAGAATCACGATTGCCAAATGGGTTCTGATCGGTGTTGCGGCGGGAGGCCTGGTGTGGCTGGTGGTGCGTCCGCGACCCCACGGGCCGGTCAAGATGGGCGAACGCGCGCCCGGGTTTACGCTGGCCCGGCTGCCATCCGGCAACTTGTCGCTCTCGCAATACAAGGGGCAGGTGGTATTGGTCAACTTCTGGGCCACCTGGTGCCCGCCCTGTGTGGAGGAAGCGCCCAGCCTCGAGCAGTTTGCCACTGACATGAAACCGCTCGGCGTCACCGTCCTCGGCGTCAGCGTCGATGAGAACGAGCAGCAGCTCAAGCAATTCATCGAGCACTATCATCTCAGCTATCCCGTGGCGCGCGACCCCAGCGCCGCGCTCGCCAACAGCTACGGCACCTACAAGCTGCCCGAAACCTACATCATCGGGCGCGACGGCCGCGTGGCCGATAAGATCATCGGCGCCACCAACTGGACCGACCCCCGCATGATCACGTTTGTCAAATCGCTCGCCAACGCCAACACCCAGGCATCGCGATAAACACTTCTGCGCGTGGCATGGGCGTCCCGCCCATGTCATCCTGAGCGGCGCGAAGGATCTGCTTTATTTTTCGGCTCTGCGCAAACGTCGCGGTGTGTGCGATGCATGCGAACGGTGTAGCGATGGCGGCCACGGTCAGCCGTATTTGAGTCTGGCCGTAGCTCGCCACTGCCCTGTAGGATCGCGCATCCTTCCGGCTACTCCGCGTGGTCGATCAAAACCATCGCATCTTTGTGGGCCAAATCGTGAGAGTCGTCCGTCTGTTGCAGGAACTCGTCAAAATTCTTGTCTGGAAAGACCTTCTTGAACACCTTGGGCAAGTCCGGATAGGGGTTTTCAAGGTCGCTCCAATTTTCAAATGAATCTACGGTGATGTAGTCACACCGGTCCCCTGTTCCACCGAACTCATAGCCATACACAGCCCAGGATCTCTTCTGGCCTTGCGCGATGTAGGCCTCTTCAATACGCTTCCACTCTCTTTCAATCTGCATGGCCTGCGAAAATTTGCCGGGCTTCACCTTCATGCAGTTCACGATGTGGTATTTCAGCGGTTGCGCTTCTGACGCCGCCGGCGTCGCCGATCGCACCGACGGAATCATGCTGCCGGCCAGAAAACAAGCGGCACCCACGACTGCGAGAACAATTCCCCTGTTCTTCATATCAATCCCTCCCCTTTATTTTTTGGTTCTTGCCCCGTGACGATTATCGAACGGAGGCTCCCCAAAGGAGCCCATCCTGTGCGCGACTATACCTCTCATCTCAGGCGAATACAATTGAAAACAGGGTAGCGCAGTCCGCCGTCTTTGCGGTCTGCGGGTTTTGCTCTGCTTTCATCCTTCATCCTTCACACTCATCCTTCACCTCACTGCTTTCTGCTTTCCGCCTTCTGCCTACTGCTTCTCTTTCGCCCCTCCGGTGCCCTGTTCGCGCGCGGGTCTGCTGTCCCATGGCCAGAGTTTACCCCGGCGAAGTCGCTGGCCATGGGCTATTTTCTTCCGCCCCTTCCGGGGGCTGCGTTCACGTTCACCATTTCGTGGGATGGTTTTGCAGGGGAGACCTCCGGGCTTCCGCTCGTGCCGAAGGACCGCGGACCTCATCACCGCAGGTCCGCGCTTGTATCTTGAACTGCAGCTTCACTGAATCTCGCTCATTGTGCTGGTCGATCACGGAGAACTTCATCAAGATAGTCTGACCGCGGCCGGCGCACACGTCGCGGGTTTTGCGATGTATGCGATCACGCGTAACTCGCACTACAACTCCAGCCGTGGCTACCGCTCGACAGTCGAAATAAAGTTTTTAAAAGTCGTACGATCGATTCTCTTCGAAACCGTTTCTGCAGGTGCTGGATCAACAAGTTCAATGAAGGAAGCGGAATTCGAAAAATTCTGAGGATAAATGACCATGCAGGGTTGCCGGGTCAAAACGGAGGTGTATGTGACTCCTTCAATCCCCGCGTCTGCCGCGATCCGTCCGAAGATCTGCGATGGGGAGGGAACGTCATATTGCATCGGCCATTGCCGCCACCACAGATTGTGAAGTTCGTCTACCATTTCCTTGGAGGTCCTGGCCAATCGCAGGGAGCCGAACCCGAGTTTCCGCGCCTCCCGCGTCAATTCGGGAGACAACTGGAACCGTCTGATCAAACTAACAAATCCGGCCACACTGTTCTCGTTGGAGACATCAAGCGCCGATTCGATTTCTCCGCATACAGACACGAGCGTAATGGAGGTCGGATTCGTTAATGCCAGATCTTCGGCCGTGAGAGACTGACCACGAGCATCTCCTCCTAACAGCTCCGCCATGGCTGTTTTCTTATCGAATGCTACATAGAGGCCTGGGAAAGCCGTGAATCGCGTGGGGTCGATCTTGCCGATATTGAAACGCCCGCCCGGATCATTGAGACTCCCGGTGGCACTCAGCGGCTCCAAGGAATATCTATACTTTACGGCCCGTTGCCACCCTTCGAACGCGAAGGCGCCCGCTCGCTCAGCCAGGGATGCTTTTAAGGCCTCATAAACCTTCGACCTTTGGTACGCAAGCTCACAATAAAAATCCCAGTGGAACTTAAGCAGGCGCTCGTATTGCCGCTTTGATCGGGGAAGGTCCTCAACAAAACCGGATTCGAGAATCTCTTCTCCGCCGCTCATTTGGCTGGAGGCTCGTTTTCACTGAGCGCGTTTAGTATGAACCTGTGCAACTTGTTGAAGCGGCCGACCCGAAGCATTTCGCGCGGAGCAACGTTGCCCAAAAGGGGATTAGGAATTTTAAACCAGAGCACGGTCTTCTGGGTGTCCTTGAAGTGTTGCGCGACTGCCGCCAAGGCAGTGGCCCATTCGTTAAGGCGTTGCTCAAGTTCTTTAGGAATCTTCTGGTCATATCTTACGGAGTTGAGGGGGACGTGCGAGGCCTTGGCGATGTCTCGCTTGTTGAAATCCAGCAGCCTGACTACCTTTTTGTAATCGGTTCTACCGCCCGAAAAGAGCGACAGATAATCTCTTTTCGGCACTGTATCAAAAATAGCAGATCCCATCGTCGTCAAACCTCTCACACAATCTTACCATATTTCCACCACATTTCTACCACGAATTTGGCACGCCTCCCACGCCAGTTTCTCGCGGCCTGCAGCCACGGCATGAAAAACACGCCTTGGCGGTCACTCTGCTTTGTTCGTCTTTGGATAAAGATAAAGCAGATTCCTCTCCCGCTGCGCGGGATCGGAATGACGTGGGTGGCGCATACGTCGCGGTTTTTGCGATGTATGCACATTTTGTGAAAGGGCACGGATTCATCCGTGCCGAAACAGGCCGAAAGGGCGAGCGGCTTTAGCCGCTGGGACTAGAACCTCGTCACTCATCACTCGTCACTGCTTTTTTCATTCTTCATCCTTCACACTTCATCCTTCTGTCGCCCCCTCCGGGGGCTCTATCCGCGCGCGGGATTGCTGTCCCATAGCTCACGCTATGGGCTAAATTCTTCCGTCCCCTCCGGGGGCTGCGCTCACGTTCACCATTTTTGCGGGATGGTTTTGCAGGGGAGACCTCCGGGTTCCCACATGTGCCGTTGCGGCCAGGCGCCGCAGCTGGTAGCGCAGTCCGCCGAATTTGCGGTCTGCGGCTTTTGCTGATTGGGCACGAAGAACCGCGGACCTCAAGGTCAGAGTTCCGCGCTACCAGCTCCGGGGGCTGCGTTCACGTTCACATTTTTGCAGGGTGGTTTTGCAGAGGAGCCCTCCGGGCTCCCGTTCGCTCCGAGAACTAGCTGCGAGCTAACGCAATTGAATTTGAAAGCGTATAGCGATGGGCGTCACCACTTCGTAAGGGACTCCATTGCAGACAGGTGGTTTGTATCGCCATTGGTTGACGGACTTGATGGCAGCAGCATCAAATTCCGTCGAGGCCGAGCGCACCACCTCCAGGCCGCGAATCTGGCCCTGTTTTCCGATGTCAGCATAAAACCCGACCGTAGCCGTCTTCCCCGCTTTTAGTGCATCCGGCGGGTACTCAGGGGGAACGGACTTAGCGAGGACGGGAGGACTGCCATACTGGGGGCAGGTGACAATTTTCCCCACCTCAGCTCCAGGCAGCGGGTCAAAGGCGGAAGGGTTCAACTGCCCCAAAGGCACGATCTCTTCCACTGTAATGCGAACCAACGGGCTGCCGTTTTGGTCGATCTCTATCTTCCTTG
>JBAUWE010000104.1:0-1683 GCA_049583595.1 Terriglobia bacterium
ACTGAAGCCCGCCTTCCACGCCGCGGGGACAGTGACGCCGGGAAACGCCTCGCAGATGAGCGACGGCGCGGCGGCGGCGGTGGTGATGTCGTCTGAAAAAGCGAAGGCGATTGGAGCGAAACCGCTGGCGCGATTTGTCAGCTACGCCACGGCCGGCACGCTGCCGGAGGAGATGGGCATGGGTCCGGTGTTTGCCATTCCCAGGGCGCTGAAGTTTGCGGGCCTCAAGCTTCAGGAAATCGAACTCATTGAGCTGAACGAAGCTTTTGCGGTGCAGGCGCTGGCGGTCATGCGCGAGGCCGGGCTCGATCCGGAGATTACCAACGTCAACGGCGGCGCCGTCGCGCTGGG
Source organism: Terriglobia bacterium (assembly GCA_049583595.1). Classification (GTDB taxonomy): domain Bacteria; phylum Acidobacteriota; class Terriglobia; order UBA7540; family UBA7540; genus SCRD01. Next base: position 352 of record JBAUWE010000104.1, read on the forward strand.
GCATCCGCTCGGCTGCACGGGCGCCAAGCTCGCGGCCACTTTGCTGGGCGAAATGAAGCGCCGCAAGACTCGCTATGGCATGGCGACCATGTGCATCGGCGGAGGCATGGGCGCGGCGGGAATTTTTGAGAACCTTCAGTAAATTTCGAGGCTGCTGCGGGTACTTTTGCGATGTAGTTTTGCCCCCTATGGGATACGAAGCTTTTTCGCGACTGAACAACCAGCCGGAGACGAAGATTTGCGGGTGTAAGTTACACATTCTAATCCGGAAAACGAGGAACTCATGACCACCGGCGAAGCAAAACAACAGATCAAGGGCGGCAGCTTTCTGATCAAGCAGCGGACGCCCGAAGAAATCTTTACGCCGGAAGACATGACGGACCAGCACCGGTTGATTGCTCAGACGGCGGAAGAGTTCATGCAGAAGGAAGTCCTTCCTCGGGTGCGCGAGATCGAAGACAAAAACCTGCCTCTGCTGCGCGAACTTCTCAGGAAGGCTGCGGAGATCGGGCTGCCCGCCACCGACATTCCCGAGAAGTACGGGGGCCTCGAACTCGACAAGATCTCTTCCATCATCGTGGCGGAAAAAACCGCCCTGAATGGTTCGTGGACGGCGACCATCGGCGCGCAGGCCGGCATCGGCGTTTTGCCCATCGCCTATTTCGGCACCGAAGCCCAGAAAGCAAAGTACGTGCCCAGGCTCGCCAGCGCCGAGTGGGTGGGTGCCTACGCGCTGAGCGAAGCCGGTTCGGCTTCCGACGCGCTCAATTGCAAGACACGCGCCACGCTCAGCGCCGACGGCAAGCATTACATCCTCAACGGCTCCAAGATGTGGATCACCAACGGCGGCTTTGCCGACGTCTTCACCGTGTTCGCAAAAGTGGACGGCGAGAGTTTTACGGCGTTTATCGTCGAGCGGGGATTTCCGGGCGTTTCGCCGGGCGCTGAAGAACACAAGATGGGCATCCGCGGTTCGTCCACCACGCCGGTGAATTTTGAAAATGTCCCTGTGCCGGTGGGAAACGTTCTGGGTGAAGTGGGCAAGGGCCATTTGATTGCCTTCAACATTCTCAACGTGGGCCGGCTGAAGCTGGGTGCGGGTTGCGTGGGCGCGGCCAAGTTTCTGATCGCGGAATCCGTCGGCTGGGCGAAGCAGCGCGAAGCCTTCGGGCGGAAGATTGCTGATTTCGGGCTGATCAAGCAAAAGCTGGGCGAGATGGCAGCCTTGAATTACGCGACGGAAAGCCTGTCATACCGTACAGGCGGCCTGATCGACCAGAGGCTCGAAGGCGTCGATCTCGGAGCCTCCGATGCAGGTGCACAGATTCTCGC
>JBAUWE010000105.1:0-1541 GCA_049583595.1 Terriglobia bacterium
ACGATGACCGGCACGGCCGAGGTCCCGGGCAGTTCTCTGGGGATGCGCATCTTCGCCAGGCCGAGCAGTCCGATTTCAAACTGGGTGCCAAACGAAACCGAAAGCAGCGCAAAGGAGTCAATCAGGCCGAAGGAGGTAAACTTGATACCCGCGGCGATCCAGAAATTGCCGGCCGAAGGATAGATGTAGACGCCCAATTTGCGGCTGATCATCCGCAGATCCAAGTTTTGCCCAAGATAGTTGGGATTCGTCGCCGCCTGAACCAGGGGAAAATTCTGGACTTCGTTGATGGTCGGAAGCTTCAGGGCGCGATTCAGGCCGAAGCCGAACGAGAATCCCAGGACAAAGAAATAGGGGGGGCCGCCCAGCTCCCTTTGCAGGGCCGCAAACACAAAAAAGGAGGGGGTGCCATCCAGGTCGGCGTAGGAGCCAATGGCCGCAATGGTAAAGATTTGGGTTCGAATCAGCAGCGTGCCGTCCAGCTGGAGGGGAGAATCGTTGACCTTCAGCAGCCCCCCGGCAATGGTCAGCGGGCCCTGCTCAAAGATCACGGCCGCGCCGTCCAGCAGGAACTTCAGATGCTGCCAGATCTTTTTGGGGTCGGCGGTAAACTGATCCAGCGGGTAGCTCATTCCCAGGCCTTCGAACTTAAACGTCAAACAACTCAACCGCAGCCCGGCATCCAACTTGATCGCAATTCGCGGCGCTTCGTAACCCAATCCGACCCGTCGAATGGACAATGGGCCGATCGTTTTGTTCGTCTCGATCCACTTGGTCGATTCTCCGGCCAGCGGGGTTTCCAGGGCGCCCGGAGCGGCTTGGGGTGCCGGCGGTCTCTGCGGCTCCGCCGGGGCGGTTTGCGGCCCGGCCTGGGATCCCGGCATATCGAGCAGATTGACGCCCCCCACAAGAATTCCGGCGGAAAAATTCAGGCCCTGGATAAAGTCAGGCACCCTTTTCCCGCCGGGATCCGAGCTTGGAAATTTGACGTTCGGAATGGCTTGGCTGGCGTAATAAAGGCCCAGATCGCTGATTTTAATGTCGCCGATCAGCCCGGCCAGAAAATTGTTCTTCAAGGCCCCGCCGTCCGACTGCAAATCCAGGCCCGCCATATAGCCGCCGTTGCCGATCTCCTTTAAAATTACAAATCGGCAGCGGCCGGCACCGGCAGTCATCGTCACCATGATTTGCATATACTTCGGTGCATTGGTGTGATAGGCAAAGGCCAGTTCTTCAAGTGCAATGTTTGAACCCTTGCCGCCGGCCAACTGCTCCAGGACCTTGATGGCTTCGCCGAAGTCGACCCCCAGATCGTTGAGGAAAGCCTTTAATGACTTGCGGATGGTGACGGCCGCGGAAAATTCCTCTATTTTACCATCGGAGAATGTTCCTTGAATCGAGATCGGAATTCGAGCGATCGAAACCTTTAGAATAAGATCGGTCTGTTGCTGAATTTCTGATTTCGACATGCAAATATTATCCTTCTGCGATGAGACGCGGGCGGACATGTAAACCCAAACGTTGCTAAAATTCTATATCGT
>JBAUWE010000106.1:0-7367 GCA_049583595.1 Terriglobia bacterium
GTAGGAGTCAATGGTGCGAATCTTGTTGTGCAAGGTGAGCCCGGCCTTGACTCCGAGGGGGACGGGGCGAAAGTTCGGGTTGACCGCCGACTTCTTGAGCGCATCGAAGTTCCTGCCGGCAAGCTGGAACAACCTGGCCGCCTGCTGCCGGGTGATCCAGCCTTCGACGGCGCAGCGTGAGCGGTTCCTGTCGGCGCGGACCAGGTCGAATTGCTCTCCCGTATTGCTGCTTTTCACGACCGCCCAGGGATAGCCGGCCGGCCCGGTTTCGTGGATGACCAGGGCGCCCACCGCACCCTTCCTGGCGGCGATTTCGTACTTGTAGGTCCAGCGGCCGTAATAGGTCATGGCCTTGCCCTTGAACATCCGAGGGTCCAGCCTGGAGGGGTCGTGCGGGTCCGGCACCGCGGGATCGTTTACCAGCATGACCAGGATCTTTCCTTTTACGTCCACTCCCTTGTAGTCGTCCCAGTGGTATTCAGGCGCCACCACACCGTAGCCGACAAAGACGAGCGGGGCATCGACGTGCACGGTGGGCTCCATGCGCTTGGTCCAGGCGACGAACTCATCCCCGTACTTCAGTTTGTGTTTCTGGTCCGAACCGCTTTTTGTGAAGACCAGTTGGGCGCCGGGGTCCGCCGTAATGCCTACCATCGGGACCTTTTGCAGGTAGGTCCCGTTGGGATTGCCGGGCTCGAGGCCAATCTGCTTGAAGCGTTTTTGCAGATAAGCCAGTGTGAGCCTCTCTCCCTCTGTGGCGGGCGCCCGGCCCTCAAACTTGTCGGAGGCCAGAACCTTGATGTCGTCCAGCAGCGGCTTCGCGCTGATGTATTTCCAACCGCTTGCTTCGCCAGTGGCCACCGGCGCCGAAGCCCCCAGCCAAAGCGAGGGAGCCAGAACGACGAAACCAAGAATTGCTGCCGGAATGGTCCCCAGCCCGGCATACCCCAATAATTTTCGAACTTTCCTCATTGCCTGGCCTTTCCCGCACAAAATGAAAACACCCGAGCTCAACGTCGGGCGATTTGCGTCGGCTGGCGAATAGGCTTCGCTGTTTGGAATGCATGTGGCAAGCCGGTTTGCGCGCTATGCGTTTCCCGTCATTCCGATCCCGCAACGCGGGAAAGGAATCCACTTGTCTCCTGCTTTCCGCCTTCTCCCTACTTCCTGATTCTGCTTTTTACCCTTCCACCACCCACCGCGAGGCCGCATATTACCACAAGCCGGGCAGGGCAGAGAGCGAAGTATGAAGTGTGAAGGATGAAGGATGGAATAGGGAGAGGGAAGTAGGAAGTAGGAAATAGGGAGAAGGCGGAAGTCAGGAGCGAGGCAGATTCAAGATTCAACATTCAAGAGCACGAGGTCGCGGAAGATAGTAGAGAGGAGTCGGGAAAAAAGCAGATCCCTCTGCCGCTGCGCGGGCTCGGAATGACGGGGACGGGAGGGCAGAGACAGAAGGCTGGAGTGTGAAGGATGAAGGATGAAAAGGGACAGGGAAGTAGGAAGTGGGAAATAGGGAACAGGCGGAAAGCAGGGATGGGGAGCCGGAGGCTACGGGTGAGCGGTCTGAGGGTCGGTTATGGGCTTCGGGGTTTTGCGTTTTGTGATTTCTTCAGCCGCGCCAACATTGAAGAGCTTGAAGTCCGAATATTGATGATCATTGCGAAGCGTTTTGCCACGCCAAACGACGGTTACCGTCACATCTTTCGGAAGCCATAACGTCTGAGCGAGTTGCTTGAAATAAACTTCCTGGTAATCAATCCGGATTGCCTCTTTGCTCAGCCGGACTTCGGGCAAAGGTTTTAAGAGATCCGTGAGCAGACGGACGATCTGATAATTTTTCGTGTCAATCCAGGCCAGTCCTTGTTGGAAGGTGGGAGCGGAATGTTTGCCGATTGTGAAACGTCCGACCAACGCTGCCTTCATGGGAATCTGGGCAAAAGCAACCACATAAGTTTGGTGATCGTCTACCGTCTGGCGGCCCAGGTAGCGAAACTCTGATCCGGCCTGATAATCCGGGAAAAAGATCAGTGCCGCCGATACGAAACCGGAAGTCAGCATGTAGCCTCCCTTCAGGACGCTCCCCCCTTCCCATGCCGGGTTGGCGCTCTTCCGGTACTCGGTAAAGCCGGGAACATGCGGGTCGTGCGGCATCAGGCAAAGGTAACGGAATTTCTCGACGGCCTCGTTGGACACTTTGCCATTGTGACGAAGTTGTTGCTGGCGAACCTTCTCCAGCGAAATGGAGTTCTGGAAACCGTGATAGAGCGCGGCGACGTTCTTCCCCGCGGCGGCCAGAATTTCTTTCAGATCGTCCTGGTTTTTCGCGGGCTCCAGGCCCTTGAGATTCATCTGCTGGGGGGAGTCATGAAGAAAGTCAATGGACGCTGCCGCTCCCCTCTCCTGCTTCCTTCTCCTGCCCTTGTGGGTTTTGGCGTAAAGAGCTTCCACCTGCCTGCCGTTTTGAACTGCTGCCCAAACCTGGCGAACCTTAATCGGCATCTTCTTCACGGCTCTGCCATTCAGAAAACGGTTCATTTCCGTATTGGCCGCGTCAACCTTGTATTCCCCGAGCAAGACCTGAATCCACAACAGGTAGGCGTCCTGGCCGCCTCCGGCCGCCACCGAACTCTTCAGCCAGGCTTCGGCCTGTTCATACTCATGCAACTGCCAATAGGCGCGTCCGAGTTCCTGCAAAACGAGTTTGTTGCCGGGCTCGCGGCGGTTCGCGTAGGCAAAGTATCCGATGGCGGCTTGGGGTGCGTGCATCCAGCTTCGCATCACCCCGGCCAGCACCACCGCTTCCAGGCTGCCGCCCGTGGGGTTCTTCTTCCTGGTGGTCAGTTTGATGGCCGCGTCGACCCGGCGCGTCGCGCCGTCCCAGTTTCCGGAGTCCAGTTCGGCAAGCGCCAGCATGGTCAGGCACCTGGCGCACTCCGGATTATGCCCGGCGACGTCCGCAAAATCACTCAAAGAGCGGTCGGGGCGCTTCTTCTCAATAAATTCCTGGACCCCCTTGGCGTACTTCTTTTCGCTCCTGGCCGCCAGACCGTCCGCAGGCCCCAGCGACCTCAGCCGCGGCAAAAGGTCGGAAAGCAGGTCTGGCTGGGAAAGCAAACCCGGATCGGGTTCTTCCGGCCGGAGGGTTAAGGGAAGCAAAACCGGCTTCGGGAAATCGGCATAATCGATCAGCTCGTGAGCCGTCTGATAGCCATGCTTCTTAATGGTGAGCCACACTCTAAAGTCGCCGGTAAAGGCGCCCTTCATGTTGTAAACAGTCTGGAACTCACCATTGACGTCCGTCTTGAAAAAACGGGAATCACCATTCAGCCCGGGGCTTACGCGCACTTCGGCGCCGCGAACGATATCCTGATCGATGGTCATCACCTTGCCCGCAACCACGTGATACCGGGAGGAACGTAGATTCAATTTGTTCATTTCGAATTCGGTCGTCAGGTTCCCTGGCGGACTCGATCGAGCAGCTTGCGATCCTTGGGCCATCAACAGCCCAGCCGCTAGACAAAATGCAAATATCAGTGAGAAAAAGCGAAGGATCCATTTCATGCGAAACATGGGTTGGATAACTTCCGATCCTTTCGCCATAGACTTGACCCAAACCTTATCAAGGTTCCCCCCAGTATTCAAGCGAAGGGATAACCCGACTACGGAAAGCGCTTGTGCGGAGCAAGCATAGAAGGATACTGGACTCGTCCCCTTTTTGAGACAAACGGTTATGACTCACAGTTCGGCGAATCGTGCATACGTTCCGTGGTTTGGAATGTATGCGGCTTCTCGGAAAATCCCTTGCGTCGCCCATTGCGAGGCCGCGGAAGACAGTAGGCAGAAAGCAGGAGGCAAGAGACAGAAGGATGAAGTGTGAAGGATGAAAAAGAGCGGCGGGGGGGTGACGCGCCGGGTTGAAGCGATTCACCATTCAGGAGCGCGGGGACGGAAGGCGGAAAGTAAGCAGATTCCTCTCCCGTACGGCGGGCTCGGAATGACGGGAGCAGGAGCGTGAGCGCCGGAAAGTGGAAGGCAGAAGTCGGAGGGCAGGGAACTTCAGCGGCTGAAACCGGACTGCGTTTGCGCTCTTTTTCGGCACGAGTGAGGTCCCGCCTCTTTGCAATAAGAGACGGGGCGCATACCTTGCAGGGAGCGCGACGGATGCGCCCCCGAGCTGCTAAATCTCATTTCCCGCCTCTATGTTATACTCCCGGCATTTATAGCCGACGACTGGGCTAGGAGGAATGATGAACCGCAGAGATTTTATGGGCAGTGTTGTGGCTGGAATGGCAGCGTCACAGGTTGGAAATGCTGCGCTGAGCGGTTTCCCCGGCACAACTGAGCCTCGTAAGGGCGCGAGTTGGATCAAGAACGGACTGATTACTGCTGGCGGGCTCCATGAGCCGTACATCTTCGTGCTCCGGCGCGGGGGCGAATCGCTCGCGGCCAGGAAAATCCACGACTGGAACCAGAGTGAAACACTGATCCGTAAGCTGAAAGATCAGGGCGTCGAGGTCTTCCACACGCATTTCTACAAGGGATTTGGCATGGCCGCCGAAATGCCGGAGATGCTGGAGACGAAGCGGGCGGCGGAAATTGCGCATCACTACGGGATGAGGGTGGACACCTACCTGCAGTGGAACACGATGATGTATGAGGCATTTTTTGCGGAGGAGCCGCGCGCCAAGGACTGGATTCAACGGGACGTGAGCGGACTGCCCATCCTGCTGACCTACGGCTACCAGCAATCGTTCCGCTACCGGCCGTGTTTTTCAAACCCGGAGTACCTGGCGTATCTCAAGAAGATCGTTCGTTTCGCGGTCGAAGAAGTCAAGACGGACTTCATCCATTTTGATAACTTTGACCTCAACCCCGAACCCGATTCCTGCCACAGCCCGAGTTGCGTGAATGGATTCCGAAATTATCTGAAGGCCAGGTACACGCCGGAAAAACTCCGACAGCGGTTCGGATTCGAGAACGTGGATCACATCAATCCGCCCCAGTGGAACCGTGACAATCCGCCTGAGAAAATGGCCATCATCTTTGACCCGGCCATTCAGGAGTGGATTGATTTCCGCTGCCAGGTGATGGCAGACGCCCTGCGGGAAATGTCCGAGTACGCGAAGTCGCTGAACCCTCAGGTGGCGATCGAAATCAATCCGCACGGCATCACCGGCGGGAACCGCGCATGGATGAGTGGCATTGACCATTCCCGGCTGCTGACTTCGACAGACGCCTATGTCACCGAAGAGGAGAACTTCGCCGAATACTTTCCTGACGACGGCCGGCTGGTATCCAAGATCCGCAGCTACAAGCTGGCGCGGGCCTACGACAACGTTCTAATGACGCAATCTCCCAGCGAAATGGCTACAGCAGAAAAGCTGGCTTTCAACCAGACGATCGGGACGGCAGGGAGCGGGGAGTTTCCCACCGGGCGGCTGCCTTCCTACATGGTCGACACCATCGCCTTTTACAGAAAACACCGCGACCTTTTTGTCGGAACGCATGATCTGGCGATCGTTGGCGTGCTTCGATCCTATGCTTCCATCGCTTATCACAACGCCAGGGCGCAGTTGAGCGCCATCCTGGTTGAGCAGGCCCTCATCCAGTCGCGCATCCCGTTCCATCTGATTTTTGACGAGCCCTTGCCGGACCTCTCGAAGCTGAAAGTGCTGATTCTTCCGGATTCGGAATGTCTTTCGGATGACCAGATCGCGAAGCTCCGGAGCTTTGTTGAGAACGGAGGCGGATTGATTGCCACCGGCATGGCCGGTCTATATGACGAATGGCGCCGCCTTCGCGTTGAGCCGGGATTGAAAGGTCTGGCCGACGGGCAAGCGCCCGCCAGCGCCTATGAAGAAGACGTAGGAGAGCTGAAGATTTCTCCAGGCTTACCAGTACGGAAATTGGTTGGGAAGGGCCGGGTGGTTTACTTTCCGGGCATTCCGTTTGATGGGCCACTTCCCAAAATGGAAGAGTACTTCACCATTGACAACAGGTTCTGGAAGCGCCCGGCAAATTGGGAGGAACTCATCAGTGAGATTCGGTGGGCGGCCAATTCGGAAATGCCCGTCGAAATCTCCGGGCCGGAATTTCTGGCAGCCAACCTGGTTGGGCAGCCGGACAAGCAGCGGGAGATGGTCCACCTGGTGAACTATAATGCCAGCAATACGCCCTCGATTTCCGCCATCGACGTCGTGTGCCACTTGCCAGAAGGAACAACGCCAAAGAGCGTGAGGCTCCTCCGATTGGAAGAGGCCTCTCCGGTTGATCTTGCTTTTGCGGCACAACGTCACGGCGTATCCTTCACTGTTCCGGAAATGAAGACCTATGCCGTTCTGGTGATAGGTTGGTAATACCCTGACCGCGGAAGGGCGGGACGAGTCACTGTTCCGGCGCAAAGGCCATTGTGTTTCAAACCATCATTTGCTAGTATTTCGCCCTACTCGATTCCACTCAGCGAGGGATTCAATGGCGTCGCGAACACGTGTCGTTGTCCTGCTTATCTTTGCAACAAGTCTGCTTTTGATTTCCTGTGGCCCGGGAACAGGTTCTCACGGCCTCAAGGCCTGGTACGTGGATTCACTGGTCAAAGTTTTTCCGGGCGACGCCGTGGGCGCCAACGGTCTACCCGCCGGCGAATTCACAGCCGCCCGCAACCAGCACCTCAATATCCAGGTTGCGCTGCGCTCGACAGCGGCGTTCTCTGCGCTGACCGCGAGCATCGAGCCGCCGAAGGACAGCAGCGGCCACACCATCGCGCCCTCGAATGCAAGCATTCGTCAGGTGGGCTACGTCGTGGTCGGCTCTCACACACCGGGATCACCTTCCGATGAACTGGTGGGCACGGCGCCCGGCTGGTACCCTGACGCACTGCTGGCGCTTCCGCTCGATCTCAAAGCGAATCACACACACTCCCTCTGGGTTGAGATCCACGTGCCAGCGGACACGCCGCCGGGCGATTACGAAGGGGCCGTCCAGATCAGCGATGGCCAGCAATCGCTTGCTCGCCTTCCTTTCCACCTGAAGGTTGTGGCAGCGACGGTCCCGGAAAAACAAACTCTGAACGTCACCAACTGGTTCACACTCGATGAGCAGAGATCACAGCAGTTCTTTGGAGTGGCCGCCTTCTCTGACGGCTGGTGGAAGCTGGTGGGGAATGTCGCCCAGGTGTTTGCAGCGCACCGCCAGAACGTGGTGATCACTCCACTGATGACGTTGGTGCAGCCCAAGGTGACAGCCGGAGGGCTGCAATACGATTTCAGCAATTTTGACCGCTGGGTGGAAACCTTCAAGGCAGCCGGCGCCCTGAAATACATCGAAGGCAGCCATCTACTGACGCGGCCCTACTACACGGCGTCGCT
>JBAUWE010000107.1:0-1924 GCA_049583595.1 Terriglobia bacterium
TTGCGGATCCAGGTCAGACGCTTGAGCGGGGCGGCGATCGTCCGGCTTGCCCGCGCTACTTCTATGTTAATCTGCCAGTGGTGGGAGGGTCAATCGGCAGGTTAGAAACATCGGACATCGCACGCCACAAATATTGGATGGGGACCCGGAGAGGCAAAACATGCCCAAAGAGTGGTGGGAAGACTTCTTCTCGGGGATTGTCCTGGACCTCTGGAAAGAGGTTCAGGACAAACCTCATACAAAAGCCGAGGCCGATTTCATCCTGAAAGTCCTGGGGGTTCCGAACGGCGCGGCCCTTCTCGATGTGCCATGCGGCGAGGGCCGCCTGGCACGGGAACTGGCCTCACGCGGATACGCGCTGACGGGCGTTGATATCTCCCCCGATTTCCTACAGGAGGCCCGTTCGAGGGCCACGGAAAAAGAGATGGACATCCACTGGGAACACCGCGACATGCGCGACCTTCCGTGGCAGCATGTGTTTGATGGAGCTTTCTGCTTTGGCGGCAGCTTTGGATATTTCGAAGATGAGGGCAACACGGATTTTGTGCGCGGCGTCTGCCGCAGCCTGAAGCCAGGCGCCAGGTTTGTTCTGGAAATTGACGTTTCGATAGAAACCCTTCTTCCCCGGCTTCAGGCGCGAGAATGGACAAGGATTGGCAATTTCCTGTTTCTGGAAGAAAACCAGTACGATCACGCCAAAGGCCGCCTCAACACCGATTACACTTTTGTCCGCGGCGGGCAGGTGGAGACGCGGTCCGGCTCCCATCGCGTCTATACTTATCGTGAACTCGTGCAACTGCTGGAATCAGCGGGATTCTCTGATGTCCAATCGTTCGGGTCGCTCGCCCGTGAGCCCTTCTCTCTCGGCTCGGCACATCTGTTCCTTGTGGGAAAAATGAAAGGCCAGCGCGTCAATGGAAAACCATAACCGGCGTATCCACGGCATGGAAATCCTCCTTGCCCTGCTTGTCATCCTGGGTTCTCTTGCCGCTGCATCTCATCCAGCCGCCGGCTTGCAGATTCCTGCTCCAGGCTCGACCACGCAGAGCCGGCAGCAGGCCGAAGCCGGCCTGCGGGCACAGGCCGACGAGGTTCTGCAAAAGATGAGCCGGATGACCGGGCTGCCCATCAAGTCGCCCGTCCACAAGAAAATTGTGAGCCGGGAGGAAGTACAAAAAATTCTGCTCCACAATCTGCACACTGACTACACGCCGGAGGATATCCATGTGCAGGAAGCCACTCTGCGGGCCTTTGGACTGATCGGCGGGGATTTTGACCTTCAGAAATTCCTCATCAACTTTTACACGGAGCAGGTTGCCGGCTTCTACGATCCGCAGACGAAAACCATGTACATGGCCGATTGGATTCCGCCCGAGATGCAGGGCATGGTCCTGTCACACGAACTGACTCACGCGCTGCAGGACCAGAATTTCAACCTCGTTCAATACATGAAGGCCGTCAAGAACCAGGATGATGCCGAAGCCGCCCGCCAGGCCGTGGTGGAAGGCTATGCAACAGCCGCCATGTTCCAGACCATGCTGGGAGATGCACCGATCTCGGCCATGCCCAGCCTCGACGCCGTCCTCGGCCCTCTGATTCGCCGGCAGATGACGGAATTCCCGGTCTTCTCGAAGGCCCCGTTCTTTTTCAAGCTGCAGGCCCTCTTTCCCTACATCGAGGGCGCAAGCTTTATTTCAAAAGGTCTCCGCCGGAAAGACTGGCAGGGATTAAATGAACTGTTCACTTCCCCACCCTCAACCACCAAAGCCCTTTATCAGCCGAGCGTCTATTTCGACCACGTGGCGTTGCCTGAAGTGCAGCTTCCGGGCAAAACTCCACTCAGTTCAGTCCCCGGGCTCAAGCAGCTGGATGAAAACACCCTGGGCGAACTGGGTTGCAACGAACTGGTGGGGCAGTTCCTGTC
>JBAUWE010000108.1:0-1582 GCA_049583595.1 Terriglobia bacterium
GGGTTGTGCTGGTCAGCAACAAGAGTCACAGTGGCCTTTGCCGAATGGCGGAACATCTCGGCATCGGCGCTGACATCGACGCGCTGCACGGGATTGAAAATGGATCGTATCGCAAGCCGGACGCGCGGCTCTTCACCGAAACCATCGCCCCGCTTCTGCCGGAGCCTGGCGGCCGCCGGGTTCTCATGGTGGGCGATGCCGAGTCTGACCTGCTGTTTGCGAAGAACGCCGGCCTGCGGTCGTGCTGGGCGTCTTACGGATATGGTGATGAAGCCGCGTGCAAGGCACTCGCGCCCGAATTCATTCTGCCCGACATCGCGCAGCTTCCCGGCCTGATTCAATCCATCAATTCTTCGGAGTAACCGGCGGCCTGCGGCATGCAAGAGTCCCGGCCGCTGGCCGCTGCTGTGCGGACCTGCGGCCTGCCGGCAGATAGATCCCTGCTGAGGATTGCATCATCAAGTGACGGACTTGCGTGGCGCCGGCATCTTGCCGGCCCTGAAACTGGCGCCGGGACGGCGGCGCTACAAACATGCGTTGCCGCTATATTTTGCAATCCTCAGCAGGTCACTCCCCCTGTGGCAAAGGGGTGGCCGGAGAGGGCACAAAGAAATTTATCAAATCGAAGGGCATGGTGTGATATACCCTCGTCGTCAGCAACTGAAATTCCGGCGATGATCGTTGGGAGCGGAAATTTCCGGAAGATCCTACAGGGAGGCGAAACGTGGAAAAGCGGGAAAAGCGGCCGGACTTGGGTGGCATCAGCAGGCGATCTCTGGGCCTGAGCGCGCTGGCGGGCGGAGCCTCGGTGGCTCTCGGCATGGCCAGCGTGGCGCGCGGGGAGACGGGCGGGACCGGGGCGTTGCTGGACGCCCGCAAAGCTGGAGCCAAGGGCGACGGGAAGGCGGACGACACCCGGGCCATCCAGCGCGCCGTGGACGCCGCCGCAGAGCACGGAGGCGCCGTCTTTTTCCCTCCGGGGTCCTACCTCAGCGGCGAAATTCGATTGCGGCCGGGTGTTGCCCTGGTGGGCGTCCCTTCCTGGAATTACCATACGGGCGGCGGCACAACTCTCAAATTGATAGACGCAAAAGCTTCGTGTCTTCTCAACATTACCGGCGCCTGGGGAGCGACCATCGACGGGCTTTCGCTCGACGGCGGTGGCCTGGGGAAGGGCATCCACGGGATTTTTCTGAACAAGCCTGATTATGGCAAGCGAGAGGACTGCTTTCGGATCGAGCGCTGCCAGGTGATGCGCTTCACCGGTGATGGCCTCAGCCTGACCCGGGCCTGGTGTTTTTCGGTCAGGCATTCCATGCTGGCCTACAACCATGGCGACGGCCTGCGACTGCGCGGCTGGGATGGGTTCCTGATGGACAACTGGTTTTCAGGCAACCGCCGGGCGGGCTTTGGCGCGCGCGAGGAAAATGCCGCCGTCACCATGACCGGCAACCGCATCGAATGGAACCACGAGCAGAATATCCTGGTCGTTGGAGGAAACAGCTATAACATCACCGGGAATTATCTCGACCGGGCGGGAACCGGGGGAATCGCGCTCCTCACAAATAGTCGCGGCCATGTG
>JBAUWE010000109.1:0-9474 GCA_049583595.1 Terriglobia bacterium
TGCGCTCCAACCGCCCGGCGCCCCGGACAACTGGAAGCCCAACGTCGGGGTTGATCCGCTCGCGGGCGTTACGCTGATTGTGTAGGTCGCCGTGCCACCCCCCCGCAGCGTCACGTTCCCCGGCGAGGCTGAGAGCGAGAAGTCCCCGCCGGCTGCTGTTCCCACCACCAGCGTCACCCTCGTCGAATGGGTCCTGGGGCTGGTGCCGGTGATTGTCAATGGGTAGGTGCCGTCCGGTGTTGTGCCGCTGGTGGTTGTAATGTTCATGATGGATGAACCTGACCCACCAGCAATCGGATTCGTGCTGAAGGCCGCCCCCACGTCCCTCGCCCTCCCAACCCAGGAGTTGACTTCAACCCAGGAACTCCCATTCTGATTAGACCGAAGAAGGGGGGCAGGTCGCCACCATGCCATGCGGTATCCTGTTGGCCGCGCCATCGACGGCTTGCGACTCTGGATAGAACTTCAAATCGGGTTGTATTGAACCGGCGGGTGACGTACTATAAAAAGGCAGACCAGTAAGAAGTTAACCGGAACAGGCTGCCGCTGTTGAGGCCGGGGCATCGGTGTGGAACCGGCCGCGGGCGGGTTTTGAAGCGCCGGTCATTCATATCTCCAGGCGAAGGCAGTGTTGTATCACGAGGTTGCCCGGTGGCGCCTCCAGCAGTCGTGAACATTCACGGAGTTTGTTGACCCTTGCAGAAGCGGAAGCGGAACGGGAAGACCATCAGCGAGTCCAGAGTGGAAATGGTGGAGGTTGTTCTACCGAACGACGCCAATCCGCTCGGCAACATCCTGGGCGGCAAGGTCATGCATTTAATCGACATCGCCGGGGCGATTGTCGCCCATCGCCACACCCGGAACGTGGTGGTGACGGTTTCCGTGGACAACCTGGATTTTGTCCATCCCATTCGGGTCGGCCAGCTCATTATTTTGAGCGCGCATGTCACGCGGGCTTTCCGGACCTCGGTTGAGGTGGCGGTGAAAGTCTATCTGGAAGACCAGCTCACCGGCGAGCAGCGGCAGACCAGTTCGGCCTTTGTCACTTATGTTGCCCTGGACGCCGAGGGACAGCCCGTTCGCGTGCCCCCGGTGATTGCGTTGACTCCGGAAGAGAAGTACGAGTATCGTGAGGCCTTAATCAGGCGTCGTCATCGCCTGGAAGCAGCAGCACGCACGCACCGCCGCTACTTTGAAAAACAGAAGCGAAAGTAGTTCAACCGCAGGGAGCAACTGAGAATCCAATTACACATCTGTCCCGGTGCCTGCTCATCGGGGAGCTTCAAGGAGGGATTGATGAAGAACAAGCGCACTAAAATATTCACCGGAACCCCCTGGGAACCCAAGGTCGGGTACGCACGCGCCGTGCAGGTGGGTGATACGGTTTTTGTTTCCGGGACGACTGGCACGGACCCTTCAGGAAAAGTTCTTGCCCCCGGTGATGCTTATGCGCAGACCGTGCAGGCCTCGCGGAACATCGAGAACGCCTTGAATCGCCTGGGCCTGGGTCTGGAACACGTCGTCAGGACCCGGGTTTATCTCACCGATATGGACCGCTGGGAAGAGGTGGCCAAGGGCCACGCGGAATGCTTTGGCGAGGTCCATCCCGCCACCAGCTTTGTGGGAGTCACCCGTCTGGTTGATCCGGAAATGCTGGTGGAGATTGAAGCTCTGGCGGTTGCATAACTCCCCAATACAACGCACGCGGACGAAGGCGCCTTGTGCGCCTTCCCGTGCTATCTGGCATTCTCAGCACGCCGAACGTTTTGCAGTGGTCCAGCAAGGTCTGCCACCCGCTGGACGTGTTTTTTCCCCATGGGTAGAGGGCCCTTGAGGATTTCCGGAATCTTCGGAAACACCTCTAACGCCTTCTGCACCTGCGGATCGCCTTTGATTTCCACTTCGTTTCCTGCTCTGAGCCCGAAAACCAGACTGCAAACTTCCATCCTGATCCTGAGCTTGAGGTAGTCCTGGTCCTGCACCCAGTATTCGAGCGGCGTTCGAATGCGCCGGCTGGAGAGGAAGTTGCGGAACTCCGTCAGCACATCTTTGTCGGGCTCGAAAGTCTTTTTCAGGTCCGTGTGGTAGGTGATGTATTGCGAGGCGAAGTCGGTAAAAAGGCCGCGCTGGGTTAGAAAAACGGCCCAGGGATCGAGCTTGCGAGCGGGAAGGGGAACGTCCGGGCTGATCCCTCCGCCGGCGGAAAGCGGCCGGCCGTCGTCGGTGTGGAAGTCATTGCTCTTGCCGATGCCCGCCTCAGCGTGGGCCAGCATGGTTCCCGGCAGACGGCGCTGGATGGAGCGCCCGCTGGGTGTAAAGTACTGGGCGACGGTGAGAGCCAGTCCCGTGTCGTCGGGAAGCGGCAGCACGTTTTCCACGACGCCCTTGCCGTAGGAATCCTCGCCCGCCACCACGGCCCGGTCGTGTTCCTCCAGTGCCGCTGTCAACAGTTCCGCCGCACTGGCCGTTTCGCCGTTGATCAACACCACCATCGGCATGGTGAACCGGACCTTCATGGGAGACGTGCTGTAAGATTTTTCCGGAAGGCCGCGGCCGCGCATGGTCAAAATAGGCAGCCCGGGCTTGAGAAACAGGCTGGCCACACCGGCTGCGGTGGCAACCACGCCGCCGTGGTTGTTGCGCAGGTCCATCAGCAGTCCCTTCAGCCTGGGTCCTCCCAGTTTCTCAACGGCGCTCTGCACCTCTTCCGTCGTCTTGGCATCGAAGCCCGAAAGGTGGAGATAGGCGATCTGTGTGTCTGGAAACAAAAAGGCGTTGTCGACGGTGGGGAGCTGAACTTCCCTGGGAACCAGCCGAATCTCCTGCGGCACATCTTTCCCCGGGTGTAGAACCCCCAGACTGACAGGGTGGGAACGGGAACGCTGCAGCAGTTTGATCAGGGCTTGGAAATCAAGCTGGACAACCTTCTCGCCGTTGACTTCGACGATTTCGTCGCCGGGCCCGAGCCCCGCCCTCCATGAAGGCGAGCCCTCTGCGGCCTGCAGCACCAGAACTTTTCCCGGCCTCACATAAAGGATTGAACCGAACCCCATAGCCTCACCGCGCGTCTGCTCCTGCAGTTGCTTGAATTGTTGCCGGTCGAAAAAAGCTGAAAACGGGTCCAGCGTGTCCAGCATCTTGCGAATTCCGCCGTCGAAAATCGCGTGATCCGGGTCAATGGGATCGGCGTAATGCTCTTCCAGCAGGCCGTAAATTCGGGCGAACTTCAAACTTTCCTGGGTGACGGGATCGTTGGGAGGAGACTCCTGCGGAAACAGGAGAGCCGGCAGCAGGAGCAGCAATCCTGCCAGAAAAAGAAATCGATCTCGTCGTCTCTGGGTGTGCAACCGCTTCCCGTTCACTAACTGTCAGTATACCCCAGGTTCGGGCGGCTTCAGGAATGCAGCGCGGGGTGCCGCAGCCCCTCCGGGGGCTCGACCCGCGGAGAGCGACGGGCGAGGCAGTCGAGAGTCAGGCACGATGCGGTATGCAGAAAGCGCGCCTGATTCGCTGGCTGCTTTTCGCCGGTCACCTGTCACTCGCCACTCGCCACTGAATTTTCAGTTTCCCGTGGCGGCTGAAGCGCCGGCCCGCCGGCGAACTGCGCTCAGCGCCCGCAGGGCCGCGGCGGCCACATCAGAGTTGGGGTCGTGCGAAAGCTGCTCAAGCGGGTGGACACTGGTGCCGTCCCCGGCGTACATCAGAACGTTGCACAGACGCTGCTGAACCTGGGCGTTGCGGCTGTTCATGTAAGGATAAAGCTGGGCCAGAAAATTCGGATGGCGCGCCAGCTCCACCAGATAGGCTTGCGCCACGTCGGCTTCACCCGAGTCCAGGGATTGAATGATGGAGCTGAGATAATCGTTTCGGCCGAGCGAAGTGATGGCAAACTCCATGGCCAGGCGGGCGTCCGCGTTCTTTTCGGCCGGCGCGCTGCGCAGCAGGTCCGGCAGCGTCTTCTGGTCTTTCGCGCGGGCCAACCCCTGCGCGGCATAGCCCCGGACGGAAGCCTCCTTGTCATTGAGGGCCTTCAGAAAAATCGGCACCGAGACGGGATCGCCGAGGTACGCCAGCCCCTGCAACGCCTTCAGCCGGGTCTCCTTGTCGGGGCCGTTTTCGTAAAGGGCCTGCAGCCTCGGCACCGCCGAGCGCGCGCGCAGAATTCCAACCGTGACGGCGGCGTCCTGCTGAACCTTTCTGTTGGGCGAATTCAGCAGATCCACCAGTTTGGGCCCGGCAGAAAGGTCCTGGATCTTCCCCAGGGAGTTCAGTGCTTCCCGGGCCAGGTCTTCGGAAGGACCGTGCGCGGTGATCACCAGGTTCGGGACGGCCTGCCGGGCCATCAGCATTCCAAGCGCCCGGGTGGCTTCCTGAGCGGCCCGGGCGTGCCGGGTGTCCATCATCACGCGGTCGAGCGCCGAAACAGCCTGCGGGTCAACCGCGGTCCCGGGAGTAATGCGGATGGGGCCTCCCAGGAAACTTCTTTTGGCGCTGCGATACTGGCTTTCCATGTAACCCATAAAGCCTGTCTTGGGGGTCACGCCCGTGTAGTAGCCTTCGATACCCTTCACGGCCAGCCAGCGGACTTCCGAATCGCTGTCGCTGGTGGCCTGGATCAGTCCCTGGAGCGATGGCTTCACGCGGATGGACGCCAGCGCCACCACCACCTGCTTCCGCACCCTGGTGCTGGGATCATTCAGCGCCGCTATCAGCGCCGGCACCGCGGAGGGGTCGCCGTTTTCGCCGATCTCCCGCGCGGCTTTGGCCCGGACTTTGGGCTTGGGATTCCTGAGGTCTTCCACGTCGGAACCGCTGACGGCCTGTGAGGGCGCAGCCGCCTGCGGGGTTGTGCTTGCGGAGGATTGCGGCGCCGCCGTCCCACGCGGAGCTGCAACCGCAAACGCCGCCAGAACCAGAATTTGTGCCAGTATGAGTCCGTTTCGCTTCACGTCAGTATCGCTCCTTGCCCTGCACCATCTGGTACAAGGCCTTGGGCCTCTTTCAAGTTTCGGTTGTTCCGGGGCCCCTCCTGATATTGTACAGAGGTCCTGTAAACTTTAAAGCACGAAAGCGCGGAAGAAACACGGCGTGAAATCAACGCCGAAGTTCCGCAGGCGGTCCACGCCGGGGAGAAGAATTGGAATACAATGATCAGAAGAAATCGCACAGGGGCGTTATCAATGCGAACAATGGCCCCGGTTCGTGCATCCAATCATGCAGCTTGGCGTTCTTTCGGGGTGGATAAAAAAGCTTGAGCCCATAAGTCCAACACATGGGAGGTGTTTCGATGGCAGAAATATCGGCATTGTTCTGGGACGTCGGCGGCGTCTTGCTCACCAATGGTTGGGACCGGCCCTGCCGCAAGCGCGCGGCGCAGAAATTCAGGTTGGACTGGGAAGATTTTGAGGACCGGCACGAGTTGGTTGTGGGCCGCTTTGAAACAGGTAGGTTGAGCCTCGAGCGCTATCTGGACCGCACCGTTTTCTACCGCGAACGGAATTTTGCCAAAGACGTTTTCAAGGTGCACATGTTTGACCAGTCGAAGCCCATGGACGGCTCCCTGGAGGTGGCGGACCGGCTGGCGCAGACCGGGCGGTACCTGATGAGCACCCTGAATAATGAGTCGCGGGAACTCAACCTCTACCGGATTGAGCATTTCGAGCTGCGAAAACGTTTCAGTCTCTTCATGAGCTCCTGTTTCCTGGGCGTGAAGAAGCCGGAGGACGAAATGTTCCGCCTGGCGCTCGACCTGAGCCAGCGCGACCCCGAAGAGTGCCTCTTTATCGACGACAGGGAGATCAACCTGGAATGCGCCGGGCGCTTGCGGCTGCGGACTTTGCATTTCAGAAACGCCCCGCAGCTGGAAAAGGACTTACACAGCCTCGGCCTCAAGTTTTGACGTCATCGTGGCATGGGCATCCTGCCCATGGACTGGGTCGCCGTGGCATGGGAGTCTCGCCCATGAACACGGCCGGGACGGCCGTGCCACCCTTAATTGTACCTCCGCTGCCTATCTTTGCGTCTTTGCGGTGAGCTGCTTTTGATGTGTTTGTCTCAGGAGCATTTTTCTTTTGACAGTTCTTGCAGCAGCACAGGCAGTTGCTGGCTGAAGGCTGACCTTGCCATCACGCGCTCACATCCTGCGGCGCGCGCCGCTTGGGCGAGGTCGGTCTGCACGTGGGAAAGAAAGGCGACGACGGGAATTGCGCGCGTGGCGGGATCGTTCTTCAATCCCTTCAACACGGCAATGGCTTTTCCGGAGCGATGGTTCAAGTCCACCAGAATGGCGCTTGCGCCGTTTTGTGCCAGCTTGTCCTGCAGCGCATCAGGCCCCACGGACTCAACCGCGATGCCCAGTTGCCGGGCGGTCTGCTGAATTTTTGCCAGGAAGAAAATATCCTCAACCACAGCCAGAATTTTTGCAGCCACATCCGCTCCTTCTTGTTATCTCGCGCTTTCAGGGTAGCGCCGGCATCTTGCCGGCCCTGATAAAGGTGCCGTCGGGACGGCGGCGCTACAAATGAGCCTTGTCACCCTATTTTGCAACCCTCAGTAGATTATCTCAAAGCAGCAGCCCTGCGGTGTGGGTTTCCATCGTCCCTGCCTCACTCGATTGCCGTGCGTGCTTCTAATGTGCCGAAGCCGGCGGGCAGGGCGCCGGGTGAGGTTCCAGACCTGGCTCGAACTGAAAGCTGGCGGGCGCAATCAGGGCCACCCGGAAGGTTGCAGAACGGATGAGTCCATCGGGCGAAACATTGGAGTGCAGGGTTTCGAGCCGAAGGAGCCCGGTTTGAATGGTGCGGATGGCCTGCAGGTATCTTTCACCGGCGTGTTTGGGGTTGGGTGAATCGGCAGGCCACAGGGTGTCTTTCATCAGCGGTTCAAGTTGAAGGTAATCCCGCTCGGACAAAATGAACCGCAGGCTGCGCTTCATCTCAAGCCCTTGCCGAACGGTCAGGCCGTAAGAACAACCCAGTAACTGCGACGGGTTAAATCGCAGAGGAAAATTGACAGGGTAAATAAAATCGTGACCGCCCGCGTCTTCGAGGGTGAAAGTCCACCCGCCGCACAGATCCTTTCCAGGAGCTGCGCGCATCTTGAACTCCAGCGCACCTACTTTCCGCGCGAAGCTGTTACCCGCATCAAGCTTGGCAGTGAACGACACAGCGCTGCACGAGTTGCCAGATGCCCCCAGTTGCGGCTGAAGAGGGCCGAACAGCACCAAGGCGGCAATTGTGAGCATTACATTCATCTGCACAATCCATCTCCACCATCCCGGGTCACAACTCAGCATGATAGTTTCGTGAACACAAAAACGCCATGCCCTGATTAAAATGAAATTTTATTGGATGTGGGCTGGTGCTCTTCTTACGGGCAACTTAGAAGGGAGCGCTGCTGGGTTCCCTGTGTCGTAAGGATTTTGTCAAAGCCCGGGGTTACGCGGAGATCCAATGGACGGAAGTCCGGCACGAGGAGCAGGTCCACTGAAGGAAGCTTCGTCAAAAGCTTGCCGGCGCCCTCCAGGCCGGCGACAAAGAAGGCCGTCGAGAGGGCGTCGGCGGTGACGGCGTCGGCGCACAGAACGGTGGTGCTGCTGGTTTCAGTGACGGGATATCCCGTGCGGGGGTCGATGATGTGCGAGAACCGTTTGCCCGCCACATCCACAAAACGCTCGTAGCTTCCCGATGTGGCGACAGCCATGCCGCTGGGCAGGGCGACTTTACCGAGCATGCGGGAAGCGTCAAAGGGGTCACGCACGCCAACCTGCCAGCCCTCTTTGGGCGATGGCCGCCCGGCGGCGCGGACGTTGCCGCTGAAGTCGATGAGGAAGTCTTTGATGCCCTCGCTCAGGCAATAGTCGTAGGCGCGGTCGACGGCGTAGCCCTTGGCAATTCCCCCTACATCCACCGCCATGCCCTTGAGAGGCAGAAAAGCCGTCCCGTCACCCAGAGCCAGCCGGCGATCATCAACCAGCTCCAGCGTCTTGCTGATGGACCGTTCGGAGGGCGGGCCGATCGGAATCGGCGCTCCGTTGAATCCCCAGAGTCCCACCAGCGGCGCAGCGGCGATGTTGAAAGCGCCCGAGGTCAAGCTCCCAAAGTGTTGGCCCAAGCTGAGCACGCGCCAGGTATCTTCGGGAACCGCCACCGGCGCTTCGCCCGCCATTCTGGAAAGCTCGCAGATGGCGCTGCCGGGCCGAAAGACGCTCATCTCGCTTTCCAGCCGGCCGAACATGGCCTGGATGTTTTCTGAGATCGGTTCGAGGCGATCAGCGTAATCGCCGCCCAGCGTGATGGCTGCCAGGGTCCCCATGGAGCGGAAAGACCGGCTGGAAAGTTCAGGCGCGCGGAACAAGCCGCGACCTGCGCCGCCGAACAGGCTGCTGAGAAACCCCCGATTGTCATGTTGAGCCACGCGAGGCGTCCCTGTCCTTGTTCGAAAATGCCTGCCGGGACATTCTGCTTCGCTCCGCATGATCTGTCCAGGGCTTTTCCCGGCAAACTGCTCAGGCATACCACGGGCGCTTGCGGTTTTTCAGGCTGGAAAGCACTTCGATCGTCACGTTCACGTCCTCGACCACCTGGAAGTCAAACATCCCGACACAGATAAAGTCGCCACCGTTTTCAAAAGCGAAGCGAAAGCCCTCCCGGGGAGGGAAGGCTCCGGCTGCCAGCACCTTGAAGGCAATCCACGGCTTCTTGACGGATTCCATAAACGCGATGGTCTTTTCCGGAAAGAGGTCCCACATGTTGTCGTGCAAATGGCCGTGGGCAAGCTTTTCATCGAATACCGCAAACTCCACGCGGTCCTTTAGCGGAGTTGCCGACCAGTAGTTGTCACTGTGCAGAGTTTTCACGTAGTAATCGGGGTTCAACCCGGCCTTCTCGCATTGGATGGGCACTTCAATGGAGTGGGCGCAAACGCCCGCCATGTAACCCTGGCTCTTGATGTAGTCGAGACCCTTGCCCAGGACGTCAACTCGGCCGTTCTGTACGTGCGTGTCGGCATCGCCCCCGAACAGGTATATCGTGCTCACACCAGAATCGATCGTCCGGTCAATGTTCGTCTTCAATTCCTGGGGGGTTGGGAAGTACACCAGGCTGATCGTTTGAATCTTGGAACCGGTCAGGTCACGATATTTCTTAATCACGCGCATCGCTACCGGGTTGACAAACATTGCGTTGATGCCCGCGCGCTCAGCCAATTCGAGGGTCTCGAAAACCTTGCGGTCCGTGTTGTACGCTTTAAAAAGCTGGGAGCCGTAGACCAGATCCCGGGTATGCGCAATTGCGGCGATCAGGTCGTGGCCCATAATCAGCCGGCTGATTTTCAGTTTTCCAAGGTTCCCCTGGGGCAGGTCGCCTTTCAAATCTTTCAGGCTCAGATCGTTCAGCTTGATGGTTGCGCCGGTGACGGCATGCACCTTTTCCCATTCGTACTTCCGCTGCGTGGCAAATCCCAGCACTCCGAGCA
>JBAUWE010000110.1:0-1859 GCA_049583595.1 Terriglobia bacterium
CCCTGGGGCAGGTCGCCTTTCAAATCTTTCAGGCTCAGATCGTTCAGCTTGATGGTTGCGCCGGTGACGGCATGCACCTTTTCCCATTCGTACTTCCGCTGCGTGGCAAATCCCAGCACTCCGAGCACGGGAACCCCGACCAGGTTCTCCAGGGTCTTGCGCCGGGCCAGGGAAACGTTGTCAGGCGCCGTGCTGGCATCCTGTGCGGCCGCCTTCTTACGCGCTCGCCACCCGCGCCAGAACCGTTCAATTCCCCACAACGCCCCGGCAGGCACGAACAGGAAGACCACCAGGACCATCAGTTCCACCAGGGTCTTGTTCACCACCATGTAGTGGCCTTCCACCGGGGCCCAATAATTTGTTCGGATCAACGGCGGCTGCGCCAGGTAGTAAAGCGCCAGCATGGTGACGCCGCAGGCGCTGGCGAAACGGGTCACAACGCCAAGGATCAGCGCCAGCCCGATCAGGGTTAAACCCCACGTATTCAGGAAATTAACCGCCCCCAGCATGGCCGGAGTTGATCCCAGCCAGTGGAAGAAGCCGGGGAAGAAGCCGCGCGAGAGCAGCAAGTAGGGAGCCGCCGTCCAGTCGGGCGTCAGCAGCTTGGCCAGCCCTTCGTAAAGGAGCTGCCATCCGATAACGATGCGCAGGCACAGAAGAACCGCAGCCATCGGTTTCCACAGAGTTTTTTCTGAAAGCTTTTTACGGATCGTTTCACTCATGATATCGATCCCTTCAATCCGGTGTTTGCCAAGCCCGGCAGGCCCATTGACGATTGCAAAATGGAGAGACAACGCAGGGCGCAGCGACGGCCTGCGGCTACCGGCTTTTCGGCGCTCATGAGGCGCCGCTACAAAAGATGCAGGTCACTCGATTTTGCCATTCTCCTCAGGCATGCCACGGGCGCGTGCGGTTTTTCAGGCTGGAGAGCACGTCGATGGCCGTGTTTACGTCCTCCACCACCTGGAAGTCAAACATTCCCACGTTGATAAAGTCGGCGCCGTTTTCAAAGGCAAACCGAAAGCCGTCTCTGGGATGGAACGCCCCGGCCGCCAGCACCTTGAAGGCAATCCAGGGCTTCTTCACGGTTCCCATAAACTCGATGGTCTTTTCCGGGAAAAGGTCGAATATGTTGTCGCGCCAGGCGCCATGGGCGAGCTTCGGGTCGATCACTGAGAACTCCACGCGGTCTTTCATCGGTGTTGCCGACCAATACTGGTCACTGTGCAGAGTTTTCACATAGTAGTCGGGATCGAGGCCCGCCTTCTCGCATTCGATGGGCACTTCAATCGAGTGCGCCCCGATGCCTGCCGGGACGCCCTGTTTCCTGATGTAGTCGAGCGCGTTGGCCAGCACTTCCATCTGCTTGTCGCGAGTGAAAATGTCTCCCTCCACTCCCCGAATGTAGAGCGTGGTCCCTCCGTAATCGATGGCCTTATCGATAACCCCCTTCATGTCTGCCGGTTTGGGATGTCCCCAGATCTGCACAAGCGTCTGCATTTTGGACGAGTTCACTTCGCGATACTTGTTGAAGAGCGGCATCTCGCTGGGATCAGCGCAGAAGGTGTTGATCCCGGCCCGCTCCGCCAGTTCGAGCGTCTCAAAAACCTTGCGGTCTGAGTTGTAGGCTTTGAAAAGTTGCGAACCGTAGATCAGGTCCCGCGAATGCGCCCACCCGCCGATCAGGTTGCCGCCAATTATGAGCCGGCTGATTTTCAGTTTTCCCAGGGTTCCCTGGGGCAGGTCGCCTTTCAAATCTTTCAGGCTCAGATCGTTCAGCTTGATGGTTGCGCCGGTGACGGCATGCACCTTTTCCCATTCGTACTTCCGCTGCGTGGCAAATCCCAGCACTCCGAGCA
>JBAUWE010000111.1:0-5062 GCA_049583595.1 Terriglobia bacterium
GGTGAAGTCTATCCCAGCGGTTTCCTGCCCAGGTCAGCCGGCAACGTGCGGGCAGAGACTTTAACGGAGATTTACCGCAACTCCTCTCTGATGCGCGAACTGCGCGACCCTGAGGCTCTGCACGGCCGCTGCCGCCAGTGCGAATATCGCTCCATCTGCGGCGGCTCCCGGTCACGGGCCTACGCGCTGACCGGCGACTACCTGGCCACCGACCCCTGGTGCGCCTACCAGCCCCAGCGTCCCGGCGCCTAGCCTGATCTGTGCGAAGGATCACTATTAGCTCAGGCCGGGTGAAGCAGGAAGAACACGGCGAGGACCCCCAGGGCGGCAAGAAGAAATGCTTCCAGCAGGTCGAAGGCTACGATGGCTCGATTCATTGCGGGTGACGTCGTGAAAGCCGGGGCATTCTTTGTTGCAGCTTGCAGCTCACCGGCAGCCCAGATGGCAAGATGAATCGCGGCAAAGAGGACAACCAGCACCTTCCACGCCAACGGCTGCCACAGAGACCAGGCCGCCAGCGCCAGCAGCCAGAACACTCCTTCCACCCGCAAAGCGCGACGGGGAGTGAACCGCCGGCTGATCCGGGAAGCAGGCTGTTCATTCCACGCCTTCAGAATCCTTGCGGTTGAAACGTGAATCAGGAGCATCACCGGCGCGTAAATAGCGATGACGAGAGCAAGGATTCTCATGGCGTTTCTTCGGTGAAATCAAAAGTCCTGAAATCAGGGCGAGTGCGGCCGTGCCGCAATGCTCACCTTCCCACGCGTCGCGGCTGACGCTTTTGGAAGAACGCGTTCAGTTCGCTGACGAGATGATTCAAATCCGCATGGTCCGCCGCTGCCGCTTCCGCCAGACTCAGAGAATACGGTGCTGTTTTCGCTATTGAAAGTGTCTTCAGGCCGGCCTGGATGAGCACAGGCTTGGTTTTTGGAAAGCTTGTGACGTACCAGTACAGAGGCAGCTTGTCACTGATGCCCTGCGCCGCAAACCAGGCGGGGAGCGGCTGCGCCAGTGTCCCCGCCATATTGACGACAAAGGCGAGAACCCCCGCGAATTCCAGATACGCCGAGACCGGCAGCAGGTTCCAGGCGCTTCCACCAAGCGAGTAGGCGACTGCTTCGCTCGACACCCGCAGGAGGCACCCGGCGCTCAGCAGCCAGAGGCTTGCTGCCATCCATCGCGTGCTGAAGAGTTCGCGGCCGTTGAGAAACGAAGGCAGCATTCGAGGGCCGAGCGCAAGAATCAACAGGGCGATAAATCCCACCGTAACCGCGTGGCGCGAGGCGCCTCCCAGGCCCGTAGCGCCTGGCACAAGATCAGCAGCAACTCCCAACGTCGCTGCTGCCACGAGCCACGCGTAGGCAAGGCGAATAAAGGCTGGATAATGCCGGTAAGCTCCCACAAGCTTTGCCCGGCGTGCAGGCTTTTGAAAAAGGCGCAATGCCCAGATGGCGTAAACCGAAAGCGCCAGGATCAGCAGGTCGGCGAGGAAGAACTGGCGGGCCAGCGCCAATGCCAAAAGGGCGACAATGCCGATGCCGAGTTTCCCGGCCGCCTGATGATGAGGAGGACGAAGGCCGAGAAAAATGGTGATAAATCTGGTGCTGAATCCCCACGCCATCACCACCGCGAATCCCCAAACCATCAGGATCAGAAAAGTGTGGTCCCACTCCGGAGGAAACACCGGCGAGCTGCCGTCCACCGCAAGCCAGATGCAAAGGCCCAGGTTCAAAATTAAGGCCACGCCCAAAGATGCAAAGCCCCAGATGCCCAGCCACGAGCCCAGGTCTTCGGGCTTCTTGCTTTTCTTTTCCGCGCCATTGAAAACCAGAACCCTTTGCGTCAACACGAAAGCCGCAAATTCCAGAACAGCAGAGGCGGGCAGCCCCAACCGCCAGGCTGTTCCTTCAACGCCCACCCACCAACGCAATGCCACCCCAGCAGTCCACAGTCCCCAGATTAGCCAGACCAGAGAAAAAGATTTCAACGGGCGTCCGCGGAACTTGGGCAGGATGTAGAGTGAAATGCCGAGGATGAAACTTCCTACCCAGCCGAATAACTGTGCATGACCATGGGCCTGAATCCAGACCGTGCTGGCGGCTGTGTGGGAATGATGCGCTGAGATTTGAAGCAGGTTCCAGACGCCCAGAAAGGTGCCCGGAAGAGCCAGGAAGAATATTCCCGAAAGAATAAAGGCGGCAAGCGCTCTGGCGGCCTTTCTTTCCCAGGCCGGGTCGGCGTAATCCATCCGGCCCTCGGCGTCGCGCTCGTAAGCGCGCACCCACTCAGCCGGCAGCCAGGCTCTGTCAACAGTCTTATTCCTCACTTCAAATCCTCCAACTTTGTTCGTCAGATGGAACCACCACAACCATTACACGCCGACCTTGAAATGATATCCGTGACTTTAGTCATAGCCGCTGATCTCTCTTGTACCGTGTAATGAAACTTGCGGAGGGTTGCCGCGCGGGGCGTGGCAGCCTGCCGCAATCGATTGCATGGACGACTTGCAAAAGGAGGACAGATGGGCATTGATAGCCAAAGAACGGTTGCGGAAATTGCGCTCGAGAGGCCGCAGGCAGCAGCCGTCTTCGAAAAAGTTGGAATCGATTACTGCTGCGGCGGGCGCAAGCCTCTGGCTGCAGCCTGCGAGGAAGCGGGCATTGACTTGAACCACGTGGAGGGCCTGCTGGAGGGAGCGGGCAAGGACGAGCCCGGTGTTGCGAACTGGAGCGAAGAATCTCTCGCCGGCCTCATCAGCCATATCGTGAAAAAACATCACGCCTATTGCCGTGAAGAAAGCCTGCGCCTGCAGCCGCTGCTGTCAAAAGTCGTTTCAAAACACGGCGAGCATCATCCGGAACTCGCTCAGGTGCAGGACGTGTTCACCGCACTGGGCAATGAACTGAGCATGCACATGATGAAGGAAGAGCAGATGTTGTTCCCCTACATCATCGCACTCGAGGAATCGGCAACGCACAAGTCTGCGCCGCCACAGGCGCCCTTTGGAACAGTTCAAAATCCGGTGCGCATGATGGTTCAGGAACACGACGACGCGGGACATCTGCTCAAAGAGATTCGCAGCCTGGCCGGGAACTTCACGGCGCCTCCCGACGCCTGCCCCAGTTTCAAGGCGCTTTACCAGGGTCTGGAGGCTTTTGAATCGGATTTGCACCAGCATATCCATCTGGAGAACAACATCCTCTTCCCGCGCGCCGTCACCCTGGAAGACGCAGGTTGCAGTTCGTCTGGCAGGTTTGGAGCGTGAAGGGCCGGACAGAGGGATTTCCCGGGTCTCCAGAACCTTGCTACCCCCATCTTGATGTGACAGTGTGTTCTGTTGCGGTGTGCTCAGTCCGAGCGGCGGCCGTTGTGCGGTGGATGGTGCGCGGAAGCAATCCGGACTCTCTGAACGGCCCGCCTTCAAGTTCAGTTGCTGGAGCCGGCTCAGCGGATTTTGTTCATCCGCCCCCGGGTGAGTTCGTTCCGGAACAAGTTCAGAGATCTGGGCTTCATTGAATACAACGGCGGCCTGAGGGTAAACAGTTCTCTCCTCCGAATGGCCCTTCGCGACTAATTTGGAGCACTTCAGGGTGCGCCATCTCCATCGCTGCATTTCCCTCAACTGTTCTAAACAGAACAGTTTCTTATCACTGCTATGCTAGAATAGCGCCGGGGCGAGTTCTCTGAAGTGTTGTATCGCCAACGGTAGGCGAGCCGGCTCAAATCCACTCTTGCCAAAGCCTGCTGAATCCGCAGGCGTGACTCTACTGGAAATCCCGGCTTCACACCGGCATGGCTTGGCGGGAGACACGATTGAGGCGGCTGCCTGCTTAAATCCACGGGAGAAGAAGAGATGCTGAAGTCGACTGAGTTTCACGAGCCTCCCGGGTCTGGGACACCGGATGACCCAGGCGGGCTGCCCGGCTTTCCTCCCCTTGGCCCGGCCCTGAAAGTTCTTTTGGTTTGGCCGCGGTTTCCGTCATCATTCTGGAGCTTCGACGGAATTCGGGACATGGTCCCCATGGAGACCGAGCAGCCACCGCTCGGCCTGCTGACTGTCGCCGCACTCTGTCCGAAGACCTGGACGCTAAGGTTGATCGACCGAAGCTTTGAGGACCTGCTCGATGCGGACATCCTTTGGGCCGATCTGGTGATGGTCAGCGGCATGCGGGTCCAGAAAGACGACATTCGCGAAATCCTGCTGCGGGCCCGGGCCCTGGGCAGGCGAACGATAATCGGCGGACCCTTTGCGAGCAGCGAACCGGAACTTCTCCTTCGGCTGGCGGATCATGTGGTAGTGGGCGAGCCCGACGAAGTTTTCCTGGAAATTGCTTCCGATCTCGAGCGCGGCCCCGCGCGGCGCCTCTACGAGGTTACGGAAAAGCCCGACGTCAGCAAGACGCCGCTGCCCCGTTTCGATCTGCTCAAGATCGACAAGTACGGCTCGATGGCCATCCAGTTCTCCCGCGGCTGCCCGTTCCAGTGCGAATTCTGCGACATCATCACCATCTACGGCAGGAAGCCCCGAACCAAGCGCCCCGCCCAGTTGCTGGCCGAGCTGGACGCCTTGTATGAGCTGGGATGGCGCGACCAGGTCTTTATCGTTGATGACAACTTTATCGGCAACCACAAACTGGCGATCGAGCTGGCTCAGGAACTCCAGAAATGGCAGAAACGCCGCGGCTATCCGCTGTTTTTCTACACCGAAGCTTCGATTGATCTTGCTCAGAAGCCGGAATTGATTGACGCCATGGTGAAGGCGAACTTCTTTTTCGTTTTCATCGGAATTGAGAGCCCTTCACCCAAATCCCTGAAGGAAGCCAGGAAATTCCAAAACCTGCGGCGCGATCCCCTGGAGAGCGTTCACTTCATCCAGAGCCAGGGCCTTTGGGTGACGGCAGGTTTCATCATCGGGTTCGATTCCGACACCGAAGAAATCTTCGAACAGCAGAGGGACTTTATTGAGCGGGCGGCCATTCCATGGGCCATGGCTGGTTTTCTGATCGCGCCTCCCACGACTCCGCTTTACGATCGAATGCTAAAAGAGGGGCGCCTGCTGATG
>JBAUWE010000112.1:0-5841 GCA_049583595.1 Terriglobia bacterium
GGGGCGCCATCACCATGGAACGGACATCGCCCATGGCCGCGATCTTCTTCATCTCCATGATGCCGCCGGCGTGGATGACGTCGGGCTGGAGGATGTCGGGCGCGGTGGATTCCAGCACTTCGCGGAAACCGTAGCGCGGGTAATAGCGTTCGCCGGTGGCCACGGGCAGATTGACGTGCTCGGCCACCTTGACCAGTGAGGGACTGTCTTCCGGCGGGCAGGGCTCTTCGATCCAGCCGGGGTGGTAGGGTTCCAGCATGCGGGCGATCTCAATGGCGGTGGCGGCGCTGAATCGGCCGTGCATTTCAACGAAAATCTCAACGTCGGGCCCGACGGCCTCGCGAAGGGCGGCCACCAGTTCCACCGACTTCACCTTTTCGGCATGCGAAATCTCCAGCCCGCCGGGGCCAAAGGGATCAACCTTGAGCGCCTTGTAGCCCTTGTCCAGAACCACCTTCACCCGTTTGGCAAATTCTTCCGGCTTGCGCTCCACCGTGTACCAGGCGTTGGCGTAAGCCTTGATCTTTTCATGGCACTGCCCCCCCAGAATTCTCCACACGGGCTGGCCGCAGGCTTTGCCCACAATGTCCCAGCAGGCGATTTCGATTCCGCTCATCACGGTGGTGGCAATCGCTCCGTTGCGCCAGAACTCGTTGCGGTACATGCGCAGCCACAGGTCTTCAATGTTGAAAGGGTCGGAACCAATGACGTGGCGGCGAACCGCTCCCGGCAGGTATCCCAGAATGCCTTCTTCCCGATTGTGAAGCGTGCACTCGCCAATGCCAACCAGGCCTTCGTCGGTCTTGACCTTAATAAAGATAAGATTCCGCCAGGCGGCTCCCAGCACCACGGGCTCAACGGCTGTGATCTTCATGCGATGTCCTTTCGGCAGGTTGATTGCGGTAGCGACGGCATGCGCCATCCGCCTCTTGCAGAACTAAAAGGCAAACTGGCACTTTACCGCAAAGGGTGAAGTATCACAACAGGTTAGAAGAGATGAGCCGTGACTCGAGGAGAAAACCTGCGGGTAAGCTTGTGCTGCGGGCAATCCGAGGAGAACAGTAGTGCCTGCCGGCCGGAGCAGACGACCGCTCGCCCGGCAGACACGTACCCCCTTCCTGCACAAAGTGCAAGAAACTAATGTGCTGATAAGAAGGGGGTTAGTTCCTGCTACGCATTTCCTCGCACTTGAGGCAGCACTCCGCCCAAGGGATTGCCTTGAGCCGGTTGGCAGAAATATGCTCTCCACAGGCCTGGCACTCGCCATATGTGCCGCCTGCGACGCGCTCGAGTGCATAATCGATCTGCCGGAGCATCCGACTGCGAACGCTCGCCGTGGTTACGTTGACGTCCTGCTCTACGCTGCGGACGGCAAACTCCATTTCATCAGCCGATTGAATGGCCGAAAGAGCTTCGGGAGTGTTTCTGGCGCCGACCAAAAGCTCCTGTCGCTTCTTCAACAGCATTGCTCGGTACGCGCTTTTTCTTATTTTCAGTGTCGCTGGCATTGCAAAACCTTCCTTATGTCTGATCTTGTCTTCACTTCTTCATTTTCTCTTTCCGGAATTTCAGATGGTTTGGAAAGGGTGAAGGTTGCACAAAATTTAGCATGGAATAAAAAAAATCGCAAGACTCCTGTTTTGTTGCTGATTGGAACCCCGATTCAAGCCCACAAATGGTAGAATTTGAACAAGTTGACCCTCTGGAAGGAACCAGGGAAGGAGCGTGGTTTGTGTCAAACCGTGACGAAATGCTGGGCTTTATTCGTAACATACTGAAAACAAAAGAGAAGGACAGCCATGAAGCTGGCCCGCGCACTTTGCCTCCCCCTCTTGAGGGCGTTATGCCGGAAATCCTGCCCGAGGAACTGGCCGAGCGGTTTGAATCGGAACTCGAAAGTCTGGGTTGCAACTCGTACCGGGCATCAACCCTGCGGGATCTGGAGGAGAAATTGTGTACGATTTTGGCACAGGTTCAGGCTAAGTCCGTGGTGCTTTCGCGGAACCCTATCCTTAACCAACTGCAAATAGCCAAAATGCTGGAGGACCATGGTCAGCGAGTTGTCAGATGGCCGGAAAGCGCAGCGGAACAGCCGGAAAGCAGTTTATTCAGTGATGAATGTTTCGGCGCGGGTGTAGGCATCACCGGAGTCGATTTTGCGCTGGCTGAAACGGGCAGCCTGGTCCTGACCAGCTTGACTGAAGGAAGCCAACTCACCTCCCTGGCCCCGCCCGTGCACATTGCGCTTTACCGGCGCAGCCAGATCCGTGCCTCCTTGGACGAAGTTCTGCAAAACCTTCCAGTATCCCGCGACCCCGCGAGGCCCAGCCCCGCCCGTTCCCTGGTTTTTGTTTCAGGCACCAGCAGAACGGCTGACATTGAGCAGATTCTCGTTCGAGGCGTGCACGGCCCGCGGAGCGTCCATGCCATCCTGGTGGAAGACTCCTGCCTGGCGGAGTAGAAATTCCTGCCTGGACGCCCTTTGGAACGGGGCCCCGGAGCCAAAATCGGGCGGCCCGGTATTACGTAAAAAGACTATTGTTGAATGTGTAACCTTGTGGCACAATGGGGCTGCGTTTGTCGCTCTTGTATCCCTTTCGAGTTGTACTCAAAGGCCGCGAGACGAAACTCGAGGCTGTTTGTGTTGTTCAGCCCGTGAAGTGAAGTACAGAACTGACGGCGCCAACTATCAACAAGGAGTAGAAGTAACCGTGAGTAACAATCGTGAACAAGGAACCGTTAAGTGGTTCAACGCCAGCAAGGGGTATGGTTTTATCCAGCGGCAAGGTGGCGAGGATGTTTTCGTCCACTTTTCTGCGATCCAGGGAGACGGTTATCGTAGCCTTCAGGAAGGTGCGCCCGTCGAGTTCGAAGTCGTCAAGGGCCCGAAGGGACTCCAAGCGGCAAATGTGACTCAACTGTAAGACCCGCCGGCAGGGGCCGGATAACTTCCGGCCCCTGTCTCCTCAGCATTTCCAACACTCCTGAAAGAATTCTCCCATCCAGCAGAATTGTCTTTGAGAGCACGAGGCGTCGTGCCGGGTATCCATCCGAATGGCTGAGCGCCCGAAGGTCATCGCGCAGGCGGCGCTCGGTGTAACCTTATCGGGCTGCATCAAACAGGCACACCTGGCCTCCAGGTGCGGCGTCTCCGGCTGGATTGCGCCAATCGATTGGTTTTCAATCCCATGGCGGGAGTGCTAGAATCTGCGGGTAAGCACAGAACTCTGTGAAAAGAGCAGATGGCCGGTCCGGTTGTGAGAGCCAGCATGCATCCGGAAGGCCTCGCTCGCTGATTCCAAGGCAAGAGTTGACACCATGACTCCTCTGATGGAAGAAATCCTGCAGCAGCCGGACGCCCTTTCCTGTGTTCGCAAATACTATGCCAGTCCCGGCGCCATCCCGATGAACATTCGGAAGAAGCTGGGGATTTCGCGCAAGACTCTGGTGGTTTTTACGGGGATGGGGTCGTCGTTGCATGCTGCTTATCCGGCGCAGGCCTGGCTGACCGCGATGGGATACCGGGCGCTGGTCTGGGAGGCGGCCGAACTGCTGCACCATCATTTGAAGGTGCTCAGTCCCGACACTCTGCTGGTTGTTGTGTCGCAGTCGGGCGAAACTGTGGAAGTGACGCGGCTTCTTGATGTCATTCCCAAAAAGATCAATGTCGTCGCTGTTACCAACGTGGAGGGCAGCCAACTGGCCCGCAAAGGAAAGCTGCTGCTGCCCATGATGGCCGGGGTCCAGGCGGCCGTGAGCACCAAGACCTATACCTGCGCCGTAGCGGTGCTGATGTACCTGGCCTTTGCCATTGCCGGGGAGGCCAGCCGGCCCCTCACCCATGCGCTGATGCAAGCCGTGGGCGCGCAGGAAGAGATTCTCGACCGGCACGATGACCTGATGCTTCCCACGCTCGAATTCTTCAACCACCCGCCCTACGTTGCGCTGCTTTCAAGGGGCGCGGACATGGCTTCAGCCTTCCAAGGATCGCTGATGCTGAAGGAAGTCGCCCGCTTGGCGGCAGAGCCGATCACCGCGGCGCAGTTTCGCCACGGCCCGATTGAAATTGTCAATCCGGCGCACTGCTACATTATTTTCGCCCGGCACACTCAGCAGGGCGTCGCTGCGCCACGCACCCGCAAGCCCGCCACCCTGTTGTTGAAGCTGGCCGACGACATCCGCTCTCACAAGGGGCGGGTCCTGCTGATTTCTGACCGGACCGTCGAAGACGTTACCAACATGCGGTTGATCCAGGTTGATCCCGTCAAGCTGGGGCTCGGAACGCTGGTGGACATCGTCCTGATTCAGCTTCTGGCCCACGATTACGCTCTCCGCGCCGGCTTCGAGCCCGGCAAATTCTGGATTGCCGAAGGCGTCACTCGCCACGAATAGCCCCGAAGGACGTCCGCTGTGCGGGTACCCCGTTGAAGCCAAGTAAATGCTGCACACCCTCCCTGCCACCACACTCACCGGCAGTGAGGACCATGGGGCGCTTCTGGAAATTTGACTTGACAAGATGGGGTAATTCCGTGGTACACAACAGCCACTTGCTGTCCGAAACTGCCGCTGGGGAGGCTGGTCGTGCGATACAGGGTTTTCTGCGTCGGGTTGGTTGTCCTCGCACTTAGTCATGCAAACAAGCGATACATGGCATGCGCCGGCTAGAAAAACGGCACCGACGAGAGTGTGTGCCGACCGTTGCAGCTGACGCAAGCTGGCCTTGCTTCCGCACGAAGAGGAGGAAAGAATGGAACGATTGTGCGTAACACGAGCGCTAAAGGTGCTTCATTACCTTCGCCGCAACGTGCCTAATGAAGTTCCGCGTTCGGCCCTTGGGGAGCTGGCGCCCAAAGTATTATCCACGCTCCACAGGGGACCCCATCCACATGAGGCTATTCAGAACCCACAGCTCAGGAACTGGTTGGCAACTAATTCAGTGCCGACACCGAAAGTCTCGGTGCCCGATTCGCTTTTCCGCGGCACGTTGGTATTCGTGCGGATCACGTACCATCGACCCCACAAACCCTTGTTCTCGATGTTGGCGGCGGACGTGCAAACTGCCGTGAATTACGCAACCCTGGCCGTGGACCCAATCCATAGATATGCAGCGCAATTCGGTAAGAACAGCCTTAAGGTCTCGCCGAACATCCTGAACTTCACTGCGAATTTGCAAGGCGATACTTTTTCCGATGATGACGTGCAGGGTTGGGTCGATAGCATCGTGCATGATAACAATCTGACTAACTCCTGCGTGGTGATTTTGCACGATGCCGTGACTGCGGGCGGGCCCACCAACAATTTCAACGGCGGGAAATTTGGCGGCTACCACTTGATGACGGGCAACGGACACCCTTACTGCTTCTGCAAGGTGTTTGGGAAAAACCTGACCGTCGCCGACAGCAAAAACACCTACGCCGAAATCCTGAGCCATGAGATTGCGGAGATGACGGTTGATCCCAAGGCTGATGTGAACAACCCCGAAGTCTGCGACGCCTGCGCCGGAAACTGCAACAACGACCAATTTGATTTGTTCGACAGTGCCGGAACGTTTATTGGGGGTACGAACTCACCATCGACTGCGTCCGGGTTTAGTTTCTTTATCAACTCAATCGTCCGGCCCAACGCGTACGATCAGAACACGGAATGCGCGAAGGCCGGCTCGGATTTGAAGGCCGTCTGTATCTACCCGCCTCCGTCTTTCGCCGGCGAGCTGCTGTCCTATGGGGATGCCGGAACACCCGGAAACGTTTCGAATCCAATGGTGGTAGGGTTTGGCGGGTGGCTGGACTTCAAGTTTCTGTTCGGCGGCAGGAACGCGGCGGGGCAGGACCGCATCTATGC
>JBAUWE010000113.1:0-10020 GCA_049583595.1 Terriglobia bacterium
CCATGGCGCTGACCGCCGGCATCGGGGCGCTGGTGGGAACCGTTGTGTGAGCGGCGGCGTCCGCCCTTCACACTTTTGGTCCGTGGGTCAATGGGGTCGAAAACATTGCGGAATGGGTGCTGACTGCTTCCGCCACGCGTATGTGATGTACACGGGATGGCGGGGTACATCATCTGGTCAACACCAGGTAGATGATGACCACTGGCCCCACCAGGCTAATCAGCACGGTGAGCCAATAACCGAGAGGATTCTCGTCGCGCTTGAGTTTGTACCCCCTCGATCGTATCTCGCCAGACCTTAGCCCGGCGATTCCGAAGTAAAAGATCAGCGAGAAAAGCAGCACAACGATTAATTTGCCTATCAAAAATTTGGGCATTTCCAGCTCAACGGAGCAGGTCTGCTCCTTTCCTCTTTTTCAACCTGATGTTTCCATTTTAAGATGGTTGCCTGACCCCAGTCCACAACCTGATGACCCGCGATCAACGGCGTAGGGCTTGCCGATCCACTTGGACGTTTAGTCGGCAAACCGTAGATGTAGGACATGGTACCGAGGCTGGCGCCCCGATGGATCGGGACGTTCAGCGAAGCTGAGTGCGGCCAGAATGGCGCGATGGTGCAACCGCAGCGGTTTTGCTCTGCGTGGCTCGCCCCTGCGCGATGACTCAACCTTGGCGGCTACACAGGAGTAATCTCCGCGGCCGGCGCGGCTTGGCGGCTGGGGTTTTTGCCCAGGCACAAAGCCAGGGCTTTAAAGGTGCGGAAAGAGCACTCATTAAGAAATCAAACAGCTCATCGCCCCATCAGGATGAACACACCAGCGGCGAGGCCCAGAAGGGCCATGACCACACCGATATGCGCAATGCTGATGCTGAGCACCTGGAGCAGGTTCATCACGATGAGCCAGATGCCTAACAGGATCATTCCCAGGCCTTTTGGCATTCTCATATGGATCTCCTCATTGTGTCAGGTACACGCGCGCCGAGCGGCCCCGCCCGGGGCGCTATTCCACCGGCACTTCTTTCAGGACATCGTCCCAATGCTTTTCTGTTAATTCCCATCGGCGTCTTTCCTCGCGGTCGTGCGCCGACTTGTCCGGGAAAAGGGCGCGAATGATCTGGGGTTCGCGCGCGCCGGCTTCCTGCAGGGCGCTCCAGTCGCGCCAGACCATCACCACCTTGTAGTCCCAGGCCGGACTCTCCGCGTGAAACCTTCGCTCATAAAGCTTCTCGCTCAAGATGAGGCCTTCCTTCTTCAGTTGCTGCAGAATGGGGTGATGATTCTTCAAGTAGAGTGACAGCCACTCGGAAGGCCCTCCTGGCGTCATGCCGCCCGGCACGATTTTGTAGTAATACTCGATGGTCACCGGCGTGTCTTTGGCTTGCTCCGCGGCACGGACGGAGGCAGGAATCCCCAAGCCAACAAGCACGAGTCCCAGCGCGCCCATGAATCTGGTCATGATGTCTCCTTGAGAAGCAGTCGATAGTGAAGAGTATAAGCCAATCGGTGAACTGAAATACCGGCAATCTGAAATACCCGGAGACTGGTACGCTGAAACCCCCTGACGCTGCGGCTGGCGCATCCATCGCGGTCCTTGCCATGTGTGCCGGCAATGATGATTGACAGGACCGGCGGCTGGCGCTTCGACGAAGGGGGCGCCGGTGGTCATTTCTGGGAATGATTCTTACGCCCCTGCCGGGGCTGGGCGGAATTGTTGCTTTCCGTTTTCCCATGGCTTTCGCCGTGGGATTCGATTGGACACGAAGAACTTCCAAACCCTCTCCAGGGGGAGAGGGTGGACGCGCATCGCGGCCGGGTGAGGGGTCTTTCCGTGCCCGGGTGGCGCATCTATCAAGCGGGCGCGGGGTCAGCATGGCGCGATGCCGCAACCGCAGCGCTACTTCGGCGAGTGGCCGTGGTCATGCTGAAGATTTTACTTTTTGCGCGATGAATCGATCACCGCTTTGGCCCGACTGCCTTGAACCCAGGCAAGAGCGTCCCGCACCGCGGGATCGCAGACGCTACAGAGCGAGCGTCTGCGCCACCCGAACATACTCAGTACCACACTTTCTTGTTCACAACATTAATCAGCGGCAAGCCCGCTGAAAACCTCCGGACGTTCTCCTTGAGCAGCGCCATCCGTCGGTCCCCAACCTTGTCCGATTGGCCGGCTACATGCGGAGTGATGATCACGTTTTCGAACTGCCACAAGGGGTCGTCCTTGGGAAGGGGTTCAGGATTGGTGACATCGAGACCGGCCCCGGCCAGATGTTTTTCCGCCAAAGCCTTTGCCAAGGCCTTTCCGTCATAGGTCTTGCCGCGGGAAACGGCAATGAAATAGGAACCCTTCTTCATCATGCCGAATTCCTCGGACCCCATCATGCCTTCTGTTTGCGCGGTGTGCGGCGCCGACATGAAAACCACATCTGCTTCAGGCAGCACATCATGCAACTGGTCGGGCTTTACCACTTTCTGGACAAAAGACATGTACGGAATATCTTTGGGGTCAACGGCCAGCACCTTCATGCCGAACCCCGCCGCGCGCTGGGCGATCTGGGTCCCGATACCTCCCAGCCCGATGATTAGCGCCGTCTTGCCGTTCAATTCGATCAGGCCACTCCCGCTCCGGCGCCACTCGTGCTTCATCCTCAAGGGAATAAACTGATCGAGCCTCCGCGTGAGCGCCAGCAACATAGCCATGGCATGATCAGCAATCTCGGGACCCTGGATGATCTTGCAGTTGGTCAGAGTGATGTCGCTGTCGCGTAGTTCGGGAAATCGATACCGGTCAACTCCCGCGCTGTAAACCTGGATCCATTTGAGCTTCTTTCCAGCCTTGATCAGATCGCGATTGCACATGCCCATCAGCGCGTCGGCATCCGCGATCTGCTGCAAGGCTTCCTCAGGGCTCGAAACACTCACTACGTCAACCGGAGCCGCAGCCTTCAATTCTGATAACTGGGCGGTTGACAGGTTGGCGACGACGATCTTGGGCCTCTGCTGAGCCCAGGCCACAAGCGTCAGCAGTACCAGGGACACACCCAAGGCAACAAAACGGAATCTCCTCATGTCTGCCTCCCTTCTGAACCGCACGATATCATTGCCCAACGGGCATAGCAAGCACACTGCTCGCCGCCAGGACAACGTTCACCTGCTGTGTGGCGCGGCGGCGCCTGGCGTTTCGCAAGGGTGCGGCAATTGCCAAAGTCGCCGTCGCGCGCAAGCTGGCCATCCGCCTTTACATCATGCTGCGGGACGGGATCGATTACGAGGAATTTTGTCGGCGAGGCTCCCAGCGATCGGAGCCAGGTTCGCATGCCGGGATGCTCGGGGATGTAGCGCCGGCCTAACCATGGCCGAACGTATGATTGAGCGACAGGTCTCCCTTTGAAACCGAAAAGGGAGTCAGAAAAAGCCATCATGGTCCCCCGGCGGGATCGAATAGATGTGTGGTGGAACATGGCCACCGCTTCATGGCAAAAGAAAAACCAGGACCGACAAAACTTCCGCCAGTTTTTCTCTTGACGGAATCGACAACCTTATAGAGGCGCGACCCTCTCGGCCTGATTTTTCGACCCTGCGCCAGTGCCGAGAGGAGGCTTCGATAGAATGCTTAGCCGATATCGCCCGTGAGAAAGATCACAGTGCTATGTAATCTGTGTCACATTCTTGCCAGTGGTATCTCCTTAAAATCGTTGGCTTCAGACACTAACGAGCGGCTCTAGGTTTTGAGGGACAGTCAACCTTCGACTCTTGAAGGTTTTCATGTTGGCGATTGCTTTTGCAGGGAGGGAGCAATGAATGAAACGGGACACTCCAATGCGCCAAGGCCTCCGGCGCTGGACACGAGAGGCCGGGTCGAAACCAGGGGTGATATTGCTGCGGGAGACGAAATCCTGTTTTATGAAGCAGTGTGGAACAAGCGTTCTAAAGCACGTCTGCAAGCTTCGACCATGCCAGTGGGATATCGGGTGATCGTGGCCCAGGTGGTCTGGGAAAGCTACGGTCCTGAAAAGGCCAAACATTCTCTTACGCTTCGGGTACGCGAATCCAGCGGTCGTGATCCTATTAATCCCGGCAGAGTGATCTGGCGCAAGAACATGCAGGTATGGCACAACAGATGCTGGCGGCTACCCCGGAGTGATGAATCGGCCGGAGAAAAGGGGCGCAAAGAGAAGTATGTGGCCTGAAGACGCCGGCCTTGGAATGGAAGGTGGTGGCCGGGGGAATCAGGGTCTAAAGGTTGTGGATGGACAGTTTGTCCACCGGGATCATCATTTGCCGGTGCAAAGGGTTGAGAGCCACGACACGATTCTTTCAGCGTGCCGGTGATCCTAGGAGTTGACTTCCGCCTGAGCTGCCTCGATGGGTTCGATGCTTAGTTTCTCTCCCACCGAATTGGCAAGAGACTGGAGTATGCTGGCCAGCTTGAGCATCGCCTGTTTCTCGTGGAGGTTCAGCGCGTGCCGAACAGGCAGAGAGTAGAGCAAAACACGAAAATAGGCGACCAGAATTTTCTCACGGCGTGACAGATGCCGATGGGCACGGTCCCCGTTCTTCAACAAGTATTCCAGCGTGATGAAATCGCACTTGAGTGCGAGACACGCGCTGGCGTAATCAACCAAACCCTCTGAGGCAAGCGCATCCCGAAGCTGGGGATGTTCAAGGTGGACAGCCCTGGTAACTTCCTTGAAATATGGGCGGCTGAACTCATACCGCAGCGCCTTTTCACATATGGTTTGTAAGTAGAAGAAAAAGAGCGCTGTAGAAACTACCAATACCAGAATCGATGTAACCATTGGCTCGTCCCCCTGACCAATCCAGGGCCCCCCGTCGAACAGACCATCTTACGGCCTAATGGCATGTCAGACAAGACTACGATGGTCCTACCACCTTCGTACCAGGACGAGTTCCCGCGCATCTCCCGGGCGCCTCACGCTTCCGTATAATTCCTTGGGAGTGTTTTGTCTTCCCCCGCTTCCTATTTCCTACTCGCTAGTCCCTCTCTGTCGTGAGACGTTGTCCCGGCCTGGCGTCCTGTCATTCTGAGTGCGGCGAAGAATCCCTGTATTTTCCGTACAGTTGCGCCCGGCTTCAGACCCGGCATTCAGGGTTTATTTTTGAATCTTAAACCTGGAATTTTGAATCGCCCGCCGCGGGTGATGGGTCTTCTGACGCGCTGTCTGCACCCCATGAACCGCATCCTGTGCTCGCATACATTCCAAACTGCGGAACGTATGACCGACCCGCGAGAGAGCTACCAGGATCTACAAGTCCGTGGGTGGCGCAGACGTCGTTTTTTGATGTCCGCATTCAACGAACCTGAGCGGGGCTAGAATGGCGCGGCGCCAGGTTCGCAGCGGTTTTGAACTGCGTGGCTGCGGCCATGCAGGAGTTGGTAACGAAGACCGCCGGGGTTGCGGCCTGCGGCTTGTGGCTTCGTTCGTTCAAAAACCCGCGGACCTCGACACCGGAGGACCGCGCTACTCGCTTGACGCCGCCGCCCCCTTCATAGATGCGCCAGCCACGGTCAACTGGCAACCTACCCCTAACCGATTCTCAATCCAATGGCCAGTCGGACCTTACGATTCCGAAAAGTCTGGCCGCGGACCCGCGGCGCGGATTTCCTCAGGGGCGTCACCGAAGTCTTCAAAGTTCCGTGCGAACCGTCTAGCCAATTCCCGTGCCTTGGCATCGTAACTGGAAACGTCCTTCCACAGACCGCGCGGTTTGAGAGCTTCTGAAGGGACTCCCGGCACCTCGCTGGGGACGTAAAACCCAAAAACCGGATCCTGCTCGAACTTCGCTTGAGTCAGTTGCCCGCTCAGCGCCGCACGAACCATCGCCCGCGTATAGGCGATCTTGATTCGATGCCCGACCCCGTACGGGCCACCCGTCCAGCCCGTGTTCACCAACCAGCAGTCAACCCGGTGTTTGACGATTCGCTCCCCCAGCATTTCCGCATAGACCATCGGGTGAAGGGTCATGAAGGGTGCGCCGAAGCAGGCGCTGAAAGTCGCCTGCGGCTCTTTCCCCACCCCCTTTTCCGTCCCCGCCACTTTGGCCGTGTAGCCGGAGAGATAATGGTACATGGCCTGTGCTGACGTCAGCTTGCTGATGGGTGGCATCACACCGAAGGCATCGCAGGTCAGCAAAATGATGTTCTTGGGATGGCCGCCGAGTCTGTTCGGCACAGAACCGTCGAGATGAGAAAGCGGGTAGGCGGCCCGTGTATTCTCGGTCAGCGAATCGTCGTCGAGGTCGATCATCCGAGTCTCGGTGTCGAGCGTGACATTTTCCAGGATGGTCCCGAAACGACGCGTGCAGGCATAGATCTGGGGCTCGGCTTCCGCCGACAGCCGAATGGCCTTGGCATAGCAGCCACCCTCGAAATTGAATACGCCGTGATCACTCCAACCGTGTTCATCATCGCCGATCAGCTGGCGCTCCGGATCGGCCGAGAGCGTGGTCTTGCCGGTTCCTGAAAGGCCGAAGAAGATCGCTACGTCGCCGGCCGCCCCGACATTGGCTGAACAGTGCATGGAAAGGACATTCACCTGAGGCATCAGGTAGTTCATCACCGAAAACATCGTCTTTTTGATCTCTCCGGCGTAGCTTGTTCCGCCGATAATTGCAAGGCGCCGGCCAAGGTTGAGAATGATGAACGCCTCGGAGTTCGTCCCGTCCAGTTTGGGAACGGCATGAAACTGAGGCACATCAATCACTGTGAACTCGGGCACATGGTCGACGGCTTCTCCCTTTTCCGGGCGAAGGAACATGGAGCGCGCAAACACGCTGTGCCATGCCGCGCCGGTGAGGACGCGGATGGGCACGCGGTATTGGGGGTCGGCGCCCGCGAAGCAATCTTGAATGTAGAGGTCCTTCATCTGCAGGTAGGCAAGCAAGCGGTGATAAAGAGCATCAAACTTTGCAGGGTCAAAAGGCCGGTTGACCTTTCCCCACCAGATCTGATGTGCACTGCTTTCCTCGCGGACGATGAATTTGTCATTCGGTGAGCGGCCCGTGTGGTGGCCTGTGGTGACGGCCAGCGGTCCCTCGTGGCACACCAGGCCCTCGCGCCGCCGTACGACATGTTCGTAAAGGGCCGCGGTGGGAAGATTCCAGAAGACATCGTTGACGTTGTGAATGCCGTATTGCTCCAGGCTGTATTGGCTGGAGCGGGCTCCTACTTCTTGCATGCCATCCCCCTCTGAATTGCACCCGCCCCCGGAGCAATGTTGATTTACCTCCGTAAAATCAGCTCGTGCCACTCCAACAGGAGTTTCCTTCCTTGCGGCGCCAAACTGCCAATATACCCATCACAGCATCCCATGGCAATAGCCATTCGGGTTTTCAGCGTTCGCGGCTGGCGCCCCGATGGATGGGGACGATCAGCGAAGCTGAGTGGGGTTGAAATGGCGCGATGCCGCAACCACAGCGGCTTTGCTCTGCGTGGCGGTGGTCATGCTGAAGATTTTACTTTTTGCGCGATGAATCGATCACCGCTTTGGCCCGGCTGCCTTGAACCCAGGCAAGAGCGTCCCGCCCTGCGGGGTCTGTCGAGTTCTGCCCTCAGTCCTGACTTCATTGCTAAGGTTCCGGTTGCCTTCGGCCCCCGGCTTACTACTATAAGAGTGGGCGCGCTCGCGCCCGGGTGAGGGGTGTTTGAATCAATTGAATCATTGAACGATTTGCGATTGAGTTTGGTGGCGCAGACGTCCCGGGGCTGGCGCAGATGCTTGACTTGTAGTATCTGCGACCCGCAGAGCGGGATGTCCTTATTGAATTTCACATCTGCCATATGGGTGTGGGCCCACACAGCGAAGCAACAGAAAAATGAACGGATCGGTGTGCCGCATACCTTCCCACTTGCGGAACCCATCCCCGAGCCAACCGGCCGGGCAAAATCGCAGAGACAGAAACCGCCTCAACGCCCGCCCCGGCTCGCTCCCCAAATCTCCACGCGAACCAGATTGACCCAAAACTTTCTACATGCCGCCTGAGGCCGGCTGCCTCGCGGGCTTGCGGTTCACGGCAGCATCTGTACCGCCGGCTCTTGAGTCACTCGGAACCAGCACATAGCCCACAACATCTCTTGGATTGACCCTTGTTACAACCAGTTCATACGCTTCCCCGCCGTCCTTAGGGTAGAAAACCAGAGGAGCCGCCACGGTTTGGCCGCGCACCCAGATCCGGCGCCTGCTCCCGGCCA
Source organism: Terriglobia bacterium (assembly GCA_049583595.1). GTDB lineage: Bacteria > Acidobacteriota > Terriglobia > UBA7540 > UBA7540 > SCRD01. The sequence goes on from JBAUWE010000113.1 coordinate 8,210, forward strand.
GCCAGACCCATGCGGCGTATCGCTGATGCGAAATATCCGTGCCACTCAGATGCAGCGATACGCCCGGTACGATCTCAGTATCCTGGTTTTTCTCCGCCTCGAAATCCACCTGATCGGTTGAAAGCGCGTCATTGATGGATGCTACCTCCCCTTGCGTTGAAACCTGTTGTTGCTGCAACGAGGCCATTTGCCGGTTGCTGCTCTCCCTCACGGATGCAAGCTCCTGGTGCTGGCTTGCCATCTTCTCATCTAGTTTGGCCATATGAATCTGGTCGGCACGCTGGCGGGACGCGACCTCGTCTATTTGAGACTTCAGAGCTGCCGTCCGCTGATCCAGTTCTGCGCGTTGTTTCTGTGAAGCCGCGGCAACCACTTGATCCGCGTGCTCGCGAACGCTGCGCAGTTGAGAGGCGAACCCTGCTTTCAAATGGTGCAAGGTTGCACTCAGTTCTTCCTGCTTTGAAGCCCAATCTTTCAGATTGCTTGCGAGAGTGTCTGTCCTCTCACTTATCGACGCGACCGATTTTTTCAGGTTCGGCAACCAGGCAAGTTGACTGTTCTGGCTGTACGCCACCTGATATCCATATGCAGCTATCGCCGCCACCAATGCAGCCAGGAGCACGAATGCTGTCCACAAGCCACGGGTTCTTCGCTTGTACGGGACTGGGGCCCCGCCGTAACTGAAACCGTCGGCTGCTTCGGGGGAATCAAGCTCGACATCGTCGAATCGGGGCCGTCGCTGTTCCCGTTGATCATCATTTAAATTAAGTATCGACATGGACCCACCTCCGGAAGATGGTCGTGTACTGCAAAAATTCAGGAAAATCTTAAATTGCACGCAAGGAGTTCCCGCACTTTCTATGGCAACTTTGATTCCAAGCCGGTAACGAAATGGTAATCAACGCCAATTCAACTAAATGCAGTTCCGGGCTGACCTCTGGGGATGTTACGAAGCGGAAAGGAATACACGCTGCCTGGAAATTCTTGCCGTCCTGCCAGGAGCGGCCAAACATAAGCCCTTTGTTTTGAACGCGGGTGGCGCAGGCGTCGTTTTTTGATGTCTGTGTTGACCGCCGGGCATGCGGTCTGCGGCTGTTCGAAGGGGAAAAACCGCAAGACGGCCGGCCCTTGCGAAAGGGCACGGACCGCAGCTTTAGGGGGACACGGCTTCAGCCGTGCCGAAAACGGCCGCACGAGCCCACGGCTTTAGCCGCTGGCGGGACAGGGTTTTGCGCGGGTGGCGCAGACGTCGATTTTTGATGTCCGCATTCAACGAAGCGGAGCGGGGTCAGAATGGCGCGGTGCCGCAACCGCAGCGGTTTTGCTCTGCGCCAGCCGCGGTCACGCTGGAGATTTTACTTTCCCGGTGATGCTTCGCCGCCCCCTTCATAGATGCGCCACCCACGGTCCCTCCCGGCATTTGAATATCAAGAACAATCACGTCGGGAAGGGTCTTAATGGCGGACATCCATGCCTGGATCGCATCAGATGCCACGGTCACCTTAAATCCCTTCGCCTTCAGGCGAGTGGATAACATCAAGGTCTGGACCCGGTCATCATCGGCAATCAGGATACTTTTCATACTTTCACGCTCCCCGCCGCCATCGTTTTGATGGCCGGCCAGAGGCGCGCAAGCTCCTGCTCGAGCACCCCGCAGGCTTCTTCGGCGCGGGTCAAATCCCCGCCTCGTCCAATCTTCTCCAGGCTCAAGGCGGCCTCATAAGCGGCGTGGGCGGAGAAGTTGGCGGCGGAGCCTTTCAGGGCATGGGCCGCGTGCTCCAGGGCCTTGGAGTCGCGTTGCGCAAGCGCCG
>JBAUWE010000114.1:0-7503 GCA_049583595.1 Terriglobia bacterium
GCCTTTGATTGGGACCGCAAAATCATCAGTTGGCGAAACCTGTTTCTGGCCATCGACCGATTGTTTAAACTGCACGAATCCCTGCCCTGGAAACCCTTGCGCAAGATCGCCTTTAAGCGTGCGAAGAAGTGGCTGCTGGAGCACCTGGAAAGGAGCGAGGGACTGGGAGCCATTTACCCGGCCATGGTTAATTCCGTCTTCGCCCTGCTGGCGATGGGGTATCCCGCAGACGATCCCCTCACCGCGCGGGAGCTGAAACACCTGCGCGGTTTTGAGATTGAAAAGGGCGACACGATTTGCCTGCAACCCTGCCTCTCGCCCGTGTGGGACACTGCAATCGTGATGTACTCGCTTGAGGAAGCGGGCCTCCCGCCGGACCATCCGGCTCTGGTCAAGGCCGCCCGCTGGCTTCTCGACCGACAGATTGTCGGGCCCGGCGACTGGCAGGTGAAAAACAAGGACACCGCCCCTGCGGGCTGGGCTTTCGAATTCCGAAATGACTTCTATCCCGACGTGGATGACGCCTCATTTGTGATGATGGCTCTCCAGCGCGTTGCCTATCCGGACAAGGTGCGGCTTGAGCACGCCCTGCGGCGCGGCTTCCAGTGGATGGTCAGCATGCAGAACCGTGATGGAGGATGGGGCGCGTTCGACCGTGATAACGATTGCGCCGTTCTCACCCGCGTGCCTTTCGCTGACCACAACGCCATGATCGACCCTTCGACCGCGGACGTGACAGCGCGGGTGCTGGAGTGCATTGCGCGCCTCGGATGGCCGGCTTCCCATCCCGTGGTTCAGCGCGGACTGCGCTTCCTGCGGAAAGAGCAGACGAAGGAAGGCGCCTGGTATGGCCGGTGGGGAGTGAATTACGTTTACGGAACCAGCGGCGTCCTCCGGATGCTGGAAGCCTATGGAATGGGCAAGACGCCCGAAGCCCGGAGGGGCGCCGACTGGCTCTGCTCCGTCCAGAATCGCGGCGGCGGTTTTGGAGAATCCTGTGCTTCCTACGACGATCCTTCCCTGAAAGGACGTGGAGCAAGCACGGCGTCGCAAACGGCGTGGGGTTTGATCGGCTTGCTGGCAAACCACAGCGTCGACGATCCCGCCGTCGTCAATGCCGTGCAATACCTGCTCGACGAGCAAACCGAAGAAGGGTTCTGGACGGAAACCGAATTTACGGGAACAGGCTTCCCGCGTGTTTTCTACCTTTGTTACCACTTATACCGGGACAGCTTCCCCCTGTATGCGCTGGCGCACTACCAGAACCTGCGAAACAAAAAGGGAAAGGCGGAGTCCATTCGCTTTTCACCCTCTGAATTCGGGTCACATAACGGAAACGGAAACGGAAAAAAGAACGGGAGGAATTGATGAGATTTCCGCTCAGTTTGACGGCAAATCTGAGTACCTATATAGCAGGAAAGCGGTTTCATAGAATTGAAAAATTTCCTTTGGTCATGATGCTGGAACCGTTGCACGCGTGCAACCTGACCTGCACGGGCTGTGGCCGCATCCGGGAGTACAAGGACACCATCCGTGACAAGCTGACGGTGGAGCAATGCCTGAATGCAGTGGACGAATGCGGCGCGCCCATCATATCCATCTGCGGCGGCGAACCGATGATCTATCCGGAACTGCCACGGCTGGTGAGCGAAATCCTGGATCGTAAGAAAAACATCTACCTGTGCACCAACGGGATGTTTATTCGCAAGCGTCTGCAGGATTACAAACCCACTTCCCGCATGTTCTTCAACGTCCACCTGGATGGCATGGAAGCCACCCACGATCTTTGCGTGGAACGCGAGGGCGTCTTCCGCGAAGCGGTGGAGGCCATCAAGTTCGCCAAAGACCGCGGATTCCAGGTGTGTACCAACACCACCATTTACAAGCAGACCGACCTGAACGAAATTGCCGAGATGTTTGAGTTCCTGCGGGGTCTGGGTGTGGACGGGCACATGTTGTCGCCGGCTTATTCGTATCTCGCCGTCCAGACCAAGGAAATCTTCATGTCGCGGCAGGAAATTCATGAAAAGTTCCGCCTCGCCAGCCGCCTGCTGGAAAACTACGCGGTGATGACCTCGCCTATCTATCTGGAATATCTGCGGGGCGAGCGCGAGCTCGAGTGCACCGCCTGGGGCAACCCCACCTACAACCCGCGCGGCTGGAAAGGGCCGTGCTACCTGATCACCGACGGGCACTACGCCACCTTCAAGGAATTTATGGAGTCGACTCCCTGGGAAAAGTATGGGCCCGGGAATGACCCCCGCTGCGAGCACTGCATGGTGCACGTGGGATTTGAACCTTCCGCGGTGCTGGGAGCGAATCGCACCTTCCCCGACACCTGGAAGCTGTTGAAGTGGCAGATGACAAGCCCGAAGAACGGAAACAACGGCACCCAATACGGGAGTGGATACGCAGGATGACGTCTCTTGTAACAGGGGCCAGCGGGTTTGTGGGAAGCCACGTGGCGCGAATGCTGCTGGATCGTGGGGAGCGGGTTCGCGTCCTGCTCCGCCCGCAAAGCAGCCTGGCCGCGCTCGAAGGAATGCCCTTCGAAAAGGTTTACGGCGACCTGCGAAACCTCGAATCGCTCGACCCGGCCGTCGAAGGCGTTGACCGGGTCTTTCACGTTGCGGCGGACTACCGCCTGGGCGTTTCGAATCCTCAGGACATTTACGACGCGAATGTGACCGGCACGCGAAATCTGCTGGAAGCTGCAGGGCGGGCGGAAGTTCGGCGCATCGTCGTCACCAGCAGCGTGGCAACCATTGCAGTGGACCGCGGCGATGCCCTTCCGAACGAGGCTACCGATACCCGCCTTGACGAAATGATCGGCCATTACAAACGCTCAAAATTCCTGGCAGAGAAAGAAGCCTTGCGGGCGGCAGGCGAAGGCATGCCCGTTGTGGTGGTCAACCCCACCACCCCGGTCGGCCCCGGCGACTGGAAACCAACCCCCACCGGACGCATCCTTGTGGACTTTCTGAATGGCAGGATGCCGGCTTATGTGGAAACGGGCCTGAACTGGGTTCCCGTTGAAGATGTTGCACGGGGGCACTGGATCGCCGCCGAACACGGTCGCGTGGGCGAACGATACATCCTGGGCGGCCGCAATATGCTGCTGAAGGAAATTCTGGACCTTCTGGCGCGAATCAGCGGACGTCCCAGCCCCCGGGTTCGGCTGCCTCATGCCGTCGCCATGGCCGCCGGATACGCCGACCAGTTCTTTTCACGCGTCCTGAACCGCCAGCCCCGAATTCCCCTGGAAGGTGTTCGGATGGCCCGGCACAAAATGTTCGTAGATTGCTCAAAGGCTTTCGATGAACTTGGTTTCAAGGCCGGCCCGGTCGAGGCGGCCCTCGAACGTGCCGTGGCCTGGTATGGACAGAAGGGCTACTCACGCCATAGCGGCGCAGCGGCAGCGACTTTTGGGCAGGCTGCATAGGAAGCAGATCGGCACCCGAATGAGAATACTGGTGACATTTGCGGTCGATTGGGAATTCAAGCCGTGGCTTCGGCTTGGGAGGTTTCAGTCTGCTTCCGTGAATGGCCGCGATTTCCGCGCAGAAATCGCCGATCAGGACGTCCGCGTCATCCTCACCGGAGTCGGGCCCGTGAATGCGGCACGCTCCATCCGCGACTTTGTGGATCAGGCTCCTGATCTTTGCATCACTTCGGGCCTGGCAGGCGGCCTGAAGCATCAGCACCGGCCCGGGGACATCCTGGCGGCGCGCTCCGCCCGAGCGGAAAACAGCAAACCCGTATATGAAAGCGATACGGGACTTTTCACCGCCGCCGTTGAGTGCGGAGCAAAGCCGGTGGACCAGTTTATTTCCTGTGAGCGGGTGGTCCGTACCGCGCAAGAAAAATTGCGCCTCAGCGCCTCCGCCGATGCAGTTGACATGGAATCCTTTGCTATCATGAAAGGAATGAGCGGGTTGGGTGTGCCCTGCGTCGCAGTGCGCAGCGTGGCCGATTCCGCTGAAATGGATTTACCGTGTGACTTTGACCGTGCGATAGACCATTTGGGGCGCATCAGGATTGTCAGGGTTTTGGGGCAGGTGGCCAGTGATCCCCGGCAGGCGTGGCCGCTGGCGCGACTGGGAATGCGAAGCTCGCGTGCCGCCTCATCACTCGCCCGGTACCTGGATGGTTATATCGCCTGCCTGGCCGGACATAAGGAGAATATGGACCTGAGGGTCCAGCACATCAGCCAATGACAACCGCCCGAACAGAAGAAGCCGGAACGCGTTTGGAACTTCAGCAGCAGAAGAAACACATGTGGGCTGGAGTCTATCGCGGCCAGGGCCGCGTGAACGCGGAGGAAGTACCGGTGCCGGAGATTTCCGCTGGGGAAGTGCTGGTGAGAGTCCGTGCCTGCGGCATCTGCGGAACCGACATCAAGAAGATCAAGCGCGGCTTCCTGCCTCCGCCGCAGATTTTCGGACACGAAATCGCCGGAACGGTTGAAGCGGTGGGTGACGGGGTTCGCCAATGGCGGCCGGGTGACCGGGTGCTCACTTTCCATCATATTCCCTGCGGCGATTGTTTCTATTGCCAACAGAAACTTTACTCGCAGTGCCCCACTTACAAGAAGGTGGGAGTGACCAGCGGGTTCCGTCCCAGCGGAGGCGGCTTTGCAGAATACGTGCGGGTGATGGACTGGATCGCGGAACGAGGAATGGTTCGGATTCCGCCGGATGTCAGCTTTGAGGAAGCGGCGTTTGTCGAGCCGGTCAATACCTGCCTGAAGGCCATCTACAAAGCGCGCATCGAGGCGAGCGACACCGTGCTGGTGATCGGACAGGGGCCCATCGGCATGCTCCTGATGCTGCTGGCGCGCCTCCACGCCGGCGCCCGGGTGATGACAACCGATCCGATGCCGGCGCGCCGCCGCAAAAGCATTGCACTTGGGGCCGAAGAATCATTTGATCCCTTAAGCGGAGACCTTGTGTCCGCCATACGTGAACGGACTTCAGGCCGCGGCGCGGATGTTGTTCTGGTAGCCGCTCCGCAACGGGAGCTTCTGGAGCAGGCTCTCACCCTGGCCCGCCCGGGAGGTCGCGTTCTGCTTTTTGCTTATAATGACCCGCTGCTGCGCGTGGAGTTCCCCGCCGCGACGGTAGGTATTGACGAAAAGGAGATTCTAGGCAGTTATAGCGCTTCATTTGATCTGCAGGATGAATCTGCCCGGCTGATTTTTGAACGCATCCTGCCGGTTCGGGAATTGATTTCCCACCGGTTTCCACTTTCTCAAATTGAACAGGCCCTGAGCCTGGCAGCCCATCCCTCCGAGGATTCTCTGAAAATCATACTGGTGCCCTAATGGAAACTCATCTCAACGGCGACATGAACGCCGCCGTGTTGTATGGTCGTGAAGACCTTAAAATTGAACGGGTCCCCATCCCTGATCTTGCTCCGGATGAAGTGCTGGTTCGGGTCAAGGTGGCCTTAACGTGCGGGACAGACCTGAAAGTCTGGCGGCAAGGCTATCACGCCAGAATGATTGTCCCTCCGGCCGTTTTTGGACACGAACTCTCCGGCGTGGTCGAAGCCGCGGGCAGCGAAGTCGCCAATGGACTGAAGCCGGGCTCCTGGGTGGTGCCGGCTAATTCCGCGCCGTGCAACAATTGCCTGTTCTGCCGAAAGGGCCAGTCCAACCTTTGCACCTCGCTGCTGTTTAACAACGGCGCCTACGCTGAGTACATCCGAATTCCTGGCCGTATTGTCCGGGAAAATACTCTGGAAATACCCGCCCACGTTCCCTTTTGCGACGCCGCCCTGGTTGAGCCTCTTGCCTGTATCCTTCGCGGCATCGAAGAAACAGGCATTCGTCCCGGCGATACCACAGTGGTTGTGGGGTGCGGACCCATCGGGTTGAAGTTCATTCGAATTCTTTCCGTCCGCGGGGTGCGGGTGATTGCGCTCGGCAAGAGGAAGAGCCAGGTTCGGGCGGCGGAGCAACTGGGCGCCTACGCGGCATTTGATGTTTCCGGGCTGGACAATCCCGTCACAGTAGTCCGCCAGCTTACTGAAAACGGTCAGGGAGCCGATTCAGTCATCGAAGCGGTCGGAGTCCCCGAAACCTGGGAATGGGCTGTGCAGATGGTACGTCGCGGTGGAACCGTCAACCTGTTTGGGGGTTGTCCGCGTGGCAGCCACGTAAAGTTTGATCCTTCGGTGCTGCACTACTCCGAAATCACCATACGGTCCACCTTCCACCATACCCCGCAATTCATTCGCAAGGCCCTGGACGCCGTGGCTAAAGGCGAAGTCCGTGCTTCAGACTTTGTGACGGGTGAGATTCCGCTTGACGAATTGCCGCGCTTCTTCCAGAAAATGAAGCACCGCAACGGCGAATTAAAGGTGGCCGTCATTCCTTAGGTCCCCCCAGAAATGTACCCAAAACTCACCCGCTCGACCGGCCACCGAACCGGATGAGGTCCCGTGCCGGCCCATTTGACTCCTGCCGCGTCTCACGGGCACGGTTCTGCCATAATAGCCTTTAAATTAGCCCTAAAACTTATCACATTGATAATAAAGGTCATAATGAAGTTTCTCCGGACCGAATGTTGCAATTTCTTGCACATTCCCGTTGGCAGAATTTGTATTGATCATCTGGAACTTGCCGAAAACGAATTCAGGATATATCCTAGGACGTAAGCTAGGCGCGGCACAATTGCGGAAACGCACGCGGGAGGGGGTTCCGTGCAAACATCATGAAAGGCTTGGGCCGGAATATATGTCTCGTTTGGCTCCTTAGCGCCAGAGAGATCACTCACACCCGGAAAGGAATGCGAAAATGACCCCAATCCGCAAGAAAGTCAAACATGACAGGCAAGGGCGGTTGAACACTGGGCACTCCGTTTCTGCGCTACTTCGGAATGCAGCCGAAATCACCCTTCTCCTGGTCCTGGCCAGCGGTTGTGCCTACGCACAAGCTGCGGCAGAATATGGAGGGGCAACTTCAGGGATTTCCGGAAGCATTGCCGGGACAAACCTCATGAAGAACGTCAAGCTCCCCGACACAAGCAGCAGTAAGCCCTCCGTTCTCATGACTCAGCCTTCGGGCAACTCCGGGGTAAACAAAAACTATATCTTCGATTCCATGAAACAAGGTTCGGTGGCCGCAAACCGGAAGGCCCTTGAGGCACGTGCCGGCAAGAATGCAGCCAAGTTGATGCTCAGGTCAAAGCCGAGCCAGGCCGATGTGAATATTGACGGAAAGCCGGTCGGCAAGACTCCACTTTTGTTGGTTCTCTCCCCGGGCCAATATGACGTAGCGATGAACGGGAAGCGGATGGACCACGCGGAGCAGACGATTGACCTTCTACCGAAGGAAACGCGAGAATTCCTGCTTCCTCTTAAACAACTCTACCCAACTTCGGTCAAGATTCAACTGCACTAGAGAGTTGGGCAGTTCGCAGGGAGTTCACTATGGGCGGCCCAGTATTTGACAGACAGGTTTTTGTAAAGAAGCAGCAGACCAAAAGACCCCCTTCAAGG
>JBAUWE010000115.1:0-15924 GCA_049583595.1 Terriglobia bacterium
CCGGAACAAACCGAAAAACAAAGCGGAGAAGTTGTTGAAAACACGTACCTGTGGAAAAACAAAGCTAAAAACAAAGCTACCGATGTTGTTGATAATAAATGACGACGAAAAAACAAACCGGAAACAAACCGGAGATTTCATTGGTTTTTATCTAGCCTTTTCTTCGCAATTCTGCCACCGGCTGTGCGGGTTACTTAGCTCCTACCCTTGCCCCAAGTCCCTCGTGGCATAGCAGCAAGACCGCCCCCCACTCGCGATGAGTAGCGGCGAGTTTATCTCGCCATTTAGCGGCGTAAAGCCGCCCCTACGGATCTACTGAGGATTGCAAAATAGGGTGACAACGCTCGTTTGTAGCGCCGCCGTCCCGGCGGCACTTTTCAGGTCCGGCAAGATGCCGGCGCTACGGAAGTCAGTCACTCTATGATGCAATCCTCATTAATAGCCGAAATTCGACGGGAGGAATGATTGCCAAGCCTGCGCGCCTCCGATAAAATGTTGGTTCAGAGAAGTTCGCTCGCACTGCATTCTGAAGGAAGCCTCGCAAATCACATCTTAAAAGGCTGGAGAAAAACATCATGACCCAGATTTCCCGCACCCGTCCCCTCAGCGAAGTTGACCCCGAAGTGGCGCAGGCCATTGACCGCGAGGTGGGCCGCCAGGCCGGAACGGTTGAGCTGATTGCCTCAGAGAATTTTGTGAGTGAGGCGGTGCTTGAGGCGCTCGGTTCCGTGCTGACCAACAAGTACGCCGAGGGACTGCCGGGCAAACGCTATTACGGCGGCTGCGAGTTTGTGGACGTGGCCGAGACGCTGGCCATTGAGCGCGCCAAGAAGTTGTTCAACGCCGACCACGTGAACGTGCAGCCGCACTCCGGCGCGCAGGCCAACCAGGCGGTTTACATGACGGTGCTGAAGCCGGGCGACACGCTGCTGGGCATGAACCTCGCGCACGGCGGCCACCTGACGCACGGGCACCCGCTGAACTTCTCCGGCAAGATGTACAATATTGTCCCCTACGGCGTGAAGCAGGACGGAGAAACCATCGACTACGACGAGCTTGAGAAGCTGGCCATGGAGCACAAACCGAAACTCATTGTCGCCGGCGCCAGCGCCTATCCGCGGATCATCGATTTTGCCCGCTTCGGCGAAATCGCCAAAAAGTCCGGCGCGCTGCTGATGGTGGATATGGCCCACATCGCCGGACTCATCGCGGCGGGGCTCCATCCCAGTCCCTTCCCGCACGCCGACTTTGTCACCACCACCACGCATAAAACGCTGCGCGGACCGCGTGGCGGAGCAACGTTCTGCAAAGCCGAGCACGCCAAGGCGCTCGACAAGACAGTCTTCCCCGGCATCCAGGGAGGCCCGCTGATGCACGTCATCGCCGCCAAGGCCGTCTGCTTCCTGGAAGCTCTGCAGCCGGCCTTCAGCGACTATCAGAAACAGATTGTCGATAACGCCCGGGTGCTGTGCGAAACCATCGCCTCAAAGGGTTTCCGCATCGTCTCCGGCGGCACCGACAATCACCTGATGCTGGTGGATGTTTTCTCCAAGGGCGTCACCGGAAAGCAGGCGGAAAAGGCGCTGGAGCACGCCGGCATCACCGTCAACAAGAACGCCATCCCCTTCGATCCCAACCCGCCCATGGTGGCCAGCGGCATCCGTGTGGGAACCCCCGCCGTCACCACCCGCGGCATGAAGGAAGCGGAGATGCGCAAGATCGGCGGCTGGATAGCCGAGGTGCTGGCCGACCTGGAAAATGAAAGTCTGCTGGCGCGCATCCGCAAAGAAGTGACTGCGCTGACGGACCAATTTCCGCTGTATGAGAGCCGCCGGGCCGCGGTGGCCGGCCAGGTGTAATCCTCAGTTGGACCGCAGGATGGCTTCCGCAGCAGTGTAGCCGCTTTGGACGGCCCCTTCGATGGTTGCAGGCAGGCTGGTGTCCGTCCAATCCCCCGCAAGATAAAGCCCGCGAACCGGCGTCACGGCCGCGGGGCGCAGGGCGTCAACCCCGACGCAGGGCGAGAAAGTGGCAAATCGCTCCTTGATCACCAGCGAGTGCGTCAACCGGGCATCGCGCATGCCCGGCAACAAGCTTGTCAGTTCCCGCAGCGCCGTCTCCCGCAAGTCTTCTTTTGACCGCGCAACATGATCGTGGGCGCCGCTCAGAACCAGCGACACGAAGTTCTCGCCGTTGCCCAGAATCTTGCCCTTGTTGAAGAGCCACTGAATGGTGGTGCCTCGCAAGCCCACAAATTCGAGGTCGGTAACAGGACGGTCAAACCAGAAATAGAGAGAAATGATGGGCGCAGGACGCAAGCTGAGGACCCGCGAAAAGAAAGGCTCGGAACCAACCGTGTCCTCCGGCAGCAGACCGGGTAGAACGTTCCACGGCACGGCGCTCAAAACCGTTTGCGACTCGACGGTGGTGCCGTCGAGCAGTTTCACGCCACGGCACTCGCCGTTCGATATCAGCAGCGACCGGACGTCGCGTCGCAGTTCAACGCTGCCCCCGCGGCTGGTGATCGCGCTCGCCGCGGCGTCGGTGTAACAGTCGCTGAGCCCCGCGCGCGGAATGCCCAGGCGCGAATCGAGCGGCGAACTGAACAGCGCCAGGCGCAGAACGCGATGGAACAGGAGAGCGGAGGCGATTTGCGGATCTTCATTCATGGCGGCAATGCACAGCAGGTCCCAGAAGTTGCGCCGCAGGCTTTCCCGCTGGCCCAGGCTGGAAAGCCATTGCTCCACCGTCAGATGGTCCAGAGCGCCGGGTTCTTCCGTCGCTCTTTTTGCAGCGCGCAATGCCCTGCCCATCCGCAAAACGTCCATCTTTTCGCCGAAGGTGAAACTGTTGGACAAGCACACACCGGCAAGCAGATGCCACGGCGATGGCAACGCCGGGCAACGAAGCTCCGTGAGCTTCTTGTCCGCATCCAGAAAGTGGACGTGGAGTTGCGGATCAAAGGTGACCGTGTGGGACGTTCCGATGGCGTCAAGAAACTTGAGCGTGGAATGGTAGCAGCCCATGAAGAGGTGCTGGCCGTTATCCACAACCGAACCCGTAGCCGCGTCTCGAAAGGAGCGCGCCCGCCCGCCGAGATACGGCTTCTGCTCGAGCAATCGGACGCGGCAGCCGGCCTCGGCCAGCGCCACACCCGCCGCGAGCCCTGCCAGTCCTCCGCCGATGATCAGAACGTCTTCAGGCATAAAACATCAGGAGGTTCATGGGAATGTTTTGCAGCGGCGCCATTCAACGCCACAACGGACACGTCGTCACGGGCGCCCCGAATGGGTTGTAACTCCCACGCCACCTTCCGCGACATCCGAAGTGATGGGGCGCCGGGCTTTAAAGTAGAGCCGCACAAAATCGAAAGGCTTCAGCTTGGGGCGCCGTTCGAAAACGTCGTAGTCGACGGCCTCGATTCTCGACAGGATGGACGTCCCCGTCAGCCAGGTCAAGCGAAGCTGGCGGCGAAGCTGTGGGACCACGCGCTCGGGCAGCGGCTTGCCATTCCTGAACAGCTCCCAGGTGCGTCGCGCTTCAAGCGCCATCAGGCCGCGCCAGCGTTCTTCCATTCCGGAACCCGTCGGCGCGCTGTTCTCAAGCTTCCAGCGTTTCAGGATGTCCACCGAAAGATCGAAGCTCGCCAGATCGTCCAGCGGCAGGTAAACGCGGTCACGTTCAAGATCGATCCGCACGTCCTGCCAAAAATTCGTCAGTTGCAGGGCTGTGCAAATGTTGTCAGAAAGCGCGAAAAGTTCCGGGTCTCGATGATCAAACAACTCCAACATCAGGCGCCCCACCGGGTTCGCGGAACAGGTGCTGTATTGAAGAAGCGACTCAAAATTCTGATGACGGTTGACGGTCACATCCATTTCAAACGCGCGAAGCAGGTTGTCCAGATTGCTCACACTCAGACGATGCTTCTGGATGGTGTCGCCCAGCGCCAGAAAGGTCGGATGGTCAACTTCGCCCTCAACGCACGCGTACAGCCTGCGTCGCCAGTCTGCCAGCGCCTCCAGCCGCCCCTCAACGCCAGGCTCGTCGGCAAAATCGTCAGCCGAGCGCGCAAAGGCATAAATGGCAGCCAGCGCGTCTCTCTTGTCTCGGGGAACCAGCAACGAGGCGACCGGGAAGTTCTCATAGTGGCGGCGCACCAACCGGCGGCACGCCGAATAGGCCGCCTCAAGATCAGAAGTGGAAGGTTTCATGCAAATTCAGAGCGTCTCTGCCGGATTGCCGAAAACAACGAAATCACCACACGGCAAGTGCGCGAGGCAAACCACTGTTTGCTCAACGCCGGTTTTTTCCAGGTCATGAGCCGTCGAAAATCGCGTGCTCGACGCACGGGCCGGGCACCATCTATTTTCTTTCGGGCCGCAACGGGCGGCGCATGAAGGCCGGAACATCCAGGTCGTCTTCCGAAATCTCCGGACGCGCCTTATCCTCTGCCTCTGGCGCCTCTGCAGAGCCGGCCGCAGCCTTCTCCCGCCGCAGCTTCACGCTCTCCTGTGCGGTTCGCAGCCCAGGCGAAACACCCGAAATCGGCTTGAGGCCCATTTGCTCCGACTTGATTCCGGTGGCGATCACGGTGACTTTCACGGCATCCTCCATGGTTTCATCGAGGACCGCCCCGAAGATGATGTTCGCATTTTCTGCTGCGGACTGCTGGACGATGCTGGAAGCCTCATGGACCTCATGCAGGGTCAGCATACTGGAACCCGTGATGTTCAGCAGAATGCCCTGCGCTCCATTGATGGAAGCATCCTCCAGCAGGGGGCTGGCAATCGCCTGGTTGGTGGCATCGACGGCGCGATTTTCCCCGCGCCCGATGGCCGTGCCCATCACCGCGTATCCCATGCCCTCCATAATGGTCTTGATGTCGGCAAAGTCGCGGTTGATGATGCCGGTGATGGTGATGATATCGGAGATGCCCTGCACCCCCTGTCGAAGAATATCATCGGCAATGCGGAACGCCTCAAAGAAGCTCGTACCCTTGTCGACAAACTCCATCAGGCGTTCATTGGGAATGCAGATGACGGTGTCGACCGCCTGGCCCAGTTCAGACAGACCGTACTCAGCCTGGGCCATTCTGCGGCGGCCCTCAAACGCGAAGGGTTTTGTCACCACCCCGACGGTCAGCGCGCCCAGCTCCCGCGCCAGGCTCGCCACGATGGGAGCGCCACCGGTTCCTGTGCCGCCTCCCAGTCCGGCGGTCACAAACACCATGTCCGCTCCCTCAAGAGCTTCGACGATCTTGTCGGTGTCTTCGAGAGCGGCCGCGCGGCCGATGTCAGGATTAGCCCCCGCTCCCAGCCCTTTCGTCAGCTTTGCGCCCAGCTGGATCTTGAGGGGCGCCTTCGACATTTCAAGGGCCTGGAGATCGGTGTTCGCCACCATGAACTCGACACCTTCCACGTTGGCGGCAATCATACGGTTGACGGCATTCCCGCCGCCGCCACCCACACCCAGCACCTTGATCTTGGCGCCGCGCCGCATGTTGTCAGAGAAATCCACCCGCAATTCTTCGGCATGTCCATTGTCTGGCATAATCACTCCCAACAATAAAGTTTCAGAATTCAGGAGAAGTCATCAATTTCCCGGGCCCCGCAGAACTCCCCAGAGTTTGCCCATCAAGCCTTTGTTCTGGCGGTCCTGCAACAACCGCATCCGCTTGCCGTACGCAACCAGCCCCACCACCGTTGCATACGACGGGTCAGGCAAAACCTCCTCCGAGCTTTCCATATTCATGGGATGGCCCACACGAACCGGCATCTCCAGCACCTGTTCAGCCAGGGTGACGAAGCCACCCAATTTTGCCCCGCCACCGGTCAGGATGACTCCGGCGCCCAGCTGATTCTCATGGTCCACCTGATCAATCTCGGCCTTGATCAACTCCAACAACTCGACTGCACGCGGCTCGATAATTTCCCGCAGGCGGGCGTAATTCACAATGCGGGCCGGCCGCTCACCCACTCCCGGAACTTCCAGCGCTGATGATTCTCCCATTCCCGAGTCCTGCCTGCCCCAGAGGCGCTTGATCTTTTCGGCTTCCGGGATGGGTGTGCGCAGCCCCACCGCAATATCATTCGTAAAGTGCTCGCCCCCAACTGGAATCGATGCTGTCAGGCGGACACTGCCGTGCTGGTAGATGATCAGGTCGGAAGAACCTGCCCCCAGGTCAACCAGCACGACTCCCAGTTCCCGGTCGTCCGCGGTCAGGCAAGTCTCGGCACAGGCAAGGGGCTCAAAGACCGTTCCGCTGTCTGGAACCTCAATCCCCGCCCGGTTAACAGCAGTGACCACGTTTTGCCAGGCCAGGGTCGAAGCCGTCACAAGATGGACGTTGGCTTCGAGGTGCGTTCCCACCATACCAACCGGGTCGCGAATGCCGTCCTGAGAATCCAACAGGAACTCCTGGGGCAATACGTGCAGCAGTTCGCGGTCCGCAGGAATGGCGATGCCCTGCGCCGCGCGGATGACCTGGCGAATATCTTCCCGCCCCACGCCGTGCCCACGATTCGCGATGGTAACGCCTCCGCGCGCATTCACACCCCGGATATGCGACCCGCCGACCCCCACATATGCGACGTCGACAGGAATGCCCGCAGCCGATTCCGCAGCCTCTACGGCCTTCTTGATCGAAAGGACGGCAGCATCCAGATTAACGATCAAGCCCTTGCGCCATCCTTTGGATTCAGCTATTCCCAGGCCGGTGACTTCAAGTTTTCCGGTTTCGGTGGGAAAGCACACCATTACACAGGTTTTACTGCTTCCCAGATCAAGGCCGATTAATGCCTGTTCTTTGTGCGCCAATGATTTCCCAGGTCCCCTCTGCCTTACCGATGGTGCTGAGCCCAGTGGACTAGCCGCTCGTGGAATCCTGTCCCGCCGGGTTCACAACCACCTGGTTTCTAAAGCGTAAATCAACGGAATCAATTCTTGCATTCGTCTTGCGAAGCTGCGGGAGCACCGTCATCAGATTTTCAAAGCGAGCCAGAAAACCGGCATTTCCAAAATACACAAGAAGGGTCTGGCCACCCTGGACCAGGAGAGCCTTGAGATTGCTCTCGTCACTCAAATCCACCTCTGAAACGACCCATCCGGAGTTCATCATCTTTTGAGACGTTTCCTGCATAAATTCCTGGTAGAGATCCAAACGCACCGCCCGGTCCGCGGGATTTCCCTGAAAGTCCAGGCCTTTGACGATCGGAAAGTCAAAATGGCCCTTCTCTGGAGAATCCAGCAGAACGCCCCGCCGATCCACCATCTTGACCCGGCTTCCGACATCCACAAAAGCGACAGGGACGCGCTCAGTAACGTAGACCACCAGACCGTGAGGATAAGAGCGAACAACCGTTGCCGACCGTACCCACGGAATCGCTTCGACTTGCTTCTCTCTCTGGTCCAACGAGCTGCTGAAAATGTTGCTCCCTTTCCCTGAGCCGCCGGGCTGAATGCCTAATGCTGCAAGGACTTCGTCCCGTGAAACGTAATGATTGCCTACAAGCGTCACATCCGCCGGCGAAGTCACTTGAAAACGGGGCGAGTGCAGAAGATACGCACCGAGAAGGTACCCGCCTGCCCCTAGCGGAACAAGGACAAAAATGACAAGTCCCGCCCACCATACAAACCGCCGGATGCCCTGGGGGATCCGGCTTTGGCGCACCGCCACGGCGCGGGAACGTCGCATGTAAGGTGTTTCTGAAGAATCCATCTCGCCGGGCACCCTGTCCTTATGCATCCCAAACATGTTTGCCGTCTTCCTCCGACAACAATTTCCTTTAGCGCCGGATCCGGCCAGCATTTCACGGGATAAGAAACAAAATCATTTGAGGGGCTGTCTCCAGGAAAACGGGTCCTGGGGGGAGCTCAGGCACAGGCTTTGCTCCGGCACCTGTGCTAATTGAGCCTGTGTCATTCGATTCCATGCCCCCACCTTCATCAAGGTTACGTCTTCACCGTGCCCGGACTCCCAATCCGGTTGTTGACGGCACTCGCCAGAGTTTTCGCAATCTTCCACACGGGCCCGGCCCCGATCGTCAACACCAGGTCGCCCGGGTGGAGGTCCGCGAGGATCTCATTGACTACAGCATCTCCCGCTGCAGCATAGCGGGCGCGCGTTTGGCCGAGCTCACCCATTCTTTCCACCAGACGTTGCGAGGTGATGCCGGGAATCGGCACCTCGCTTGCAGGATAAATGTCGAGAACGTAAACTCGGTCACAACCATCAAAGCTTCGGGAAAGTTCGTCCATCAGGAATTTTGTCCTCGAATAACGATGAGGCTGGAAGATGACCCGAATTCGACTCGCTCCGCGCAGCCTCGCCGCCTCAAGCGTGGCGATGATCTCCGTCGGATGATGGGCATAGTCGTCAACAATGGTGATCCCATTCAATTCCGCCTTGACTTGAAAACGGCGGTCAGCACCGTGAAAGGATTCCAGCCCTGTTCGAATCTGTTCGGGGTCCAGATCGAGTTCACACCCTACCGCAACAGCGGCAAGCGCATTCTGGACGTTGTGGCGGCCGGGAACGTTCACCTTGAAGGACCCCAGCAACTTCCCATCCTGAGCCACCTCAAAACTCGATCCGCCCGATCTTAATTCCAGATCGCGCGCCGTGACGTCAGCCCCTGCCTGGATCCCATAAGTTACAACGCGTCTCCGCAAGCGCGGCAGCACCGCCTGTATCGCTGTTCGCCAGGGAGGGTCCATACAGGCAATGACGGCTCCGTAGAAAGGAACCTTGTTCATGAAGGAAAGAAACGACTCCTGGATCTCTGCCATATCGCCGTAATGATCCAGATGCTCGCGATCGATATTGGTGACGACGGCCAGGGTCGGCAGCAGATAGAGAAACGAACGGTCGCTCTCGTCCGCCTCCACCACCATCAGTTCACTTTTCCCCAGCCGTGCACTGGAACCAAAAGCGTCCAGACGGCCGCCCACCACAGCGGTAGGATCCAGGCCGCTTTCTGACAGCATCACGGCCACCATCGATGTTACAGTTGTCTTTCCGTGTGACCCGGCAACAGCCACGCAAAACTTCAGCCGCATCAATTCCGCCAGCATTTCGGCGCGGGGAATCACCGGAATTTTCCGGTGCGCCGCTTCGATGATTTCAGGATTCATCACCGACACGGCCGATGAAACTACAACCACCTCAGCCTCGCCGACATTTTCCGCCGCATGCCCCTCTGCAATTCGCGCACCCATTTGGCTGAGGCGCTCCGTCACAGGAGTCTGTTTAATGTCTGAGCCGGAAACACTGAAACCCAGATTGAGCAGAACTTCGGCAAGCCCGCTCATGCCGATGCCCCCGATGCCGACAAAATGAATCTTTCGAACCTTTCCAAGCATAACTAATTCTTTCAACCTGTCGCTGCAGGCCTCAGCGGTAATCTGCCGCCTTTACGTTTGCTGCTGAGGTCTTCCAGCAAATCTGCGATGCGGGCCGCAGCCTGGGGATTGGCCAGGCTCTTAGCCCGCTGCTCCATCCCGGTCAGCTTGTCGCTATCGCCCAGCAAACTCATAACACAGTCCACCAGTCGGGTCGGCTTCAAGTCATTCTGCTCGATCACGAGGGCGGCTCCGGCACGTTCAAGGGCTCTCGCATTGTGCAACTGATGCTGGTCCGTGGCGGAGGGGTAAGGAATCAGGATGGAAGCCTTACCCGCAGCCGCCAATTCAGCCACCGTGGTGGCGCCCGCGCGGCAAACCACCAGGTCCGCCCGCGAAAAGGCCTCTACGATATTATCGATAAATGGGCCTACCTCAGACCCAGCCCATTGGTCCCCGTAAACAGCCTTCACAGCATTATAATCTGCCTCACCCGTCTGATGGATAAAACTAAGGGTTCCAGCCCCCTGCGACCCGAAAAGCGGCAGGCTCTCCACCAGGCACTGGTTCAACGCCCTCGCTCCCTGGCTCCCGCCTACAACCAGAACTGTGTAGGGAGGTTTGTGGGTTTTGGGTTCCATCCCATAGAACTCCTGGCGGACGGGGTGTCCGGTCAGCCGGCCTTTAAACCCATAGGCCGCAAGTGAAGATTCAAACCCCACGGCAGCCAACCGAACCACCGGCGCCAGAACCCGATTCGTAAAACCGGGGACGGCATTCGCTTCGTACAGCAAGGTTGGAATCCCCGCAAGGGCTGCTTCCAGCATCACCGGGCCGGAAATATACCCGCCAATTCCCAGAACCACACCGGGCCGCAGCCTATAGAGAAGTCTTGCAGCCTCGAAGGCGCTCCGCGGCAGTCTGGCCGCATTCAGCACCCGCTTCCATCCAGAGATACCCTTAAGACCTGCGCCGTGGATTGTCTCCAGCCGATAGCCGGCCGGAGGAATCACACGCGATTCAAGTCCCCTGCCCGTTCCCAGGAACACCGTCTCATACTGCACCCCGACTGGACCCGAAACTTCACAACGCCGGCGCATCTCATCCGCCACGGCAAGCGCGGGAAAGATGTGGCCGCCGGTACCGCCCGCTGCCATCAGGATGCGGACCTGGCGACGCGCTGTTGATCTGGCTACGGGGTCCAGAGGCCGCTCCTTTTCAAGAATGGATTCACTTTGACGGTACATTCCAGAGACCTTTACCGGAATCATCCCACGCCGCTAGCTGGTATTCTGGGATATGTTCAAAAGGATCCCTATGGCCAACAGCGTCATCACCAGCGACGATCCTCCATAACTGATGATTGGAAGGGGAATGCCCTTGGTTGGAAGCAGCCCGATCACCACGCTGATGTTGACCAGCGCCTGCCCGACAACCATCACGGTGATTCCCACGGCCAGCAGGCGCCCAAAATCGTTTGAACAGCGCGCGGCTGCCCGCAGCCCTCGCCACAGGATCACGCAGAACAACGCGATCACCAGGACCGCTCCGATAAAACCAAGCTCCTCGCTGATCACGGCAAAAATAAAGTCGTTCTGTGGCTCCGGCAGAAAGAAGAGCTTTTCCTTGCCTTCCATGAGCCCCAGTCCTGCGATCCCACCCGTGCCCACTGCGATGTACGACTGGATGATCTGAAAACCAGCGCCCAGGGGGTCGGAGTAGGGATGCAGAAACGCTGTGATGCGCTTCGCCCGGTAACTGGTATCAAAGATCAGCAGAATCAGCATCGGAAATGCCGCCAGCATTGCGTAACCGAAGTAGACCAGCCGGAGGCCGGCAACAAAAAGCATGGCGGCAACGATCATGCAGAGGGCCAGCGTGGTTCCAAAATCGGGCTCCTTCAGGATCAGCAGCCCATCAACGCCAACCACCAGCACGATCGGCAACAAGGTGCGCTTCCAGTCTTCGATTTCGCCCTTACGCATTTCCAGAAATGAGGCGAGGAAAATAACGATGATGACTTTTGCCAGCTCTGAAGGCTGAATCATCACCTTGCCCACGTGTAACCACCGGTGCGTGTTATGGACCGGCGACTGGAAAAGTGCCACTAATAACAATAAAAGCTGGATGGCAAGCGCCGGGAAAATGACGGTGGGTTTGGCAAGACGGCGGTAATCAAAATTCATCATGATTGCCATAAATACAAGTCCGATGATCGCCCAGAATCCCTGCCGGAAAAGGAAGTGGTAACTTGACCCAAACCCTTCCTGGGCAATCACCGCGGAAGCGCTGAACACCATGATCAGCCCGAAAAGGAGCAGGATCACTACCGTCCCGAACAGCACTCTGTCAGTCTGGAGTTGTCGCGCCATCAGTCGCTATTTCTCCTTATTGGTCCGCGAACGCCTTCTCGCATTGGTTTTCGGTGATGCCTTCTTCCCTGTATCCGCGCTTTGTACGCCTGTTTGTGTCGCGGCGCGAACTTCATAGGCAAACGCCTCATCCTCAATCGTCTCGGCCGGAGCCAGATCATTCTCATCCAGCAGAAACTCGTCTGCCGCTTCTTCTGAATCCGGGAAGCCTTGCGCGGATGCTTCCTCGGCGCTGACTTCAAAAACGTATTCCAGCTCCCGCGGCACCGTCAGCACCACAGGTTCAGGGACGGTGGCATTACGGACCGATTGCTCGTTGCTGTTGCCCCGCTGATCCAAAGGTTCTTCCAATGCTTCGGATGCTGTCGTGATGGGGTTTCGCGCGGCAGGCTCGCGGGCAGTTTGAACCCCAGGGGCTGAAACCTGCGCTTCCTGATGAACCTTTCTGACACTGGCCTTCATGGAACTTTCTTCCGCCAGCCGCTCAACCAGTGCCTTGAATACACGTCCGCGGTGTTCGAAATTCTCAAACTGATCAAAGCTGGAGCAGGCCGGCGCCAGCAACACCACGTCGCCGGGCCTTGCACGCCCAGTAGCCGTCCTCACGGCCGTTTCCAGATCACCAGCTTCAACAATCTCCACAGCGCCGGCCAGATCGCTGATGATTCGCTCCCGGGCCGCTCCGATCACGAGGACTTCTCGCACACGGTCCTTCATCAAACTTCGCAGGGGCGTGTAGGGCGCCCCCTTGTCCTTGCCTCCGAGAATGAGGTGCACACCCCTCTCAAACGAGGAAAGCGCTTTGGCGGCCGCGTCAACACTCGTCGCCTTGGAATCATTGTAGAAATCGACTCCCCGAATTTCGCGCACGAACTCCAGCCGGTGTTCCACGCCGCTGAACTCCCGGACGGCACTCCGGATGGAAGTAAAGTCCGCTCCCAGAACGCAGGCGGCGGCAGCAGCGGCGAGCACGTTTTCCAGATTGAAATCGCCCAGCAGCCGGACGTCGCTGGTCCGCATCAACGCGACTTCCAGATTTTGCACCCGGTACAGGACGGTCCCGCCTGAAACCAGAACACCGTTTGCGATCTCTCTTCGCCGGCTGAAAAAAACTTTCCGGCTGCGGATTGACGGTGCAAGTTTCATCACGTTTTCATCGTCTGCATTGAGGATGGCGTAATCGTTCTGCGTCTGGTTGCTGAAGATCCTGGCCTTGGCAGCGACGTAAGCTTCAAAGTTCGGATGGCGATCCAGGTGGTTCGGACTCAGGTTCAGCAGCGTCGCCACATGCGGACGGAACGACCGGATGGTTTCAAGTTGGAAACTGCTCAATTCTGCCACGATGACGGACGGGGAAGGATCGAGATCGACCGCGGAAAGCAGCGGCACTCCAATGTTGCCGCCCACAAACGTGGAAAAACCAGACGCATCCATCATCCTTCCCAGCAGTGTCGTGGTGGTGGTCTTGCCATTGGTCCCCGTAATGCCGGCCAGTTGCCCGTCGAGGAACCAGCTGGCAACCTCAATTTCCGGAACCACGGGACTCCCCTTCTGCCTGGCCAGGTTCAACACGGGCAAGTCCGCAGCCACTCCGGGACTGATGACAATACAGTCCTGCCGGAGGAACGTCGATTCCCTGTGAAAGCCGAGTTCGAGTCCCACCTTCCGATTGAGCAGTTCCGGAATCTCCTTTGGAAACGCCTCGGGCCCCCGCATGTCTGTTCCGGTAACCACCGCCCCATGGTCGCTCAGCCAGTGGGCGGCTGCCACGCCGCTCCGCGCCAATCCCACCACCAGCATATTCTTTCCACGAATATCCATCAGGAATGCCTCTCTGGCCGCCCATGGCCGTTACGGCGGAAGTGAGCCTCCAGGATTTCCGAAACCACAACCGAAAGGGACCTTCGCGTTTGCCGCGCCAGGCGCCGGGCCGTCTGCAATGTCTTGCGGTCGAGCGTCAGGCTCACTCGTGTCGGGTTGCGAAAGGATTTCGGTCTCCCCATCAGTTATTTACGCGCATTTTATGCGCATAAACTCCTCTCGTCAAATCTTTATCCCCCACCTAACGGAGCTTCAGGGTGGTCAGCGCAAACAAGGCGCAGATCAACGCAGCAATCCAGAAGCGCGCAATAATTTTCGACTCCTTCCAGCCCTGCAACTCAAAATGATGGTGAAGGGGCGCCATCCTGAAGATGCGCTTCCCGCGGAGTTTGAACGAACCCACCTGGAGGATGACCGAAAGCGCCTCAATCACAAAGATGCCGCCGATAAACGGCAGCAGGAGTTCCTGCTTGATAATCACGGCCACGGCGGCCACCGCTCCTCCCAGAGAAAGGGATCCCACGTCGCCCATAAAAATCTCCGCCGGGTATGCGTTGTACCAGAGGAACCCGAGGCTGGAACCGACCATCGCTCCACAGAAGATGGTCAATTCCGCAGCCTGCGGCAGGTGTTCGATGTCCAGGTAGGCCGACCACACAGCGTGGCCGGAAACATAGGTCAGCACGGTCAGCGCCGACGCAGCCACAACAACGCAGCCGATGGCCAGTCCGTCCAATCCATCCGTCAGGTTGACGGCATTGGACGATCCCACCAGGACGAGCACCGCAAAGGCGACAAACGGCAGGAACGCGACCGGATAACTCCAGGAAGTGTGGAGCAGGGCCTGAATCGTAAAACTGGGATGAATACGCTTGAAAAATGGAAACACGATAGCGGTGGAGTAGAGACCCCAGGCGGTCATCGCCACCAGGATCATACCAAAAGCGAAGCTGATCAGAATCTGCAGCATGAATTTTGTTCGTGCTGTCAGCCCGAGATTGTTCCGTTTTCGCAGCTTCTGATAGTCATCCCAAAAGCCAATGCCGGCAAAAGCTACGGTCACCCCGAGGGCCAGCCAGATAAACGGATTGCTGAGGTCAGCCCAAAGCAGGGTGGGAATAATAATGCAAAGGTTAATCAGAACGCCGCCCATGGTAGGCGTCCCGGCCTTGGCATGGTGCGCCTTCGGCCCGTCCTCTCGAATGAACTGCCCGATCTGGAATTGTTTAAGCTTCCGGATGACGTAAGGTCCCAGAAACATGGAAAGGAACAGTGCGGTCAGGCTCGCATAAGCGGTCCGGAAAGTGACGTACCGAAAAAGATTGAAGAGGTGGAACTGAACATGAAATTGCTGGTAAAGGTAGTAAAACATGGATCCTTGTTAAACCATCCTCTCCGGAACCTCGTGGCACGCACCGGAAGGATGCGCTATTGACGTTGCCAGCAATTCCGTGACCCTTTCCAGATTGACCCCACGCGAACCCTTCACCAGCACCACATCGCCCGGCTCCAGCAGGCTGCCACAATACCGGCCAGCCTCCGATGCACTCGGAAAGAACACCGCCCTGGCGGGGTCCATCCCTGCCCCCAGCGCGCCCTCACGGATAAACCGCGCGTCACCCTGGACGGCAACAAGACCGTCAATGCCGCATGCCACGACCTTCCTGCCCATTTGTCGGTGCCATTCCGGCGAGGTTGGACCCAGCTCCAGCATTTCGCCCGCCACCACAATCCGCCGTTTTGCTCCTGCCCACCCGGCGAGTGTTTCGATCATGCGTTCCATGGCGCGGGGGTTCGAGTTGTAGCAGTCGTTGAGGATCGTAATCTTCCCGGGCAGTGTAAATATTTCGGTGCGTTGCGCCAAATTTTTAAAGGCCGCAAGCGCCGGCGCCAGGTCTCCGGCGTCCAACCCGCAGGCAATTGCTGTGGCCAAAGCAGCAAGGGCGTTCTCAACATTGTGAGCGCCGGGCAATGGAACGGTAAATTCGCCTTCACTTTGCGGTCCTGAAAGCACAAAACGGCTCCCGCCTTCACTCGGCCGCACGTTCGTTCCTCTGAACAGAGACCCTTCGCTCAAGCCGAAGGTCACCACGCTGCCGTCAAACGCTTCGGCAAATTCCCTCACGCGCGCGTCATCAAAGTTCAGGACGGCTGTGGCTTTCCTGTTACGGTAGCCGAGGTTCTCGATCAGTTCCCTTTTGGCCCTGGCAATCGAATCCACTGAATCGAAAAACTCCAGGTGGACGGGTGCAACGTTTGTCACCACGCCCACATCCGGCTCGGCAATCCGGGCCAGGCGGGCAATTTCACCGGAGGCCGACATGGCAAGTTCCACCACAGCCACCTCATGCAAGGACTCCAACCCCAGCAAAGTCAGCGGAAGCCCATAATG
>JBAUWE010000116.1:0-1986 GCA_049583595.1 Terriglobia bacterium
ACGCTGAAAGAATACAGGGAAACAGAAGGGCAGCTCGGCCACGTTCCGGATTACGAGAGTTTTCTTGCAGACCTGGACCGGGTCTGGTCCCATTGTTACCGTGCTCTTGTTCCGGGTGGCAGGCTCATCATCGTGGTGGGGGATGTATGCCTTTCTCGCCGGAAGAACAAGGGCCGCCACACAGTCGTGCCCCTACACGCCTCAATTCAGGAGCACTGCCGCAAGCTGGGCTTCGACAACCTTCAGGGTATCTTCTGGCACAAGATCGCCAATGCAGCGTATGAAGTCGAGAACGGCTCCGGCTTTCTGGGCAAACCCTACGAACCCAATGCCGTCATCAAGAACGACGTCGAATATATTCTGATGCAGCGCAAGCCGGGAGGGTACCGGAGCCCGTCCGTGGCGACTCGCGTCATGAGCGTGATCTCAGAGCAGAATTACCAGAAATGGTTTCGCCTAGTTTGGGACGACCTGCCGGGCGCGTCAACCAGAGACCATCCCGCTCCTTACCCCGTCGAGCTTGCTGAAAGGCTCGTCCGGATGTTCAGTTTTGCGGGCGATACGGTCCTCGACCCCTTCCTGGGAACCGGGAGCACCAGCATTGCAGCAGCCCGGTGCGGCCGTAACAGCATGGGTGTTGAGATTGACCCACACTACCGGAAGATGGCCTCTGACCGTATTGCCAGGGAGACACAGGGCCTTTTCAGCAAAGTCACGCTTCAGCTTCACGGAGATTAGTATCCTGAATGCACAATCCTGATGATAAAGTGCGCGCTGCCGTTCGTTACTTTTGGCAGACCAGAAAGAAGCAGGCCCTTGCCCAGGGCAACAAAACCGGAATCAAAGATTACGGCAGCCGTGGCGCAGTAACCGGCGGCAAGCAGATTGACGGCTTTGTTCAGGTTGTGGCCGAGTTGCTCAAGGAGAGCGAGCTTTCTCCGGATTCTATCCATATCGACAAGAAACACGTGGTGCTTCCCGGCTGGTTCCGGGCGACGAAGGAGTGGGACCTGGTTGCGCTTGTAGACGGAACGCTGCTGGCGGTCATCGAGTTCAAGTCGCAGGTGGGCTCGTTTGGGAACAACTTCAACAACCGAACGGAAGAGGCGCTGGGAAACTCGACCGACATCCTGACGGCGTACAGGGAAGGAGCCTTTCAGGGCTCGCCGCGTCCCTGGATCGGCTACCTGATGCTGCTGGAGGACTCGCCAGGGTCGAGAACTCCGGTTTCCGTCCAGGAACCACATTATCCCGCGTTTCCTGAGTTCCAAAATACTTCGTACGCCGACCGCTACCGCATCCTCTGCCGGAAACTCGTCCGCGAAAGGCTCTACGATGCGACGTGCCTGATCCTCTCCGACCCAAAACGCGGACTGCGCGGTGAATACACCGAGCCTTCCGCCGAAATCGGTTTTCGCAACTTCGCCGCGTCGCTCACCGCCCACGCGATTGCCTTTGCCAGGGCGCACAGGAGGTAAAGCGAGCGAGCCCGCAGACCCCACAAAGCAAGCGTCTGCGCCACCCGCGAAAGTAAGCTCCCGAGACTAGCCTACTAAAATAGCATGTCTTTGGCCCACGCTACTAGGGCAGAGAGAATCGACAGCCCGACCATGATCCTCGTCGGCATAGTCACACACACGAGGCCCTGATTGCAATTGGTCTGCGCCGCGTTATAGGCAGCTCCAGCGGCGAGCGAAATTGAACACAACGTTGCCACGATGGCCAACTTCGCCTTCGGCGTTCCGAATGCCTTCTGGATGAAATGAGCAGTATTTGACCCTTTCCAAAAGGAGGAAGTGATACCGGTGTTTCCAAGCTGATCGGATAGAAGAATGTTGTTTCCGTAGAGCTGTCTGTCTCGTTCGCTCGCCAACTCCCCGGACACAATTTCTACCCGGAAGAGTTTCATTTGCCCGTTAACTAAGATTTTAACTGTCGATCCACTCTTTAAATGAGCCTCGTTGTATTGCGTAAGCCGCGCGACAT
>JBAUWE010000117.1:0-6384 GCA_049583595.1 Terriglobia bacterium
CCTCCGGGCAACGGGTGAATGTCCCGCCAGCTTTCCGCATCATCGGAGACCTGAATGGAGCCCTCCGCCGCCTTGGCAATCCAGTGGAGAGCAACCCGGTCGAACTCGCAGTGCGCGCCCAGGTCAACGTAAACCCACTCTTCCCCCAGTCCGGCGCTCATCCAGGCGCTGGTAAAGTTGTAAGGGCCCCCGACTTCAACCCTTTGGTTCGCATTGAAAAACGCCACCACGCCGATTCCCCACTGCACACCGAAAGCGGGCAGCCGGCTCCCGGCGGCAACGCATTCAATACGATAGTAGCGGCTTTGCGAAGCCGGGCTGAGGGGAATCGAGGGCTTGAACAGGTACCCATGCCGCACAAACTCAGGCGGGTAGCCTGCCAGGGAAGCGGGTTCCGGCTCCGACACGCTGCCGGCCTTCCTCCAATCCCTGCCATCTTCGGAAACAGACACTTCGAAACTCACATCAGCCGGTTCTATTCCCCGAGCGGTGAGAGCGGCCAGCAGATCAATCCGGTCGACTTCCAGCACCCTTTCCCCGCCGCCCAGGCGAACCTGCACCCACGGGCGCGGCCCTTGCAAGCTGACGGTGCTGGTTGGATTATGGTCCAGGAAGGACTCGCGCTCCTCCTTTGAGAAGGTCCCACTTAAACTCGCTGATGTTTCCACCCAGGTGGGCAGGCGCGTGTCTTTGATGCCGTCGGTGATCAGCTGTGCCGTCAGGTTGTAGTCGTAGCTGCTGGAATGATACGCAGGCCGCAACAGCGCAAGATTGCGATAAGTGTTCGAATTGTCGGCCAGCAGCACGGGAGCAAAGTCCTCAACCGGATCTCCCGGATACACGCCAACCCCCCGCGTGTATGACGTCCCGGCGAGGGAAGAGGGTGATCCGATATGCATTTCACCCGGCGCACCACCTGGCGACGGACCCGGAAGCACGGGAACATCCCCCGCCCTTGCGATGCCGTGGAGGCCACCGAGAGCTGCTGTAGCGCCTGCAACCGTAGTCTTCAGAAACGTTCGGCGTGAACTGCTGGGGCGTTTCATTCCGGGCCTCCTGGGAGCCGTGTAGTATACACCTGAAAACCCCCATCGGCACCCGGGATGCACTGCAGCAGGCTCCCGCGCAGGTGGAGAAAGCGCCCGGAGACTCCGCATTCCGCCCGGGGTTCTGCTATAGTTTCATATTTGAACGTGACTGACCGACCACCCATTTCAAAGCGCGCAGCGCGACGGCTCATCCAGCAGGCGTTTGTCCTGACGGGCCGGGACCGCTCCGTACGTCAGCACATCCGTGAAGCGCGCATCGAAACGCTCTGGGTGCTTGTGGACTGGGACTTCGAATGGACAGTTCTCATTGATCGCGGCAAGGTCCGGTTTGACCGCCGGCCGACCCGTAAGCCCGACATGACTCTGACCTGGCCGGATGCAGCGGAGTTTCTTGCCACCGTTCAGGAAGGCCGTGTGCCGGACGATTCCAGGGTGTTGGCGGGCAATACTGATTTGCAGACTTATGTTGAGCCGGTTTACAGAAGTTTTTGCCGTTCGCTCGAACAGGTCATAAGATATCCCGTTGATGACGCTGACAACCCACTTATGTAGTGCTTGAAGAACTATGTATAAGTCACTGATATCACTAGAGAATAAATAGGTTTCAATCTGCTCTGTTACCTGCAGGCACCGAAACGCGCAAGCGATGGATTAGGCAAATGAGGCCCTCCTGATGACGACGGCATTTCCTGTGGAATGGACTTCGACAACTTTTCGGGTTCGATACGCTGAAACCGACCAGATGGGCGTGGTCTACTACGCCAACTATCTGGTCTGGTTCGAAATCGGGCGGAGCGAATTCTGCCGCCAGCACGGCTTTGAATACCGCGACATGGAGCGCGAAGACGGGCTCTACATCATTGTGGCCGAGGCCAGTTGCCGCTATAAATCCTCCGCGCACTACGACGATGAAATTGTGGTCAAAACCTGCCTTCGCGCGGTCCGGCGTCGGGTGTTGGTGTTCGGATATGAAATTTACCGGCAAGCGGATAACGTTCTGCTGGCTGAGGGGGAAACGACGCACGTGATTGTGAATCGCGAGGGCCGGCCCTGTGCCCTGCCCGACAAATATCGCGAATTATTTTTGACGGGGGCCAGGGACCGCCAGGGGTAGAAAACCGCTCGAGAGGGTCGCCAAAAAGGCCGGGTTACGGCAGACATTTGTTCGTCTCCGTCTGGTTGTTCAGTCCGGGGTAAGGCAAATTCCCTATGGGAGACGAACAACGGTCTAAATTCAGTCCCTGGAGTGACGCTCCCGAAGCCAATCTGACGTCTTGCCATGCCGCCCATTTCAGCCACCATCATCACGCGCAACGAAGCCGCGAACATTGCCCGCGCCATCCGGTCGCTCGATTGCGCCGACGAGATTCTGGTGGTTGATTCCGGCTCAACCGACGAAACCGTCCGAATAGCCGCCGAGCT
Source organism: Terriglobia bacterium (assembly GCA_049583595.1). Lineage (GTDB taxonomy): Bacteria > Acidobacteriota > Terriglobia > UBA7540 > UBA7540 > SCRD01. The sequence goes on from JBAUWE010000117.1 coordinate 2,472, forward strand.
TGGGGCGCGGACGATCACCCATGCGTGGGAAGGGTTTGCGGCTCAAAAGAGTTTTGCCGTCAGCGAGGCCCGGCATGACTGGATACTGAGCCTGGACGCCGACGAAGAACTGAATGAAGAGGGCCGTGCCGCCATCCGGGAATGGAAGCAATCAACACCAGGGGTTGCAGCTTACCGCTTCGCCCGGCGGGCGAAATACCTCGGGCGATGGATTCTGCATTCGGGCTGGTACCCGGACTGGAAAATCCGCCTGTTTCACCGCAACAAGGCACGATGGGCGGGCGACTACGTCCACGAATCCGTGTTGGCCGATGGACCGGTGGAAACGCTCAACGGTGAGATCCTTCATTACACTTGCGATTCCCTGGCCGACCATCGCAGGCGCATCGAGTTTTACACCGACCTCGCCGCTCGCGAAATGTTTGAGCGGGGCCAGCGTGCTGGTTTGGCGCGTCGCTTGCTGGCTCCACCCTGGGTGTTTGTGAACACCTACTTCTTGAGACTCGGTGTGTTGGACGGTGTCGCCGGATTTCTGATCGCCTGGATGGCAGCCCGTTACGTGCACCGCAAATTCGTGAAGCTTGCGGAACTCCAAAGCAGCGGCAAAGGCAGGCCTTGAGCCCAACCATTCCACTCAGGATCGGGCATGTTGATACGGGCCTGGTGCTTCGCGGTGGTCAGCGGCAGTTGCTGCTGCTGGCGCACGGCCTGCGGGCACGGGGCCACCAGCAACTGATCGTGTGCCCGGAAGAGAGCGAGCTTTACCGCTGTGCCGCCGCAGACGGCTTCAAGGCACTTGGCCTTCCACAGAATGATTTCAGGCACATCAAGGGCATTCGGTTGCTGCGCCGCCGACTGCACCAGGATGGGCTGGCGTTGCTGCACGCGCACGACGGTGTGGGCCAGACGGTAGCCTGGCTGGCCTCGCTGGGGGCCGGTGTGCGGCGCATTGCAACCCGCCGGGTGACCTACCTGCCCAAGCGCCGCCTCGACTATCGTCTGAAATACCGGTACACCTGCCATGCTGTGATTGCCGTGTCGCGGTTTATTGGGCACATCCTGGAGGATACTGGCATCCCACCGGCAATGGTCAACGTGATTCCTGATGGGATCAAAGTTCCAGACCGCATCCCGGATGCCGCATCCCGCCAGGCAGCGCGCGCAAAGTGGCGTCTCGGCGGGAGCGACCTGGTGATAGGGCATCTGGGAAGCATCAGCGCGGAAAAGGGGCAGGACCTGGCGCTCAAGGCGCTCGAATTTCTTGCCGATCGTTTGCCGAATGCGAAGCTTGTCCTGGGTGGCAGGATCTCCGCCGAGGAACTTGCGGCTTCACGCCTTGCGGCCGGTGTCGCCGGCGGGCAGGTTTTGTTGGCAGGCTATCAGGAAAACCTTTTCGAGTTCTTCTCCGGCCTTGATGTCTATATAATGCCGTCGCGCTCTGAGGGGCTGGGCTCTTCCGCTTTGCTGGCCATGGCCCACGGCCTGCCGGTTATCGCCACCAGGGTTGGAGGCTTGCAGGAGATTGTCGAAGAAGGAACAACGGGCTGGCTGATTGCGCCGGAGTCACCCAGGGCACTGGCGGACGCCATTGCCTCAGCGGCGGCAAATCCCGCACGCTTGAAGGAACTGGGAGAAAATGCGCGCCTGCGGTCCAAGAAATTTTCAGCCGAGAGGATGGTTGAGCGGACGGAAGCGCTTTACGTGCGCTTGCTGGGTGTGCAGTAAGCAGCCTGGGCAGCAACCTTTTATGGAATGCGAGTGATTGGATGATCCAGACGATTGTGGCCTTGTTCGGACTGATCTTCGGCAGCTTTCTCAATGTGTGCATTCTGCGAGTGCCGCGCCGCGAGTCGATTGTCGCTCCCGGATCGCACTGCCCGTCCTGCGGCCACAACATCCGCTGGTACGACAATATTCCGCTCCTCAGCTACGTTCTGCTGCGCGGGCGGTGCCGCGATTGCCACGCACAGATTTCCCCCCTCTATCCGCTGGTTGAGATTCTGACCGCTTTGGTTTTCGTGCTGGAATTCTGGCGATACGGGCTGACGCTGGAGTTCGTAAGGGGCCTGATTTTCGCCATGCTGATGATCGTCCTGATCTTTACGGACCTTCGCGAGCGGCGCATTCCGCACAGAATCAGCGTGCCTGGCATCGCGCTGGGCGTGGTGTTCAGCTTTTGGGTCCCCGTGGACAATCGTCCACTCGGCTGGATTCTCGCGCAGTGGCGGGTCTTCCCTTCCTCGCTTCTACTCTCGCTGATGAGTGCGCTTGCCGGGGCCATCATCGGTGGGGGCCTGTTCTATGCGGTCGGAGAAATCTTCTATCATCTTCGCCACAAGGAAGGATTGGGCTTTGGCGACGTGATGCTGATGCTGGTGGTGGGAACCTTTCTTGGCCCGCCGTTGACCCTGATGACCATCCTTCTGGGGTCGCTTCTCGGCTCGTTTATGGCCATTCCCCTCACCCTCATCAACTCAAAGTTCCGCAACTACCAGTGGCCCTACGGAAGTTTCCTAGGCATTGCCGCCATCTACGCGAGCATCGGCGGCGACGCTCTCCTCCGCGCCTACCTCCAATGGGGCGGGTTTCGGTAAGCGCACTCCGATTCACGCTGTGTGATCTGTTCTCGGCCGGTCCGGGTTGCCGATGATCGTTAGTATCGTTTCGTCTGGCTGTAGGTCGGGTGGTCGTTTTGTCCAACGAGCTTTTCGAGAACCTCACGAATGGCGGCAAGCTGGGCGACGATCTGACCGAGCTGATTAGAAATCTGCTCCGCGTTCACATCTTCCATTATGGACTCCTTAACCCAGGTCCTATTGTACGCTTGTTCGAGGCGGTTGTCGTTGACACGCAGCCGCAATCCTGCAGCCCTCGCCGCCGACTCTTCAATGCGTTCACGATTAAGCGCACCCATATCCAGTAGAAAGCGAAAGCTCCTCTCCGGTCCTTGTGTCCGGGGCTAACCCCGACCTCAAATCAAAGACTGATCAACCATTCCCTCCAATTGATTCGGCACGTTGGGTCTTTTTCCGGGGTCTCGCCGTATAACAAGCTAGAGGGTAGAATGGACGGCGCGATACATCTCTTCGCACTTGCGATGGAACCCGAAACCAAAGCGCTGGCGCGCGGTCTAAGGCGACGCGACCCGGACGTGCTCGACGCCCTGATTGCGCAGTATGAGTACCGCCTCTATCGCTATCTCTTCTATCTGACGGGCAACCCGGAAACCGCACGCGACCTGTTCCAAGAAACCTGGTTGCGCGTGCTGGCGCGGGGCCATCAGTACGATGGAGTTTCGCGGTTCGATTCCTGGTTGTTTTCAATTGCGCGCCACCTGGTGATTGATGCCAGCCGACGCAGGAAAATGGACAGCCTGGACGAACTACTCGACCCGGTCCGGGGCGGTGCGGCGCGAGAGCCCCTCTCTTCCAACGAGGCGTCGCCCCTCGCCGAGTACGAGAACACAGAGCTCGTAGCCCGACTCAGTTCCATATTGGCGCGACTGCCGGCGGTTTACCGCGAAGTCCTGCTGCTGCGTTTTCAAGAGGAGCTTTCGCTCAAAGAGATAGCAGACATCATACACGTGCCGCTCGCAACGGTGAAATCGCGGCTTTATCGCGGCCTGGGCACGGCCCGCGAGTTGCTGGAGGAACAGCAGCCATGAAGAAGCATGAAGCTTTTGACAATCTACATGAGCGCGCCCGCTGGCTGATTGACCGCGAGCAGATCGAAGGCCTCGAGCCCGACGATCGGCGCTGGCTGGTGGAACACCTGGCAACGTGTGAGTCCTGCGCCTCCCGGTCGGCATCCACAGAGGCAACATTGCGCGCCATGAAATCGATCTCCGTTTCACTTCCACCCGGGCTGGCGGCATCAACAAGCATTTGCGTGCGCGAGAGGGCAGTGCAGCTCC
>JBAUWE010000118.1:0-2237 GCA_049583595.1 Terriglobia bacterium
GGGCGGGTCCGTGCCCTGAACTTCAATCTGAATTTCTTCAACTGGCCTGACCGTCGCCGGGTCCGCAATCAGGTGCGCCATCGCCCGGGCAGCGTTCTCAAACACCTCCGGAAGCGTGGAACCGAAAGCTTCAAATCCAACGTCGGCGGTGTGCTCAAGAATTCGAAAGCGCGACATAGCATCGTGGGCAGACAGGAAGGCCGCAAAATAGTTCCCCCTGCAACCTGACACGCTCGGCGGCAATACCTTCAGCCCAATAGTTATCATACCGGAGACGCGGCTCCCTGGGGCGGGAAAGACACAGCCGAACATCCTGCCTTGGATCGAGCGCCCGGCGGCGCCGCTTCCCGCCGTATGGCGCCGTACCTCAACGCTGGTTATAATGGACCGAATTCATCAAAGGAGTTTTCTGCCATGCATGGCGATTGGATTTGGCTTGCAGTGCCGCTGCTTGTTGTTGCCATTCTGGCATTCCTTGTTTATTTGTCAAACACGCGCCGCAGCCTGCTGCGGGCGAGAATAGACATGGACAAAACCTGGGCCGGCATCGACGCGCTGTTGAAACAACGGCATGATGAGATTCCCAAGCTGCTGGGGACCTGCCGCGGGTATATGCCGCACGACCACGAGGCGTTTGAGCCCATCACCTGTGCCAGAAGCGATTACCAGAAAGCACGTACGATGAGGGAAAAGTCTCTGGCCAATATCGCCATGGCAGGCGCGCTGGAAGGGATTTTCAAAATCGCCGCGGACTACACAGGACTGAAGTCCAACAGCAACTTCGTCAAATTCCAAAAACAGAATGCGGAACTGGAAAGAAATATCGAGGAGCACCAGGAGCTCTTCAATGAACGGGTCAGCGCTTACAACCGTCGCATTCGCAGCCTTCCCGGGTCGATGGTGGCCCGCAAAGCCCGCCTGGAGCCCCGCGAGCCAATTCCCAATCCGGAGATGGGAGACGAAGCCTGACGGAGGCAAATTTTGTCTCCCATAGCGTCGGAGCAGCTACCTCCACTGAACAAGCAGCCTGAGACAAAGAAAAAGCTTCGGATCAGGACCGATTTTTCAGCGCTCTGCGTCAAAAATCCCGCCTGAAAACACCAAGCCCGCCTGGAAAGAATGGCGGGCCTGGAGATACAAACCGTTGTTGATTGGGAACCCTTATTTCTTTTTCTTTGCCTTGGGTTTTGCTTTCTTCTTAGCGGCCATAGACCTCCTTCCCTCTCGGGGGACCAAAAGCCTCGCACGAGGTCAACATCTTGTATCCTCGTGCATCCCATACCACGATATATAGGGCCAAATGAAATCGTTGTCAAGAGAAATTTTCATGCCTGTCCACACCCCGAAATCCCCCCTTCCCGCTTTGCGATTTCGAGCCCGCGACAAAGTGCATTCGCAACGGAATTCTGCGCTCTGCTACGTGTTTTTCGTGGATACTGAATTCGGCATCTGTAGCACCTTTGTCTTTTCAAGTGATCGAATTTCCGCTCTTGTGATATTGTTTGGCTACTATGAAAAAGGTTGATGCTTATTCACGTCGCTCCTTTCTGTCTTTTTTGGCGGCGGCTCCCTTGGGAGCGGCTGCAATGGCGGCTGCGGCCGCGAAACACATCCCGATAGGGCTGGAGCTCTATTCGGTTCGCAAAGATCTGCAGAAAGATCTGGCCGGAACGGTCAGGGAGGTTGCCCAAATGGGGTACCAGTGCGTGGAGTTCTACGCACCTTATTACAACTGGACGCCAGGCGAAGCCAGAAAGGTTCGCCAGGAGATGGACCATCTGGGCATCCGCTGCTACTCCACGCACAATGGCACTAAATCCTTTACGCCGGAAGGTATCGGCAAGGCGATGGAATTGAACCACATTCTTGGCACGCGCTATATTGTCATGGCTTCGGCCGGAGAGATATCCACCATCGATGGCTGGAAGCGTGTGGCAGAGACGCTGAACAAGGCCAACCATACGATGGCGTCCCACGGCTTGCACGCCGGCTATCACAACCATGATCTCGAATGGAAGCCGGTGGACGGGCAGAAGCCGATCGAAGTCCTCGCAGCGAATACGGACAAGAGCATTATGCTGCAATTCGATGTGGGCACATGTCTAGAGACCGGCAACGATCCTGTAGCCTGGATCCGGAGCAATCCAGGTCGCATCCGCTCTCTCCATCTTAAGAACTGGTCTCCCCAGGGGGGATACGAGGTGCTCTTCAGCGAAGGCGTGGCGCCGTGGAAAAAA
>JBAUWE010000119.1:0-2475 GCA_049583595.1 Terriglobia bacterium
GGCCAGCCGGACTACGCCTATCTGACGCCGGAGTGGGTGGACCGCATGACTGCCGACCCGGCGGCCATGCAGTGCACAGGATTCAAGACCGGCAAGACGCAGGCGCCCTTTGCCTGGAAGCGGACGCACTTTTCCGGCAATCAGCCGTGGCCGCCGCCCGGCGCTTCCGTGACTTTCCGATACGCATCCAGGGACAAAGCTCTTGCCGATATTACCGTCTACGTCCACTACGAGATGTACGACGGCATTCCGCTTTTGGCCAAATGGCTGAGCATCGAGAACGGATCAGGCGCGCGTGTGAGGCTGAACCGCTTTACCAATGAAATTCTGGCGGCAGTCGAATACGAGTCTGCGGTGAACTCCGGGCGATGGGAGTATCCCAACATCCACGTGGAGAGCGACTACGAGTTTGGCGGCGGGATGACTTCCGGCACCTGCAACCAGACGGCCCACTGGACGCCCGACCCGGACTACACTACGCAGGTGAATTACAAGCTGGAGACGCCCTGCCTGCTGCAGGTGCATCCGCCACTGGGTCCGGACATTGATATTCTTCCCGGCAAGACGTTTGAATCCTACCGGACGTACGAACTGGTGTTTGACAGCACGGACCGCGAGCGCAAAGGGCTGGCCCAGCGGCGCATGTACCGGACCCTCGCTCCCTGGGCGATGGAGAATCCCATCTTTATGCACGTCACCAGCATCAAGCCCGAGGTGGTGAAGCCCGCCATCGACCAGGCGGCTGATGTGGGCTTCGAAATGGTGATCCTTTCGTTCGGTTCCGGCTTCAATCCTGAAAACCAGGACGCGAAGAACATCCAGGCAATGAAAGACCTCAGCGACTACGCAAAAGAGAAAGGAATTGTGCTGGGCGGATACTCGCTGCTGGCCAGCCGCAACATCAGTCCTGAGGACGACGTGATCAATCCTAAAACCGGCACAACCAAAGGCGCCATCTTTGGATACTCGCCGTGCCTGGGCAGCCGCTGGGGCATCGCCTACTTCAGAAAATTACGCTCCTTCTTTGAAAAGACCGGCATGGGTGTGCTCGAAAACGACGGCTCCTATCCGGGAGACGTTTGTGCCTCAACTCACCATCCGGGCCACCGGGGGCTGGAGGATTCGCAGTGGACGCAGTGGAAGGCCATCACCAACTTTTACCGCTGGTGCCGTGGGCGCGGGATCTATCTCAACGTTCCGGACTGGTACTTCCTGAATGGCTCGAACAAGGATGGCATGGGCTATCGCGAAACCGACTGGTCGCTGCCGCGGGCGCAGCAGGTGATTATCGGCCGGCAGAACATCTATGACGGCACCTGGCTCAAGACTCCCAGCATGGGCTGGATGTTTGTTCCGCTGGTGCAGTACCACGGCGGCGGCGCGGCGGCCACCATCGAGCCGCTGCGGGAACACCTGGAAACGTACGGGCAGATCCTGGCGCAGAACCTGGGCAGCGGCGCCCAGGCCGCTTATCGCGGCTATCAGCTTTATGATTCGGACGAGACGCGCGCCGTGGTGAAGAAGTGGGTCGCCTTCTACAAGGCCCATCGGGCCATTCTGGAATCGGACATCATCCACGTGCGGCGGGCCGACGGCCGCGACATCGACGCCATTCTGCACGTGAATCCGCAACTGCGCGAAAAGGCTTTTGCCATGGTTTATAACCCGCTGGACGTTCCGGTAAACCGAACGCTGACCCTGCCCCTTTACTATACGGGGCTCACGGGGACGGCGCGGATTCGCGAGCAGGAAGGCGAAGCTCGCGAGGTCCGCCTGAACAGCAAGTCGGAGGCGGAAGTCACCCTTTCACTGCCGGCGCGAGGGCTGACCTGGCTGGTGATTGAATAATCGAGATGTGCCATGCGGGACGCGAATGGCGTCGGTTGGGAGCCCGATGCCGGCGAACGTATTGGATAGGGAGGACGATGAGAAAATCAGTGCTGGTCGTGCCGGGAATTCTGGCCATTCTCCTGATCGTCGGAGCGCCCGGGGTTCCCTGGGCGCAAACCGTGGGGCGCATCATTACGGGCGGTTTTCCCGCTCCTCGCAATACGGCGCACACGGTTTTCTATGTTGCGACCGATGGCAATGATTCCTGGACGGGCAAGCTGGACAAGCCCAACGCCGCGGGAACGGACGGGCCATTCCACACCGTGCAACGGGCGCAGAAAGCCATTCGCAATTTGAAAGCGCGCGGGCCGCTCGAGACGCCGGTAACGGTTTACATCCGCGGCGGCCGATACGCCCTGGCAAAGCCTCTGGTTTTTGCGCCGGAAGATTCCGGCACTCCGCAGGACCCCATCACCTACGCGGCGTCTCCCGGCGAAACGCCGGTGCTGAGCGGAGGTAGGGAAATTCGCGGCTGGAAGCGGGTGACAGACAGCAAGCTTCTGGCGCAGGCAGGCGGCGAGCTTTGGAAGGCCAGCGTGCCAGGCGTCAAGGAAGGCAGGTGGTATTTCCACGAACTCTTTGTCA
>JBAUWE010000120.1:0-4971 GCA_049583595.1 Terriglobia bacterium
GCCCAGAAGTAGAACCACCATCGCCGTGGACTGCGTCTGACGACCCAATAAAAGATCCAAACCATCAACGTGCCGACGAGAATGTAGAGAGCGAGGCTCTTTCCCCAATCTGCCATCCACGAGCCGAATCCCTGCGTCATGAGTCCGAATCTGTGCTCGATCACGAAGTCCGCGTAGTAGACAAATGGAAACAGCAGCAGCCTGACGGTAAGAAAGAACAGCGGAACAAAAACGAGGCATTGCACAAAATGTCGTGGGGAGACGCAGCGTGCCCAGTTGCGGAAGGCCACGGCGATTTTTGCCCGCCATAAAAGGAAATAGATGAGGAGAACAAGGACGACACCCGAAAAATAGAGCGCATACTGGGTGTGCGAATACGCCTGCGCCTCAGCTCTTTTCTGGGGTGAGAGTTCGTACCTTTGCGGAACCGAAGGAGCCTCAGCCTTGCGCTGAGCCGGCGCCGGGGAAGACTTTGCTTGCGGGGCAACACTCTGCCCTGTGTGCGGCGGGGCGGCGCACCATGCAACGCCTTGAAAACAAGCCAGGGCCAGGAGCAGGAAGTAGGCCGGCCTGAAGCGGATGTTCATCAAATTCGAGGCAGCACGATGCCCTGCTGCGACTGATACTTGCCCTTCTTGTCCTTGTAAGAGGTTTCGCAAACCTCGTCGGACTCGAAAAACACGAGCTGGCACAGTCCTTCGTTGGAATATACGCGGGCCGGAAGCGGCGTGGTATTGGAGATTTCCAACGTCACATATCCTTCCCATTCCGGCTCCAGCGGCGTAACGTTCACGATGATGCCACAGCGGGCGTAAGTCGATTTTCCCACGCATATGGTTAAGATGCTGCGAGGAATCCTGAAGTATTCCACCGACCGCGCCAGGGCAAAGGAATTAGGCGGAACAATGCAGACCGGTCCCTTAAATTCCACAAAGGAGGCCTCGTCAAAATGTTTGGGATCCACGATGGAACTATTGACGTTGGTGAAAATCTTGAACTCATCCGCCACCCGCAGGTCGTAGCCGTAGGATGAAACCCCATAAGAAATCACGCCGTCGCGTTTCTGGTTTTCGGCAAACGGCTCAATCATTTTTTGTTCCAGTGCCATACGGCGGATCCAGCGGTCATTTTTGACAGACATCGGCACTCCCTTGATTAAGAATTGCCTGTGCGCAACTCAGAGTTATGCCCCCCGGGCGGACGATCCTTCCAAAACTAACAGAGCCTCGAATCATAATACAGGAGAAAACAACTTGACAATGCCGAAGCGGCTTTTTACGATGAAATCCTGTGTTTTCAGGAGGTTCCTTTTGATAAAGCTCGATCTTGTCAACGATGTCGTCAACCGTACTGGAATTACGAAGACCAAAGCTGAGATTGCCGTGGAAACTGTGTTTGGTTCAATGAAGAAGGCCTTGTCCAGTGGAGAGCGGATTGAATTGCGCGGATTCGGCGTATTTAACGTCAAGCCTCGCAAGACAGGAATTGGAAGAAACCCGCGCACGGGCGCCGAGGTCAACATCCTGCCTGGCAAGGCCGTCCGCTTTAAACCCGGGAAGGAACTTCAGTCGCTTCCCTGACCAGGCGGATATCTTTTTGCGGCGTGCAGCGGCTGAACGGGCCTAATACGGACGCTCTGCGATTAAAAGAACCGGAAGACGGTTGGCGCGGAAGCCGGGGCTTCAGGCCCTGATAGTGCACGGCATTTTCAGATGCAACCCCGGACAGTGTGGTTGCGCCTGCCCGCCGTCCAGGCGCCGGACTGGAGGCTACATCAGGTTTGCCGGGTCCATATCGATTGTCAGCGCGTGTGAAGGTACGCCCCAGTCTTCAGACTCCTCAGCCAGGCGCCGGAGGATCGCGTTGAGTTTTGCGCGGGACGACGCCTTCAACAGAAACTGGATGCGGTAGGATCCTTCAAGCCGGGCCAGCGGAGCGGGACTCGGCCCCAGGATGCGAACTCCTCGAGTCAGTTCACCCAGGCTCTCAAAAAACTTCCCAACTTCCGCGGCCATCCGGGCGGCGTGTTCAAGCTTCTTGTCCCGCACCACAACGTCGGCCAGCGCGGCGGCCGGCGGATAGTGCATCATCTTCCGAAAATGCAACTCTTTGCTGAAGAACTTGTTGTAATCCTGTTCGGCGGCAAAGCGGATGGCGTAATGCTGCGGGTAGAAGGTCTGCACCAGCACCCGGCCCGGTGATTCGCCGCGCCCGGCTCGCCCTGCCGCCTGTGTCAGAAGCTGGAACGTCCTTTCAGCGGCGCGAAAATCCGGCAGCGAAAGGGACGTGTCAGCGGAAACAATGCCCACCAGCGTGACCCCGGGAAAATCGTGCCCCTTGGCGATCATCTGGGTGCCCACCAGAATGTCGATTTTCCCATCTCGAAAATCCGAAAGGATCTTCAGGTGCTGCCCCGGCCGCCGGGCCGCGTCGCGATCGAGCCTGGCCACCCGCGCCCTGGGAAACATTTCGGCGAGCTTCTGTTCCAGCTTTTCGGTTCCTTCCCCAACGTAATGGAGGTATTCGCTGTCGCACGACCGGCAGCGCGCCGGCACAGACGCCTGGTAGCCGCAGTAGTGGCAGATCAGCCGGTTCTGGCGCCGGTGGTAGGTCAGTGAAATGGAGCAGTTCAGGCACCGCTCCGTCTGCCCGCAGCTTCGGCAAAGCAGAAACCAGGAATAGCCGCGCCGGTTCAGCAGAAACATGGTTTGCTTTCCGGATTCGAGCTGCGCTTCCACCTCCTCTCGCAGACGGCGCGAGATGGGAACCTGCGTGTGCGTCTCGCGGAACTCCTCCCGCATATCGACAATTTCCACGCTGGCCAGCGGGCGGCGTCCGACGCGCTCGCTCAGCGTCAGCAGATGGTACTTGCCCTTTTCAGCGTTGGCGTAACTTTCGAGTGAAGGCGTGGCGGACCCCAGCACCACAAGCGCCTTGCCCAACCGGGCCCGCACGACGGCCGTATCCCGCCCGTGGTAGCGCGGTGTTTCATCCTGCTTGTAACTGGATTCGTGCTCTTCATCCACGATGATGACACCCAGGTCTTCCATCGGTGCAAACACGGCGGACCGGGTTCCCAGCACCACCCGGGCTTCGCCACGGCGCACCCGCCACCAGGCGTCATGGCGCTGGCCTTCGGCCAGCCCGCTGTGCAGCACGGCCATCAGGCGTCCGAAACGCTTTTGAAACTGCTCATGAATGGCGGGGGTCAAGGCGATTTCCGGCACAAGAATCAGTGCCGTCCTGCCCATTTCAAGGCAGCGTTCAACCAGCCGCATGTAGATTTCAGTCTTGCCGCTTGCCGTGATTCCATGCAGCAAAACGGTGCTGAACTCGCGCCGGTCGAGCCGCTGAGTCAGCTCTTCGAGCGCCGGCTTCTGCGAGGGAGTCAGGGTGTGGCGAAATTCGGAAACGCCACTGGATTCCGCCCCGGCACACGCCGGATCGGTAAATTCAATCAGGCCCTGTTCCTGCAGTTTTTTCAGGTGGGCGAGGGAGGCTCGCGCGGTCTTCAAAAGCTTGCGATGGTCGTTCACTTGGCTGTCGCGTTCGAGCGCCTCGATAATGCGGCGGGCCACGGGCGAGAGCTTCGGAGGATGGCTGCCCAGAGGTCCGGACAAACGTACGGCCATCACCTTTCTTGTTCCGTGTTCGCGCTCAGCACTGGAAACAACCAGCAGGCGCTTTTCAATCGCCTGCCGGACAATTCCGGGTGAAGTTTTATCAAACCTCCGGCGGAGCGCCTCGAGAGTCCCACCAGGGTGTTCTGCGACGTGTTTCAGAAGATTCAGCTCTGCGCTTTGCCGTGTTTCCTGCAGCAGGCTGTTCGCCATCTCGAGCTGATGTTTGCGCCCCGCCTCTGTCAACCCAACCACGCGGACCTTGCGGGAGTGCCGCCGCAGGGGCAACATGGCGCGGAACACCTCGCCCAGCGGCGACAGATAGTACTCCGCAATCCACATTCCCAGCGTCAGGAGCTCGGGAGAAAGCACCGGCTCGGAATCGAGCACGCCGATCAAAGGCTTTGCGTCAACGCCTGGAGGCAGGGGCGGTCCCGCTGAGAGTACGATGCCGGTCACGCGTCGCGTGCCAAGCGGAACCAGCACCCGCTGCCCTATCCGTACATCCATGGAGTCCGGCACGGAATAGGTGAGCGGGCGCGGCAGGGCGGCCAGGACAGCCACATCCACCAATGTGGGCCTTGTGCGGCTGCTTCGGCCGGCTTTCGAGCTGGATTTGCTGTCACCCATGGCAGGATTCTATGCTACACAAACCAGGCTGGCTAGTGTGGAACCGTGGTGTCTGGATTGCGAACAAAGTCTGGCGATCCCTATTGATCTGTTCGGGGCCTCCCCCGGCGGGCTATCATGGTGTGCCTGCCGGCAACATTGCCGAAAGGCAGCCTCCATTGCGGGAGTTGCAATAAAACCTTGACTTGGATAGGCTGTGAAGATGTCAAACCTGATCCATACACTTGATCCTGGTCCGCAGTCGCCGGAAATTGTCCGCATGATTGTGGAGATTCCCAAGAATTCATCCAACAAGTACGAGTACGACAAGACGCTGGGCGTGTTTCGACTGGACCGCACCCTTTATTCTCCCATGCACTATCCGGGCGATTACGGATTTATTCCCGGCACCCTGGCGGAGGATAAAGACCCGCTTGACGTCCTGGTTTCAGCGGACGTGGCGACCTTTACGGGCTGCATGTTGGAAGTGCGCCCGGTTGGGCTGCTGGCCATGGTGGATGACCAGGGGCCGGACACAAAGATCCTCTCAGTGCCCGACCGCAATCCCCGCTATGACCAGGTTCACACCATTGACCAGATCTTTCCCCACATCCTGACGGAAATCGAACACTTTTTTACCATTTACAAAGAGCTTGAGGGCAAAAAGACCCGCATGGAAGGATGGCAAGGTCCGCGGGAAGCCCGCCAGGCCATTCTGGAAAGCCGCAAGCGTTACCTCGAC
>JBAUWE010000121.1:0-3069 GCA_049583595.1 Terriglobia bacterium
CGAGCGACAGCAGATCAATGGGGCCATACCAGGTCATCAATTCCGTCAATTGCTTTCGCTCCTGGTCGATGAAGGCCTGCCAGCGTTTGGGATCGGACTGCGGGGTAAAGTTCGGGTCGTAATAGAAGTTGTAAGGGTCCCAGGCAAAGGCCGGGTCGTGCCAGTCCACATGGGAAAAATACAAGCCCACTCCCACGCCCCGTTTTCGCGCTGCCTTGATCAGCGGTCCGACAATGTCTTTCCTGTAAGGCGTATCCATCACGCTGTAATGAATAAGGCAATCCTGAAAGTTCGGCTGATGTTTGGGTGTAAAGGAAAGGCCATAGGGCGCGCGCCTGATGGATTTCACCACCGTTTCGGTAGGCCACATACAAAACCCCTCGTGGTGTTTTGTCGTAAATGTAAAGAACCTTGCTCCGGCCCGCTGGAAAAGGTCCATCCATGAGTCCGGGTCGAAATCTGTGGGATTGAAGAACTCGTAGAGCGTGTTGTAGATGTTCTGGAATTCCCGGGAAGAATGCGGCAGACACCATGAGGCGTCGCTTCCCATCAGGCAGTAAAGGCCCCAGTGGATGCGAATACCGAATTTCTGGTCTTTCCAGGCCTCGAGAGACTCTTGCGGAGCGTGGCGGTATCCCGGGTTGACGGTCTTTGGGAATCCCCCTTGAAGGTCATGCCAGTCGAAGACCGGACCTCTGGTTGGCTTGTTGCCTGTTTGGGATTCACCTGGCCTGCCGGATTCCCCGAACGCCACCCCCTTGCCAAGCCCGAACAGGCCTCCGGATGCAGCGATTGATCTGTTCAGAAATTGCCGTCGTCGCATTTTCCCTCCTCGTCTTGAACTGGAGAACCAGGCATGCGTCACGGCCCGATATTAATGCTCACGCATTAGGGTGTGGGGCTGTCCGGCCTGGCCCATGGGTTTCCGGTTGCGCTTTCCTTTGAGAACGGCCTCTTCCTGACCACGCTCACGCCCAGCAGAATGAGGGCATTGTCGGTAACGGTTTTTCCCTCGGAATTTTTGAATCCCGAAATTCCTTCCAGGCGGACTGTCTTGATGGGCTTGCCGAAACGCGGATTGACCCATTCGAAAGCGAAAAACGTGATGCGTCCCTCCGGCGACTTTCCGCAATCAACAAGGTCAGCCTGCCAGGCGACATTGCGCGGCGAATGCCGCTTGCCCCAGCCGGCTTCCAGGATGTTCACGCCGTAGCGGACGGGCGCTGTTTCCACCAGCCCGTCTTCATACACGAACCGGTAGAACCCCAGCAGGTCTGCAGTGTCGGCATTGTCCCAGGTTTCACGAAACGCCGAGTCATTCTGCGCGGGCAGGGAACAGGCGTGAAGGAACAATATGCTGCTGACGTCATCGCCGAGCGGAATGGCTGCTGCTTCTGATTCGGTTCGCTGCCCCCCGGTGGCGACCACGACCGCGCACTTGCCGTAGTGTTCGCTGGCATTCACCAGGTTGAACGCCCTGGAACCGGCACGGACTGTGCCGCTCTGCAACGAGGCTAAATCCACACCTCTGAAGTTGCTGCTGCCGGCCGGCGCATTCAGATGAGCGCTGATATCGATTGGCGTTACGGGGTCGTCGTCGCTGGGCCAGAGGTGCATGGATACTCTTCGCCGAAAATCCGGAATCGCCTTCTGGACCGTCTCTGAAATTTCCTTGGGGGCCAGCGCGTCGCGCGACCATGTGAGGTTGGCGCAGCCCAGGATGTCATACATCATGTCTTTGCCAAAGTTGAATTCGGTGGTGGGCGCCCAATAGGAAGGCGCTCCGCCCAGCACGCTTTCGCGCTGGCTTCGCCGCTCATAATCAGGAATTTCCGGAGTCATGTTCCCGTACACCTGGTGGAAACCCAGTTCCTGCACCTCGATGTCATTGTCTTCGCCGCGCCCTCCTTCCTCGTTGCTCCAGAACCAGTTGAAGATCAGGATATCTTTGGGAATCAACTCGCGGACCTGCTGCGGAGAAAGCGCCCCGGGCATCTGGTAGTTATAGCCCTCGGGGCTGTGGCCGTGCCGCAAACCTTTTCCACGGACGCGCTCAACGAGGTGGTCGCCCCACATGGCCACCTCAACGTTGCGCCTTTTCAAGTGCGAATAGATTTTGTTGACATCCTGTGCAAACAGCACGGTCGGGTCCTTGCCTTTGCAGCGGGGACAAATCCCCCAGGGCATGCGCCATTCGTCGTGGCCGATGTGGACCATCCGCGGCTTCATCACCTCGATGTACTCGTCCATCACGTCATAGGCCAGCCGATAGCTTGCCGGATCGCTGGGACAGTAGGTATCCGGCCACTCGGCAGCCTGGATTTCCGCCAGCTCGCGGTGCCGGGTCAGCAGGTAATAGGCGTGGGTCAAGGTGGAAATCTCAGGAATGATATCCACATGATGCTGCCGCGCGTATCGCACCAGTTCGGCGACTTCTTCTTTTTCCAGCACGCCGCCGTCGGTAAAACTCATATTGCCGGAATCCTGAAACTGCTGGTGCGGTCCGGTGGGACGCCCGCGGCGGGTGTATTTCATGTCCTTGGCAAAGTCAATCCATCCCGCATTCAATTCCGGGTGGCGGTCAAATTGCATCCCGGCGTCCACTTCAACAATCAGCCTGTTCAGCTTCGCGGGCGCCATCACCTCGCGAACAAATCGCTTGAAGTACGGAATGTGCCGCCGGCCGGGCAGAAAGATGTAAACGCCCCGAAAAGGTTTGTCGGGCCAATCGACAATGCGCTGCGCCGGAACGTAAAGTCCGTCGTCGGACTTTTCGAGAATTTGACGGAGCGTTTGCAGTCCGTAAAAGGCGCCGGGTTGGTCGCTGCCCAGGATGGCAACGCCCCGGTCGGTTGCGTCCAGCACGTAGCCTTCCGGCCGTGGAGTGTCGCTGCCGGCCTGGATGCCGCGGGTCTGGCGATACTGCCGCACCAGCGGATTCGTCTCATCGCCCATCAGGATAAATCGCTGCGCCTTCGGAATCGCGGCCGCGTGGCGAATCCTGACCGGTATCCCATGCAGGTCGGCCAGTTCAGCCGAGAGGAACGACGCAAGAAAAAGGTCCGAGCT
>JBAUWE010000122.1:0-3793 GCA_049583595.1 Terriglobia bacterium
GTCCTGGACGGCCTTTTCGGCTTCGCGCTGGATGGTGCGGCGCCTCAGGGTCTCGCGCTGGTCGTAAACCTTTTTCCCTTTTGCAAGGGCGATTTCACATTTGACCTTGTTCCCCTTCAGGTAGAGCCGGGTAGGCACAAGAGTAAGTCCTTTTTCCTGGGTCTTGGAACTCAGCTTGTCGATCTCCTGCTGGTGCAGCAGCAGACGCCGCTGGCGGAGAGGATCGTGGTTCAAATAACTGCCCGACCGGTAAGTGCTGATGTGGCAATTCACCAGAAAAATCTGCCCGCCCTTCACCGTGGCGTAGGCGTCCTTGAGAACTACCTTCCCTTCGCGGATGGATTTGACCTCGGTACCGCGCAGTTCCATTCCAGCCTCGAATTTTTCAAGGAAGTGATAATAGTGGGCCGCCTGCCGGTTGAGGGCAAAATTCTTCATTCGAGCTTCTTTGTTCTTGTCGGCCATATGACGGTGCCCCTGCTGTCTAATCCCGGAATTCATCATGTTAGCACAGTCGATCCTGAGCTTTCCGCAGGTGGCCCAATTCGCCTCCGGCTCGAAAGAAACCAGCCTTCCAGCGCAATCGTCTGTATAAAGTGAGATAAAATAGGAAGGGTGAAGAGCAGAAGACTGTGAGTCTCAAAGGATTTGCAGGAGCTTCGCTGTGGTAGAATGATTTTATTGCGATTGCTGTCGTGCGTCGGGTAGATTCATATGTGGTGGTACAACTCCGGGCTTTGCAGCCACATCTATTGTTACGAGAACATCCGGGGGCAATAAGGGCAGCCCCGGCCAAAGGTAATTGATGCCAATCACTGACACCCATCATGTTGGTCCTGGCAGGAGTCAAACGGACAGAGTGAGCTCTAAGTCAAAACCAAAAGAGTTTTCTTTCACGATCCAGGAAACTCCAGGTCTGCTGACATCTCTTCTCGCTGGCCTTCGCGAATGGCGCCAGACATCCAGATTGAAGGTCCCCGAGTATGCCCGCGGCGAGTCCGCGCTGCCCGTCACGGAAATGCGGCCGTGGTACAAGGACTTCACCAAGCAGGTCAAATCATATTTCGAGAAGCCGACCGAACCTATCGGCATCTTCAACCGCGCACAGGAAAAGAAACGCGCGATGGTGGGCACGGCCGCAGCCATAGTGGGCGGTGGAGCCGCCTTCTGGCTGGGCGGCCCGAAGATGATTGTGCTGGGGGTGATCGGCGGCTACGCGGTGGGAGAAGGCATCGGCGTCTTCGCGTATAAGAAACGCGAATACCCGCCCGACATCTGGCAGGATTATCAGCAGCAGAGCGCTTCCTGGGTCAACTCCGCGCTGGTCCACACGGTCGTCATTCTGGCCCTGGTGTTGCCCTACTACATATCACAGTGGCTCAACCCCGTGAAGCAAGCCAAGGTGGAAGTGGTGGATATTTCACCCTATCTGCCGCAACTGCCGCCCTCAGCCAACAAGGCAGGCGGTGGCGGAGGTGGAGGCGCCCGGACACCAACACCTCCTTCCAAAGGCAAAGCGCCGGAATTTAAGACCACGCAAATGGCCCCGCCGGAAGTTACCGTCCCGAAGATCCAGCCTCTCCTGCCCGTGGATCCATCCCTCCTGGGTCCGCCGCAAATGAAGCTTCCCCAGATGGCAGACAGCAATTTTGGCGATCCGCTGCACGGCGTTCCCGGCCCGCCCTCAGCCGGACCCGGTTTCGGCGGAGGAATTGGCACCGGCCAGGGCACCGGAATCGGTTCCGGCACTGGAGGCGGCTTGGGTCCCGGCCAGGGTGCCGGCACGGGTGGCGGGGTTTACAGCGTGGGCGGCAACGTCAGCGCGCCCATCCCGATCTACAAGCCCGAACCCCCTTACTCCGAGCAGGCGCGGAAAGCCAAATACCAGGGCACTGTTGTGCTGTGGATTGTGGTGGACCAGCAAGGCAACGTGACCGATGCGCAGGTGGTGAAACCCCTGGGCATGGGCCTCGACGAGAACGCGGTTAAGACCGTGAAGACCTGGAAGTTCAAGGCGGCCCAGCGTAACGGCGCTCCCGTGCCCGTCAAAGTGATGGTGGAAGTGAGCTTCCGCCTGTTCTGATAAGGTCTTCCCCAACGTTCACATTGCAGATTATTCCCTGTACCGTACAGTGCTTCACTGCATAACCCTCCCCCGCGCTCTGCGTTTCCACCAACGAGACTCTGCATCCTGTAGTACGATTAGTAACTTATCCAATTTTGCGAGACCAACCCGGCCAGAAGAGCGCATGAACTGCTTGGGCTGAGGAATGTCTTTTGAATATTGATCGTTGCCTGCCCGGCCTTCTGCCAACTCGTTTGCTCTTTGCGGGAGAGGTAAGACCTTGCTGAGGTATGGGTGAGTCAGCAGGGGTAGCGACCCTCGCCGGGAACAATCGCAAAATAGCTATTCGGAGGTCTGAAATGCCGGAACGACCGGGCGTTGCGATGTCACAAATTGAAGAAGCGGTCCGGGATCGTTACTCGCAGGGGGCCGTCACGGTTGAACGCGACCTCTGTTGCCCCACAGGCTATGATCCCAAACTCCTGAAGCTTATCCCCCAGGAGGTCCTCGACCGCGATTATGGGTGCGGCGACCCGACCCGCTTTCTTCAAACGGGGCAAACCGTGTTGGATCTCGGCTCCGGCGCGGGGAAAGTGTGCTTTATGGCCAGCCAGGTAGTCGGCCCCAGCGGACGCGTGATTGGCGTGGACATGAACGATGAAATGCTCGGCGTGGCCCGGCGAAACGCGCCGGAGGCCGCAAGCCGGATTGGATACGCGAACGTGGAATTCCGCAAGGGGAAAATCCAGGACCTGGCGCTGGATTTGGAAAAGCTGGAAGCCTGGCTCATAAAGAATCCAGTGCAAACGGCGGCCGACATTGGGCGTCTTGAGTCCGCCATGGAAAGCCTCAGGGCGACGGAGCCTTTGATCCCCGAGGGCTCGGTTGATGTCGTGGTTTCAAACTGCGTCTTGAACCTGGTGAAACCTGACGACAAGCAGAAGCTGTTTTCAGAACTCTACAGAGTCTTGCGACGCGGCGGACGTGCCGTGATATCGGATATTGTGAGCGACGAGGATGTTCCGGACCACCTCAAGGCAGACCCGAGCCTTTGGAGCGGCTGCATATCAGGCGCCTTCCGGGAAGACCTTTTCCTGGAAGCGTTCGAGCAAGCCGGCTTCTACGGCGTCACCCTGCTCGACCGCCATCAGGAGCCGTGGCGGACCGTCGAGGGAATCGAATTTCGCAGTGTAACCGTAGCAGCGTACAAGGGGAAAGAGGGTCCCTGCCGGGACCAGAAACATGCCGTGGTTTATCGCGGGCCTTTCAAGAAAGTGGAAGACGACGACGGACACGTTCTGCGCCGCGGAATCCGCACCGCCGTTTGTGAAAAAACTTACAAGATCTACTCGCAAGATCCTTACGGCTTGCATTTCGAACTGGTCCCGCCTCGTTTTTTAATTCCATTGGAGGAGGCGCCTCCCTTCCCTTGCGGCCGCGGCACATTAACGCGTGACCCCAAAGAGACGAAAGGTGAGGACTATCGGGTGACGACCGAGGCAGGGCCATGCTGCACCGGGGACGGATCCGAAGGAGAGTGCTGCTGATGGGGGTTCAAACAAATGATTCTTTGAGGGTCCTCGACGGGAAGACTGCCGCCGCGGACTTCGACGCAACCCTTGCGGCGCACCACTGCGGACCACTGCTTCGCCAGGAGACGCGCACCCTTCAAATCAACGTCGGGAAGTTATGCAACCAGGCCTGTCACCATTGCCATGTGGATGCCGG
>JBAUWE010000123.1:0-9960 GCA_049583595.1 Terriglobia bacterium
GTTTTTATGCGTAACGGTGAGGCGCGCGAGTGTCCGAAGGATGGCGTCGAGCATGACGAACGCCTTGTGGGGCAGGAACACCAGGATGACAAAAACCTGCAAGTGTCCTGTGATAAAAGTGTTCGTCCGCTCCTTCAAAAGACCCTTTAAGTTTTCCGTTCCTTTGATCTGAAGGAGGGAGAAGAAACCCTGAACGTACGTGGGGGCCAACAGCAGCGCCAGGATGATAACAGTCCAGTAGAACGCGCCGCCGGGGAAGACAAACCAGCCGGCCAGCAACAGCAGAAACAGGTTCAATTCGATCAGGCTGCGACGGAGATTATCGAAAACTTTCCAGCGGGAAAGGAGCGTGGTCGGATTCGGGACCTGCCTGCCAATGAAATTCGGCACTCTGGGGAAAAGCCAACGCAGGATCTGCCAGTCGCCCCGCACCCAGCGGTGCATCCGCCGGCAATAAGCGCTGAAGTGCGAAGGATAGTCATCAATCACTTCGAGGTCGGAAACCAGTCCAGCTCGTCCGTAGATGCCTTCGATCAGGTCGTGGCTGAGCAGCGCATTTGAAGGAAAACGATTGCCTAACACACGCTGGAAAGTCTCAACTTCATAAATCCCTTTGCCTGTAAAGCTGCCTTCTCCAAACAGGTCCTGATAGACGTCAGAGACGGCGCACGTGTAGATGTCGAATCCGGTCTCGCCGGAATATATGCGCGCAAGCCGTGACTTGCCTGCGGACTCAATGCTGACCCCGACCCTCGGTTGCAGGATGCCGTACCCTTCCACAACCGTGTTTGTTCTTCTGTCAATCACGGCACGATTCAGCGGGTGAGCCATCGTTCCGATCAGCTGATAAGCAGTATCCCGGGGCAGGCGCGTGTCTGAGTCGAGCGTAATCACGTATCGGACCCGAGGCAAAACGGAGAGGTCGCCGACTTTTACCGGAAAGTTGTCCTCTTCGCCCAGCAGGAGCTTATTCAGGTCAAGCAGCTTGCCACGCTTCCGTTCCCACCCCATCCATCGGTTTTCGCCGGGGTTAAAGACGCGATGACGATGGAAGTGGAAAAAGCCGCCTTGCCCGTCAGAGACGTATTTCGCGTTCAGTTGATTGATCAGTGAACTGCACAGCTCCACCAGGTCATCATGCTCGTCGGCATGTTCGGGTGTGTCAGGCGAATCCGTCAGAAGTGCGAACTGCAGATTGGGGTCGCGGTTTCCCAGGTAGCGGACTTCGAGAGACTCGACAATATGCCGCACCTCCTTTTCGTTGAGCAGAAGGGAGGGAACCACGACAAGGGTCGAGAACTCGTCGGGAATGCCTTCGGAAAAGTCCAGCCGCGGAAGCCGGCGCGGAAGCAGCAGCCAGGCGGTTAAATGATTCATCAAACCCACTGCGGCCTGGCTTGCGGGAATCAACAGGAGCAAGCCGGGAATGAGAGGGATCACCGTCCCCAGATGCCGCAGCAGTAAGAAGACCGCCACCAGCGTTGTCAGCTCGACACCCGCAACGTAATAGACTTCAGGCCATTCCAGGATGAGATCCTTGATCTTCTTTTTCAGTGAGGGCCGATAGTCGATGATTCTTTTCAATCTCAGGATGCCGTGGTCCGTCAGGTAATATCCGACGTTGCTCCGGCGTTCAGTGGCGCGCTGGCTCGTCCCCCACTTTCGATCCCTGGCTCTCCGCGCGCAGAGAATGGCTCGCCTGGCCACCTCGACTTCACTCAATTTGGTGTGCTGAACCAGATCGGATACGGCGTCTCGATAGATCTGGCGGCTTTCGAAGTCCATCCATGGATAAGCGCCGGAGGGATCAGAACGAAGAATATGATCGACAACACTGTTCGCTTCGAAAAACTCCTTCCACTCCATCAGAGAAATTTCACGAAGGCTGGTGATGATCCTGGACGGCAGGTCATGAGGGATTTCTGGGGAGCCGTTATCCGTTTCCGGGGCCGCCAGGAGGGTTTCAGCCGCGGATCCCAACTTTTCCAGCAATCCGAGCTGGAGCAGAGGTTTCAGCGCCCAGAGTTCCCGCATTTCGAGAGTGGCTATCCGTTGTACGCCGGCGACATACTCGTTGAATCCTTCTTCATCGAATTGGAACTCTGCGGTGAGCAGGAAGCCGGTTGCGACCTGGTATGCACGGGGAACAATCTCAGCCTGTTCCGGCCGGGGCTGCAGGCCACGCAACTTCCTGAGAGGTTTGAGGGACTTGCTGACCTCCTTTGAAGCCTGGCGAAGGAAACGCGCGTTGTCCAGCATCCAGCATTGTTGTTCCGTGACAGGTTGCTTTCCCGGAGCGGTGCTCTGGAGGAGGGCAAGAGTCCGCTCAATGGACGCCTGGGCCTTTTCCCATCGAGTTTTGATGGCCTTTGAACACCTGCCGGTCCCGGCCCCAACCCATTTCTTCGCCTGGCGAGCGCCGCAGGCCCGCAACCACTTATTGTGAAATTCATGGGGAATCTCATGCACCTGCTTCCCGTTGTCCAGGGGAAGTTCCAGATCACCATCGCCGTGTCCGGCTCCGGGAGGAATGGGGAAGGCATCAGATTGCTCATCGAAAATTCGCGCCATGATAAAGCGATTCACCTTTCTTACCGGTAACTGGCGGCCTGGAGCTCGAACATTTGTGAATAGCGTTCACCGCGCGCCATCAGTTGACTGTGACATCCGTCCTCGACGATCTGCCCGCCTTCCAGCACCAGGATTCGGTCTGCCATGCGGACGGTGGAGAAGCGGTGAGAAATCAGCAGGGCAGTCTTCCCAGTGGTCAACTCGGAAAAGCGTTCGAAGACTTCGCGCTCAGAGCGAGCGTCAAGCGCCGCAGTCGGCTCATCGAGAATCAGCAACTGCGCATCACGCAAATAAGCTCGCGCCAGTGCGATCTTTTGCCACTCGCCTCCGGAAAGGTCCACGCCGCCTTCAAAGCGTCTTCCCAGCATCTGTTCGTACCGGCCCGGCAGTCTGTGGAGAACGGCGTCAGCAAGGCTTTTGCCGGCGGCGGCTGAAAGCCGGCTGAAGTTGTCGATCTCCTCGATTTTGCCCATCGCGATATTTTCGCGTCCGGTCATTTCGTATCGCATGAAGTCCTGAAAGATCACCGCGATTTCGCGGTGCAGGTCTTCCAGGTCATAGTCCCGAAGGTCAACTCCGTCTAGCAGAATGCGTCCCGAAGTGGGATCGTAGAGCCGGGTGATCAGCTTGACGAGGGTTGTTTTGCCCTGCCCGTTTTCGCCTACCAGCGCGACCCTCTGGCCGGGCTCGATTCGAAGATTGAGCCTGTCCAGGACCGGTCGGGTGGTTCCGGGATAGGTAAAGGTTACGTCGTCAAATTCGAAGCCCTGACGGATGGGTCTTGGAGCCGGAATCGCATCGGGCTTGGACTTCACTTTGGGTTCCAGGCGGAACAGGTTCAGGAAATCGGTGAGGAAAAGCGCCTGATCAGCAATACTGGTGAAGCTTGAGAAGACCTGCTGAATGTTGTTGCTGGCGCCGGCGATAGCGGCCGCCAGGTATACCAGAGACGGAAGCGAAAGGTCCCCACTCACCGTTCGATAAATCACGAAGGCATAGGCGCCGTAATAGGCGCCCGCGCTGAGCAGGGAGAACAGCGAGCTGGCCAGGAGCCTGCGCTTTGAGAGCGACACATTTTGTGTATAGATCTCGTCAGACAGCCGGGCATACCTGCCCGTGAGATATTTGCTGAGCCCGAACAGCTTCAGTTCCTTGGCGCTTTCCTTGCTGGCTCCCAGCACGCGCAGATAGTCGATCTGACGGCGCGCAGGCGTCTGCTGGAATCTCAGCGAGTAACCCAGAAACGCGAAGTGGCTTTCGCCGACAAAGGCCGGCAGAACCCCCACGATCAGAAGCAGGAGAATCCATGGCGAGAAGAAGCAGATCGAACCGGAAAAAATGACGGCGGTGACAAATTGCTGCAGAGCGCGCCCCACGGCCTGGATCATGCTGACGCGATCTGTGGCCTGGACCCGTGCCCGTTCCAGCTTGTCGTAAAAATCCGGGTCTTCGTAGGTTTGCAGGTCCAGCTTGGACGCATGGTCCATCACCTTGATGCTGACGTGCCGGACAAATTTATCGGCCAGGACGCTGTCGCAATAATCGATGGTGCGAGAGAGAATGCTGCCCCCGAGGGCCAGCGCAAATTCTGCCGCAACCAGCCACCAGAACACCGGCGACAGAGGCTGATGGCCTTTTACAACAGAGGCGACTTCGCCGATGATGGCGGCCGACACTGCCGCAATGCCGATTGGGATCAGGGCAGAAAGCACCTGCAGCACAAGGCCTGCAACAGCCACCCGCGGACCGGCCTCCCACACGATGCGCAATCCCGGCGGAACGTTTTTCAGCGCACGCAGCCGGTCGCGCCATGTATTTCCAAATGGCTGGTTTGAAGTCTTCTCCTGCATTTGAACCTTATCGGAGGTCCTAATGGGCCAAAATCTGTCAGAATAGTTTCAGGATTACCCGCTGTATGGTTTTCACCACCAAGATGAAAGGCAATTCTGTGGCCTAATCTTCGCTTTTAGGAGACAGAATAACACCCTCGGTTTCAATAGCTTAAGGCGGTGGCGGCCGGGGTGGGGCGAAAGTGAATTCGGAGATTAAGTAAAAAGTACAGGATGAGTGAAATAAGAACGCGTTTGGTGAGTGTCCATCCTTGCGCGAAAGCGCAGCCTATCAGGGGTCTGCGTTCGGGCATTGAAATGTTCGGCGGGAATTTCCCGGCACCCTTGGAGGATTTGCCCAGGTCCCGGGAATGGCAAAACTTAGGAGTTATTGGCGGAGGGAGAGGGATTCGAACCCCCGAGCCCCTTCCGAGGCTAACGGTTTTCAAGACCGCCGGTTTCAACCGCTCACCCATCCCTCCACAGGTCAGTATCTTAACTTACAAAGACTTCCCCTTAACGTCAATCTGAAACGGTGCATTGAACAATGAGCCGGAGACGGAGGGCGCATGAGGCTGCTGAAGTTCCGGTGTGAAATGAATCATGTGTCCGGCGAATACCGGTGCAGAAATGATGTTGTTGGCCACACGTGGCTGACTCTTTCACACGGTTGTATTCGTTGCCTTCCTGTATCCACTGCATGAACTTAGTCATAAGAGATAACCATCAGTTTTTGTGTTAGATATGTTACCTGCGGCGCCTGCGGTTGCTCATGCCACACCAGAGGAGTAAAATAGTAGTGTCTTGTGGGGTCGAGTAACCTGACAAACCAAGTCTCAGGCCGGTAACAGGCTGAGCTTACTGCATTAGCGATCTTCCAAATAGCTGTGGCCCCTGAGGGCCGTGGTCGGCTATCTTTCCAAGAGAATTCGAGGTGCGAGCAAGTGAATCCAATGCCGGAATCACCCACAATGGAACTTCCCGCCAATTCTCCCGCACGAGTGGTCATTGAGAACGTGTATCCGGAAATTGAGAACGGACGTTTTCCCATCAAGCGGGTTGTCGGCGAGCGCGTTGTTGTGACCGCGGACATTTTCACCGACGGGCATGATGCTATCGCCGCGGTTCTTCTCTACCGGCGTTCCGGAGATCCTGAATGGCTTGAAACGCCAATGGTTCCGGAAGTGAATGACCGCTGGCACGGCGGTTTCACGGTGCTGGAGGTAGGTGAGTACGAGTACACGTTGCAGGCGTGGGTTGATCATTTTCTCTCGTGGCGCAGCGGTTTTCTCAAGAAGGTGGAAGCAGGCCAGGATATTTCAGTCGACATCCTGATCGGGGCCAAACTTGTGGAAGAGGCTGCCGCGCGCGCCTTCAACGACGCCGCAAAGCAACTGATGGCCTATTCAGCGTCCATGCGGAAGAAGGCCGGCCAGACTCTCTCTGAAGCTGTCTCGAGTGCCAGGGACGAGACTCTGGCCCGATGGGTGTCCATGCATCCTGATCGGAGCCAGGCGGCGACTTATCACAGGAACCTGATTGTGCAAGTTGACCGCGAGAAGGCGGGATTCAGCGCCTGGTACGAAATGTTTCCCAGGTCCTGCGGTACGGAGCCGGGACACCACGCCACTTTCAAGGATTGCATCAAGCGACTGCCTTATGTGGCGGAGATGGGTTTTGACGTTCTCTATCTCCCTCCCATCCACCCTATTGGCAGAAAGCACCGAAAAGGTAAAAACAACAAACCAATTTCTGACGCGGATGATTTTGGCAGCCCATGGGCGATTGGCGCCGCGGAGGGCGGGCATCAGTCGATTCATCCGCAACTGGGAACGCTTGAGGAATTTCGGCAGTTCGTCGGAGCCGCCCGGGAAATGGGGCTCGAAGTGGCCCTGGATATCGCATATCAATGCACGCCGGACCATCCGTACGTGGCAAAGCATCCCGACTGGTTCCGGTGGCGTCCGGACGGAACGGTACAATACGCAGAGAATCCTCCGAAGAAGTATGAGGACATTTATCCCCTTAATTTTGAAACCCCCAAGTGGCGTGAGCTATGGGAGGAACTGAAGGATGTGATGGTTTTCTGGGCAGGCCAGGGGATTCGCATCTTTCGCGTGGATAACCCGCACACCAAACCCTTCGAGTTCTGGGAGTGGGCCATCCGGGAGATCAGGAAGCAATATCCCGACGTCATTTTCCTTGCGGAGGCCTTTACGCGTCCCAAGGTGATGTATCGCCTGGCCAAACTTGGGTTCACGCAGTCCTACACTTACTTTGCCTGGCGGAACACGAAATGGGAACTTGAGCAGTATTTCACGGAGCTGACGCAAAGTGAAGTCCGTGAGTTTTTCCGGCCCAACCTGTGGCCCAACACGCCGGACATTCTAACGGAATACCTGCAGTCGGGCGGCAGGCCCGCCTTTATGACCCGGCTGATTCTCGCCGCGACGCTGGGTGCAAATTACGGGATTTACGGACCGGCTTTCGAGCTTTGTGAGAACCGTCCGTTTCGACCGGGCAGCGAGGAGTATCTCAATTCCGAGAAGTATGAAATCCGGAACTGGGACCTGGACCGTGGAGACAGTCTCAAAGGCTTGATTGCGCGGGTCAACCAGATCCGGCGCGCCAACCCGGCACTTGAAAGCAATGAGCGGCTGCGGTTCCATTCCATTGACAACACGCAGCTTATTGCATATAGCAAGACGACCGAAGACCTTGCCAATATCATTCTGGTTGTGGTGAATCTTGATCCGCACTATACCCAGGCGGGCTGGCTGGATCTGCCTCTCGATTACTTTGGGCTTGACCCTCACCAGGCCTTTCAGGCGCACGACCTGATAACCGACAGCCGTTATTTGTGGCAGGGAACACGGAATTACGTGGAACTGAATCCCCACACCATGCCCGCACACATCCTCCGAATCCGGCGGCGCGTTCGGAGCGAACGTGACTTCGACTATTTCACGTAACGCACGAGGCCGACGCGTGTATGGTTGAGAAACAGCGCGGGACTTTTGCAGAAATTGGGACTGTGAACACAAAGACTGAAACGACAATGCGAACTTTGCGACGGCTGGCCGAGGCTTACGGAATTCAGCCTTCTTATCAGAACATTCTGGACAGAAAGCGGCGCCAGGCATCGGCTGAAGTGCTTGTGGCTATTCTTCGATCGCTGGGGGCGCCTTTGACACGTCTTGAGGAAGCCGCGCGCGCTTTGAGAGAGCGCCGACAGCAGATCTATCAGCGGGGGCCTGAGCCTGTGGCGGTGGCCTGGGACGGGCGCAGGGCAGCCATCAGACTGCGGCTCCCTGTGGGCAAGGCGTTGCGGTCATGGCGATGCTGCCTAAAGCTGGAGAGTGGGGAAGAGCGCGCCTGGGAGATCAAGCCGGGGCGGACGGAGTCCGGATTGCACGCGAAAATGGTCAGCGTGGAGGGGAATCCCTATTGGGACATGGATCTGCGGCTGCCACGAGCGCTGCCCATGGGTTACCACACCTTGACAGTGGAATCGGGAACGTGCCTTTTCCGGACGCTGGTGATCTCTGCGCCGAAGCAGGCTTTTGTGGGGTCGGACAGGCATGCGAAGAAGTCCTGGGGTGTGTTTATCCCTGTTTATGCTCTGCGGTCTGATTCGAACTGGGGCGTGGGCGATTTTGGCGACCTCAGAGAACTGATGGAATGGGTCCAAGGACGGGGAGGTTCACTGGTTGGAACGCTTCCGCTGCTGGCGTCTTTTCTGGATGAACCTTTTGATCCCAGCCCCTATTCGCCGGTCAGCCGGCTCTTTTGGAATGAACTCTTTGTGGATATGAGCCGCGTGCCGGAGATGGAACACTGCCGCGAGGCGCAGAAATTTGTCGCCTCCAGTGATTTCCAGGCGGAGCGGGAGGGTTTGGGATCACAGAACCTGGTGGATTACCGTCGGGCGATGGCCTTGAAGCGGAAGGCGCTTGAACCGCTTGCCCGCACGATGTTTGATCGTCCTTCAGGGCGGCAGGATGAGTTCTTCCGCTATGTTGAGTTGCACCCAAATCTGAAAGATTACGCGCAGTTCCGCGCCACCTGCGACCGCCGGCGCGCTTCATGGTGGACGTGGCCTCATCGCTTGCGGGAAGGGAAGTTGAGAGGTGGCGACTACGATCTCAACGCCATGCGCTACCATCTTTACGTGCAGTGGCTGGCGGAGGAACAGATCCGCGGCTTTGCGAAGGGGTGCGATTCAAACGGGGAAGGCCTGTATCTGGACCTGCCGCTGGGCGTCAATTCGGACGGCTACGATGTGTGGCGTGAAAGACCCTTGTTCGTGCTGGACGTCAGCGCCGGTTCGCCGCCGGATGGTTTTTTCACCAGAGGCCAGAGCTGGGGTTTTCCGCCCCTGCACCCGGAAGAAATCCGGGAGGACGGCTATACTTATCTTCGCAAAGCTCTCCGGCATCATCTTGCCCACGCGTGCGTTCTGCGCATTGACCACGTGATGGGGTTGCACCGTTTGTTCTGGGTTCCCAAGGGATTCGAGCCCAGGGACGGTGCCTATGTGCGGTATCCGGCTGAGGAAATGTACGCGATTCTGGCCCTGGAGTCGGTGAGGAACCGGGCGCTGATTGTGGGCGAAGACTTGGGGACGGTTCCCGGTTACGTCCGGCCGGCGCTTGCCCGGCACAAGATTCAGCGGATGTATGTGATGCAGTTTGAAGCTACGCCCGACGAAAAGAGGGCTTTGCCGGGTCCACTCGAGGACTCACTGGCTGCGCTCAACACGCACGATATGCCTCCCTTTGCGGCTTTCTGGGAGGGATTGGATGTGCAGGACCGCGTTGACCTTGGACTGCTGGATAAGGACGGTGCCATTACGGAGCTCAACCATCGCAGCAAATTGAGGAATGCCCTGGTCAGGTTCCTGTGCCCGGACGGGCGAAAGGGCAGGGATCCGTCGATTGTGAAGGTCATGAAAGCGTCGCTGGAATTTCTAGGTAGAAGCCGCAACCGGATGGCCATGGTGAATCTTGAAGATTTGTGGTATGAGAAGCAGCCGCAGAACGTTCCTGGAACCTGCGAAGAACGGCCGAACTGGAAGCGGAAGTCGAGGTACAGTCTCCGCCAGATTACAGGGATGCATGAGGTGGGGGAAATGCTTGAGACGCTCGATCACTCGAGGCGTGGAAAGGAGTTTTGATGAATATGCCTGAGAACAACCCAATCGAGGCAGGACGATCCACCGGTGAGGTTCTTCCCGTGCGTTACGATGCTTCGATGCTGACCGATGAAGATGTTTACCTCTTCAACGAAGGATCACACTACCGGCTTTACCAGAAGCTGGGAGCCCACTTAAAGAATGTGAATGGACAGGAAGGCGTGTGTTTTGCCGTGTGGGCGCCGAATGCCGAATCCGTTTCGGTGATTGGAGATTTCAATGGCTGGGACAAAGGGAGCCATTCGCTGCGTCCCCGGGGAGAATCAGGAATCTGGGAGGGTTTTATTCCGGGGTTCGGACGGGGAGACCTGTACAAGTATCACGTCGCGTCGCGCTTCAACGGATATCGCGCTGACAAGACGGACC
>JBAUWE010000124.1:0-2987 GCA_049583595.1 Terriglobia bacterium
CAGTGAGCTTGACCTGGATCCCCGTCATCTCGTATCCAGCAAGGACACCCCCCTCCATCGCTTCGCGCAGGCCACCGTAAACTGCGGGGATGTATTCCTTGGGCACCACACCACTCACAATCCCATCAATAAAGAGCAACTGAAGGTCGGCATCAAAGCGATTCGTCGACTTTTTCTTGATCAGATCAGCAATGGCCGCCGCATCCGGATGCAACAAAGGCTCAACCTGCAGGACAACATGCCCATACTGGCCCCGGCCTCCTGTCTGGCGAACATACTTCCCTTCCGCTTCGCTGGCCTTGCTGACGGTTTCCCGGTAGGCTACCTGGGGCCGTCCAACATTTGCGCCTACCTTAAACTCGCGCAACAGCCGGTCCACCAGAATCTCAAGGTGCAGTTCGCCCATACCGGAAATCAAGGTCTCGCCCGTATCAGGATCGGTGTGCACGTGGAAAGTGGGGTCTTCCTGCATCAACTTCCCAAGAGAACCGGACAGCTTTTCCTGGTCCGCCTTGGTCTTGGGTTCGATGGCAACTGAAATAACGGGTGCGGGGAACTCCATCGCCTCAAAAACCACGGGAGCCGATTCGTCGCACACAGTATCGCCCGTGGAAACACTCTTCAAACCGACCGCGGCGGCGATGTCACCTGCAAAAACCTCGTTAATCTCCTCGCGTTTATTGGCGTGCATCTTGAGGAGCCTTCCGATTCGCTCGCGCCGGTCCCGCCGCGGGTTATAGACGCTGTCACCGCTCTTGAGGGATCCGGAATAAACCCTCATAAAGGCAAGCTGGCCAACAAAGGGGTCCGTCATAATCTTGAAGACAAGCGCCGAGAACGGCTCACTATCGACCGGAGGCCGGACAATCTCTTCTTCTTCGTCTGTCGGATTAACGCCTTCAATGGGTGGGACATCAAGCGGGGAGGGAAGATACGCAACAACAGCCTCCAGCAGGAGCTGCACGCCCTTGTTCTTGAACGCTGAGCCGCAAAGCACCGGAACAGCTTTCAAGCCGATCACCGCCCGTCGAATGGCGGACTGCAGCTCTTCGACTGTGACATCCTCGCCGTGCACGTATTTTTCAAGGATTTGGTCATCAGCCTCACCCAGGGACTCAATCAATTCCTCCCGGCGCTTCCGTGCCACTTCCGCAAGGCTCTCGGGAATTTCTTCGATCTCGAACTTCGCACCCAGAGTTTCTTCCTTCCAGATGAAGGCCTTCTGCAGAACCAGATCGATTACACCCTGGAAGTTGTCTTCAGACCCGATGGGCCATTGGATGGGGATAGGATTGGCGTGAACCTTGGAGCGCAACTGCTCGACGCAGGATCCAAAGTCCGCACCAATACGATCCATCTTGTTGACAAACACCATTCGTGGTACACGGTACTTGTCCGCCTGCCGCCAGACCGCTTCAGTCTGCGGCTCCACGCCCTCCACGGCACCCAAAATAGCAATCGCGCCGTCCAGAACCCGGAGCGACCTCTCAACTTCCACCGTAAAATCCACGTGTCCCGGCGTATCAATAATATTGATCCGATAATCCTTCCAGAAACAGGTGGTGGCGGCAGACGTGATGGTAATCCCGCGCTCCTGCTCCTGCTCCATCCAATCCATGACGGCGGTGCCTTCATGCACCTCACCCATCTTGTGAGTGATGCCCGTATAAAAGAGAACCCTCTCCGTCGTGGTTGTCTTGCCGGCATCAATATGGGCCATGATACCGATGTTCCGAATTTTCTCTAACGGCACTACCCTTGGCATAAGTTTATTTGCACGACAAATATCCAAACCCCTCCTTCCAGAGGAAGGAGAAGATCGTGTCCTTTTAAAATCCAGTTGGCATTGAGGGTCGCTGGATACGACCCACAAAGCGGATCGAGGTTCGAGGCCGAACCACATCCCGCCCTGTCCGTGTTGACCCTGACCTTCAGGGATTACCAGCGGTAATGAGCAAAGGCCTTATTGGCCTCCGCCATGCGGTGCGTGTCATCCCGCTTCTTGACAGCGCCACCGCGGTTATTCGATGCGTCCAGAAGTTCACCGGTAAGCTTTTCCACCATTGACTTCTCACCGCGACCACGCGCATAACCAATAATCCAGCGGATGCTCAGTGAAGTCTGCCGATTTCGATTCACTTCAACCGGCACCTGATAGTTTGCGCCACCCACGCGCCGACTTTTGACCTCCAGCACCGGCTTCACGTTGTCCAGCGCCTTCTTAAAAACCTTCAACGGATCGTCGTTGGTCTTTTCCTTGATCATGTCGAAAGCGTCGTAGACGATCCGCTGTGCAGTTGACCGTTTTCCATCATACATGATGCAGTTCACAAACTTCTGCACCAAAGGATTCACATACAGCGGATCCGGCTTAATCTCC
This sequence comes from Terriglobia bacterium, assembly GCA_049583595.1. Taxonomy (GTDB): domain Bacteria; phylum Acidobacteriota; class Terriglobia; order UBA7540; family UBA7540; genus SCRD01. The sequence goes on from JBAUWE010000124.1 coordinate 2,381, forward strand.
CGTTGTTCGACGTACCCTTTACGCGGCATATCAGCTCTTCATTCTCCTCTGCACTCCCAGCGCGCCTTCCGACTTTGCGATTGCAAGGAAGCGCTCAGGAAGCCTTGGGGCGCTTTGCGCCGTACTTCGACCGGCTCTGGCGGCGGTCCGACACTCCAGCGGAGTCCAGCGTTCCTCGAATCACATGATAACGCACACCGGGGAGGTCCTTGACGCGCCCGCCCCGAATCAGAACGATCGAGTGCTCCTGGAGGTTGTGACCCACCCCAGGAATATAAGTCGTCACCTCAAACCCGTTCGTCAGGCGAACACGGGCTACTTTCCGCAGCGCCGAATTCGGCTTCTTCGGCGTTTGGGTGTAAACACGGATGCACACTCCCCGCTTTTGGGGCGAACCCTGCAACGCCGGGCTCGAGGTCTTATACCGTTCCACCTTGCGTCCGCGGCGAACCAGCTGGTTAAATGTGGGCATCCTTCCATCTCCGCGTGGCAGGACTGCAACTGCTTTCTGCAACCCTCCACACCTTAAGTAAATTTATGTTGTGCTCAAACCTATTAAATTTACCACAAAACCGTGGCTAGGTGTCAAGTTTTCAACGAGCTAATC
>JBAUWE010000125.1:0-1634 GCA_049583595.1 Terriglobia bacterium
AGAACAAACCGCCCAGGCATCTGAAGTTGCTTCTGCAGTTGAGGAAATGACCCATACAATTTTAGAGAATACAAAGAATGCTTCACTTGCAGCGGAAACAGCCAAAAACGCCGGCGTAAAAGCACAAGAAGGCGGTGAAGTGGTTGAAGACACAATTAAAGGTATGTTTAGAATTTCAGAAGTTGTGCAAAAAGCTGCAAACACTGTCCAAGCATTAGGAACAAGCAGTGATCAAATTGGTGAAATTATTCAAGTGATTGAAGATATAGCAGATCAAACAAACTTGCTGGCGTTAAATGCTGCAATTGAAGCGGCCAGAGCAGGTGAACAAGGCAGAGGATTTTCAGTGGTTGCGGATGAAGTTAGAAAACTTGCAGAAAAAACAACCAAAGCAACAAAAGAAATTTCCGGTATGATAAAACAAATTCAGCAGGATTCCGAAGAAGCGGTTGTTTCTATAAAAGATGGTACAACTGAAGTTGAAAATGGAAAAGTGCTTGCTAATAAAGCAGGTAACGTTCTTAAAGAAATTATTTCTAATGCTGAAAAAGTTACATCTGTTTCAATGCAGGTTGCAGATGCAAGTGAGGTGCAGGCAAGTGCAGCCGAACAAATAACCAGGCATATAGAATCAATCAGCAATGTAACCCAGGAAACTGCTTCAGGAATTCATCAAATTGCAAGTGCTTCGGAAGATTTAAGCAGGTTAACTGTTAATCTTCAAAACTTAATTAATAAATTTAAAATATCAGACTCAAGCAGTCATTATGGAGTAAGAGCCAACGGCAAAGTGGTAGAAATTAATTAGAGGTTAAATAGCAATGGAAAAATCATTTAGCGAAAATTCTGAAGAGCTTCAGCTTGTAAGCTTTAAAATCGGGAATGAAGAATACGGAATAGATATTATTAAAGTACAAGAGATAAACCGCATGTCTCAAATAACCAAAGTACCAAACACTGAAGATTATATAGAAGGTGTTATGAACTTAAGAGGCAGGGTTATCCCTATTGTTGATTTAAGAGTAAGGCTAGGCCTTGAAAAGAAACCGCAGGATAAAAATACCAGGGTCATTTTTGTTGACCTGGAAAACAAAACCGTTGGATTTATTGTTGATGCCGTAAATAAAGTTTTAAGAATTCCATCAAGTATTATAGAAGCCCCGCCGGAAATTGTAAGCGGAGCCAATAGGGAATTTATTAAAGCTGTCGGAAAGCTTGAAGAAAATTTACTTATACTTTTAGACCTGAATAAAATAATGGGTTTGGAAGAAGCAGCCGCTATAGAAGAAATGGCGAGTTGAGGTATTTAATCAATAAATCTTTAAACTACATTTCACATTTATAGAAAAATCCTTTTTTTAACTGAATGATTTTCAAATGAATTTTTAGTCATTTCTATTTGGCATTATTCCATTTAAAGTCATTTAAAAACTAACTCTACTTATTTTACCCCATTTAAAATTTTATCGTATTTCATATTAACTTTTTAATCATCTTTCCGATAATAGGACAATATGTTATTGTTAAACATAATGATACAGACTTGATAAATACATTCTGAGAAATTCTATCTGAAATCTTCCAGTAAAACTTCTCAAGAAAAATACCTGTTAAGAGCAAATCATTATAAAAAA
>JBAUWE010000126.1:0-7808 GCA_049583595.1 Terriglobia bacterium
GGTGGCGAACGGCAAGGTATTCTGCAAAGCCGATTCCAGCCAGGGCGTCGGCGGGCCGGACGGCATCAAGGTGGATGAAAAAGGAAATCTCTACGGATCCGGTCCCGGCGGCGTCTGGATCATTTCACCTGAAGGAAAACATATTGGCGGCATCAAGCTTCCGGAAAGGGCGGCCAATTGCGCATGGGGCGGTGCGGACGGTAAGACGCTTTACATCACCGCCAGCAGCAGCGTCTATCGCATCAAACTCGACGTTCCGGGCGTGCGGCCTTAGAAAAAGACAGAAGAAAGAAGCACCCTCTCATGGTCATCAGGATTTCGCGAGCGGCCGGAAGACTGCTCATCGTTGCCATGCTGTGCGTCTGGGCCGGACCACTGGCCGCACAGCAGCTCCAGTATGCCTCCCTGGGCAACTTTCGGTTGGAAAACGGCCAGGTCATCAAGAATCTCAGGATGGGTTATCGCACCCTGGGCAAATTGAATGATCAAAAATCCAATGTCGTCGTTATGCCCACGGCGTTTATGGGCAAGACCGGCGGGATGCTGGGTGAAGTGGGGCCCGGCAAGCTGGTTGACAGTTCCCGGTACTACGTCATTCTGATAGATGCTCTGGGCAACGGAGTATCATCGTCGCCCTCCAACAGCAAGGCGCAGCCGCGCATGCAGTTTCCCCAATTCAACATTCGCGACATGGTGAATTCGCAGCACCAACTGCTCACGCGCGTTCTCAAACTTTCTCACGTCCACGCGGTTGTTGGAGTTTCGATGGGCGGGCACCAGACTTTTCAGTGGATGGTTTCCTACCCCAACTTCATGGATGAGGCCATTCCCATTGTCGGTTCGCCCCGCCCGACTTCTTACGATTCGCTGCTGCACACCGCGGACCTCCACGCCATCACTTTTTCCCGCGACTGGGACAACGGAAACTACACTTCAGAGCCGGTGGCGGCCCTGTCCATGATTGCCGACATCCTGGCCCTGAACGGATCCACGCCGGAATACCGAATCACCCACACCACGCTGGCCGAACTTCCCGCTTTCATTTCCGGCGCCCAGAATTCGGTGGTGAAATCGTTTGACGCCAACAACTGCGTGCGCCAGTTGCAGGCCATGCTGGCCCAGGATGTTTCCAAACCCTTAGGCGGCTCCATGGAAAAAGCAGCCTCGGTGGTCCGCGCCCGCGTGCTGGTGGTTCCCAGCATGCAGGACCACATCGTCACCCCGCAGCCCGCGCTGGATTTTGCAAAGTTGATTCACGCCCGCGTCTTCAAACTCACCTCCAATTGCGGCCATGGCGCCCCCGGGTGCGAATCGAAAAGACTGGACCCGGTCGTCAACGCCTTCCTGGCGCAATAGCGCACCGTTCGCCGTTTGGTATGGCAGGTTCTCCTCTGTGAACTCTGTGCCCCTTAGCCTTCGCCGAACAGCGCCGCAAGCCTCTCTGTGCCCTCTGTGTTTAATCTTTTCCCGCCCGACAAAAATCTATAAGTGGCTCGCCACGGCTGATGTATTCTCCCTGCCCCGCAAACCACCATCGGCATTGGTTGCTATAATCATTGCAGTGGCCGATGGTTGATCCAATCCTCATTGCCGGAGGCGGTCTTGCGGGCAGCGAAGCGGCCTGGCAGCTTGCCAGCCGCGGCGTGCGCGTCACGCTTTGCGAAATGCGCCCGCTGCGCCCAACGCCCGCCCACAAGTCGGACCAGCTTGCGGAGCTGGTGTGCAGCAACTCGCTCAAGTCCAACGCTCCCGGAGCGGCCTCCTGGCTGCTGAAGGAAGAGATGCGCCGCGCGGGGTCACTGCTGTTGCGCCTGGCCCAAGAATGCGCGGTGCCGGGCGGCAGCGCCCTCACGGTGGACCGCGAACGCTTTGCGGCATCCGTCACGCAGGCCATCGACCGTCATCCGCTCATCACCCTGCGCCGCGAAGAAGTCACCGAAATTCCCGGCGACAGCCTTTGTCTCGTCGCCACGGGGCCCTTGACTTCCGACGCGCTCGCCCAAAGCCTCCAGCGCCTCACCGGAACCGAGAGCCTGGCCTTCTACGATTCCATCAGTCCCATCGTCGATGCCGACACCTTGAACATGGACCTCATCTTCCGCGCCTCGCGTTACGGCAAGGGCGGCGATGATTACCTGAATTGCGCCATGACGAAGGACGAGTACCACGCCTTCCACGACGCCTTGATGAGTGCCGAAGCGGTCCAGGCGCACGAATTCGAAGACGTGAAATATTTTGAGGCCTGCCTTCCCATCGAAGAGCTGGCCCGCCGCGGCGTCGACACGCTTCGATTCGGCCCCATGCGCCCCGTGGGGTTTGTCGATCCCCGCACGGGCCGCCGGCCTTACGCCCTGGTGCAACTCCGCGCCGAAAATCTGCGCACCTCCAGCTACAATCTGGTCGGCTTCCAGAACCACCTGAAATTCCCGGAGCAGAAACGTATCCTGCGAATGATTCCGGGCCTCGAAAACGCGGAATTCCTCCGCTACGGGCAGATCCACCGCAACACTTACATCAACGCGCCCCGGCTTCTCAGTCCCGATCTCAGTTTTCGCGTCCATCCGCAGGTTTTCATTGCCGGGCAACTCTCGGGCGTGGAAGGCTACGTGGAGTGCATCGCCACGGGATTGCTGGCAGGCCTGGCGATTGCCCATCGGGCGCGGCAGGCCACTTTTTCTCCGCCGCCCCGCACCACGGCGCTGGGCTCGCTGGTCCATTACGTCACCCACGCCAGCCCGCTGAATTATCAGCCCGCGAACATCGCTTTTGATCTTCTGCCGCCCATGGATGGCCTGCCCAGAGAGGTGGCGCGTGACCGCCGCGCCCGGCGCGAAAAGCAGTGCGAGCGGGCGCTACGGGATTTGCAGCCGTGGCTCGAGAGCGTAATGCCGGTGTCGCCACCGGCCGATTCCGGCGCTATGATTTGTAGCGCCTAGAGGTGAATCCGGCACAGGCCTTATGAACGACCTGATCGAGCGTTACATCCAGTATCTGAAGTACGAGCGGAACGCTTCGCCGCACACCGTCCGCAACTATCACAGCGATCTCGTCCAGTTCCGCGATTTTCTGGCCGGGAAAGACAAGGGCGCAGCGGTTGATGTGGACGCGGTGAGCGCGCTCCGCATCCGCGCCTTCCTGTCACACCTGTTCCAGAAACAGGAACAGAAGTCGTCCATCGCGCGCAAGCTGGCGGCCATCCGGGCGTTTTTCAAATTCCTCGCCAGGGAACGTCTCATCGCTGAAGATCCCGCCGCCGGCGTCTCAACCCCCAAGCTCGAGAAGAAGCTTCCGCGCATCATGACCGAGGAGGAAATGAACACCTTTCTCGACCGCGTGGCCGATGCCGCCCAGACCGGCGACCCGGCCATCCTGCGCGACCGTGCCATCCTGGAGATGCTCTACGCCTCCGGCCTGCGCGTCAGCGAGCTGGCGGGGCTCGACCTGCGTAGCGTCAACTTCGGCGACTCTTTCGTGCTGGTCCGCGGCAAGGGCGACAAGGAGAGGATTGTTCCCTTCGGCTCAAAGGCCAGGGGAGCGCTTGAGGCTTACCTGCCAGCCCGCGAAAGGATGCTGCGTGAAACCCGCACCGGCAGCACCGCGCTTTTCCTGAATGTTTACGGCCAGCGGCTCACCACGCGCTCCATCGACCGCATTCTGAAGCGCTACGTGCAGACCTACAGTCCCGACGTGAATGTCAAGGTCAGCCCGCACTCGCTGCGCCACGCTTTCGCCTCGCACCTGCTGGCCGAAGGCGCCGACCTGCGCGCCATCCAGGAAATGCTGGGCCACAAAAGCCTCGCCACCACTCAGAAGTACACCCAGGTCTCCATCAAGCAACTCATGGACGTCTACGACCGCACCCACCCCAAAGCGTGAGGCCCGTTGTGGCACGGGCGTCCCGCCCGTGGCTCTTTGTCTTTATGTAGGGACGTTTGGTGGTCGACGGCCAGCTACCTCTCGCCCGTTTTTCCGGTCCACCGTCACCGTCATGCCCTTTTCTGCCACCGTCATTCCGAGGAGCCCCGCCACTGCGGGGCGACGAGGAATCTGCTTTCTTTGAAGAATGGGCGTAGAACCAGAAGCAGATTCTTCGGCCAGAAAGCGGCCTCAGAATGACGTATGTGGCGCCGCGGGACTCCTCAGCAGGATGACGGCTCGCCAAGCCCGTTAGCCTGCTGCTCTTTGCCGAACCTGAAGGTCCGACCTCCTGGATCTGCAAGGTATAGCTGCCGTAATGCGCCCAACAGACGCTAACCTCTGCCGAAGGCCATGGAGTGCGGCGGCTTGCCGCCGCCTTCTCCAATTCCACGGCGGTAGCTGGCGCTACCGCACTCCAAAGCGGGAGCAATCTCCCGCCCTCCAAGCCGCTGAAGCGGTCGTCGACCGATTTCGCTTGACTTTCGTGGGCTAGCGTGGTAGCCTTAAAGAGTTATTCTTCGGCGCGGGGTTGGCCGTGTGGCTTTGGCACACGGGCCAGGCAAGACTCTTAAGGTTAGAAGCCGAACGTTTCGCTGCAAAGGCGGTTTGTTAAAGGCCTTTTTTTTTGGCGAGCACTTCCCTCATCGGGACCGTGAACGATCCGCCGGGAGGAGCTTTTCTGTGGCATGGTTAAGCAGTCTGGTAAGACTATTAAGATTTCCGTAAGTCATTGAAAATACGTATTCATGGTTTTGGCACTTAAATTGTGTGGGACAAAAAAACACGTTTTTTAAAAAACAAAGCTGAGAAGTTATTGATAATAAAGGTTTGACAACAAAAAACAAAGCTAAACAAACCTAAAAACAAAGCTGAGAAGTTGTTGAAAACACGTACCTGTGGAAAAAACAAAGCTAAAACAAACCTAAGAACGAACCAGGCCATGTTGTTGAAAATAAAGAATGGCTAAAAATAGGCTCGCTAACGAACTCAACGTGACCAGTCGGCCTCTATCCGGCGCCATTCCACCCCCTTTCAGCCGCCGCTCAGGTCTTGGGCGGTGCACTTCCTGCCAATTTGTGGTTTAATGTGCGGTCACACTGGGCATGTCAATGGGAAGAGAACGCCTGAAGGGTTGGAATCCGAAGGAATGGGTCAGTCTGGTGCCTTACGGAGTCGGCCAGCAACACCCCAATGCCTACAAGGACATCCTGGAAACCATCTGGGAGAACCGCGACAACCTGCGCTACGCCTGGCGAATCCTCAACGACGGCTGCTGCGACGGCTGCGCGCTGGGCACCATGGGCATGCGCGACTGGACGATGGATGGCATCCACCTGTGCGCAGTGCGCCTGCGCCTGTTGCGCCTCAACACCATGCCGGCCATGGACTGGCGCCTGCTGGAGGATGTGGAGCCATTGCAGGGCAAGCGCGAGCAGGATCTGCGCCGGCTGGGGCGGCTGGCGGTGCCGATGGTGCGCCAGCGGGGCGAAAAGGGCTTCCGGCGCGTCAGTTGGGACGAGGCCCTGGCCGTCATCGCCGAAAAGCTGCGCCGGACCGACCCGCGCGGCCTGGCCTGGTACCTCACCTCCCGCGGCCTCACCAATGAGGCCTATTACGCCCACCAGAAAGTGGCGCGCTTTATCGGCACCAACCACATCGACACCAGCGCGCGCATCTGCCACGCTCCCAGCACCACGGCGCTGAAGGCCACGGTGGGCTGCGCCGCCACCACGTGCAGTTACAGCGACTGGATTGGCAGCGACCTGGTGGTTTTTGTGGGAACCAACGTGGCCAACAATCAGCCCGTAGCCACCAAATATCTCTACTACGCCAAGAAGGCGGGCACCAAAGTTTTTCTGGTGAATCCCTATCTTGAGCCTGGCATGGAACGCTACTGGGTGCCGTCGGTCACGGAAAGCGCACTGTTTGGAACACGCATCACGGACGATTTCTTCCAGGTGCTGCCGGGCGGCGATATTCCGTTTTTCTACGGCGTGCTGAAGTACCTGATTGAAAACAACTGGCTCGATCGCGACTTTATCGACGACCGCACCTCCGGCTGGCGGGCACTTGAAAGGAAAACACGCAAGCTGCGCTGGGAGGACCTGGAGCGGGGCGCCGGGCTCACGCGGGCGGACATGCTGCGCTTTGCCGAGGCCTTCGGCAAGGCCCGCAGCGCCGTTTTTGTGTGGAGCATGGGCATCACGCACCACCGCTACGGAAGCGACAATGTGCGCGCCATTGTCAACCTGCAACTGGCCCGCGGCAACGTGGGGAGGCCCCATACCGGCCTGATGCCCATCCGGGGACACAGCGGTGTGCAGGGCGGCGCTGAAATGGGCGCCATGCCGTCTGCCTATGTGATGGATTCCCCGGTGAACGAGGAGAATTCCTGGCAATTTGCCCGACGGGACTTCTGGGGCTTTCGGCCGCCGGCATGGAAAGGCATGGGCGCGGCGGAAATGGTGCTGGGAGCCGAGCGCGGCGAAATCGACATGCTGTGGCAAAGCGGCGGCAATTTTATGGATACGCTGCCGGAACCCGACCGCGTTTGCGACGCGCTGGGCCGCCTGCGGCTGCGGGTCCACCAGGACATTGTGGTGAATCCCACCATGCTGGTCGATCCCGGAGAAACCGTGGTGCTGCTGCCTGCCCGCAACCGCTATGAACAGCGCGGCGGCGGAACCGAAACCAGCACCGAGCGGCGGGTGATCTACAGCCCGGAGATTCCAGGGCCGCGGCCGGGAGAGGCTCGCGATGAGTGGGAAATTCCGGTTATGCTGGCACGGCACTTCGATCCGGAAGGCGCCGAAAAAGCTTTCCCTTGGAAGGACACGGGCGACATTCGGGCGGAAATTGACCGTGTCTGCCCTACCTATGGCGGCATCGGAAAACTGAAACGTAAGGGCGACAGCTTCCAGTACGGCGGTCCGCGCCTGCTGGCCGGCAGCTTTGCCACCGCCAACGGCAAGGGTTATTTTTCAGCGGTCGAGTTACCCCAGGAAGGGGTCCCCAAAGGCAGGTTCCTGCTGAGCACACGGCGCGGAAAACAGTTCAACAGCATCGTGCAGGATGACGCCGATCCGCTGACCGGCGCGCGCCGCGAGGACGTGATCATGGCCGCTGAAGACGCCGCGCGGCTGGCGCTGCGCACGGGCGATACGGTGGTCCTGCGCAATGAGTACGGCCGGTTTCGCGGGCGGGTCAAAATTGACCGCATCAAGCCGGGAAGCCTGCAGGTCCACTGGCCGGAAGGCAATGTGCTGATCCCTTCCGATCGGCTGGACGAAAGCGGCGTTCCGGATTACAACGCGGTGGTGGAAGTGTCGCGGCGATAGATTCCGATAGGCCAGCATAGGAGCCTAGTTAGGCGCCACCCCGGCACCTCAGGCCTCGGCGCTTTGCGCAGCTTCGGCCAAACCCAGCTTCTGCCGCACAAAGCCGACCAGTTCATCACTGAGATCGTCGGGGCGTGCCAGATGGAAAACCGGCTTGCTGCTGAGGAGACTGGCATCCATATCGGGCCAGGAATGTTTGAGGTCGGCGGGTCCCATCACGATCAGCGCGTCGGCGCGCTCCACATGCTTGCGGGCCGTCGCCTTGAAGTCGCTTTGGGAAGGGTCGAGGACAAACAGATAGAGCGCGGGCTTGATGTGGCCCAGGATGCTGTTGCTTTCAATCATTACCCATTCTTCCCGGCGCAGCGCACGCATTAACGCCGGGAGTGCGCGATGAAGCTGTCCCTGGCGCACTCGCAGCCACAGCGAACGCCGGGCGCCCCCTTGGAGGAACCGGCTCGTGTCGCCTCGCCCCTTGCGTTCCCGCTCTTCGCTGAGGACGAATCCGTGTTCGCCCGGGTCGCAGGAGCACGGCTCGCCATCGAGCGAGCA
>JBAUWE010000127.1:0-12121 GCA_049583595.1 Terriglobia bacterium
ACAGGGTCACCCGCCCTGACGTCACAAGCCGCAAGCCCGATGGGGTCGCCGAGCGAAACGTAAGGCTTTCCACGGGCAATGTCACGGATGGCAAAGCTTTGTCCCCGAAGCGCCCGCCCGGAAAGACTAATCGCCGTGCCGTTATGCTGCAGTTGGGCGCCCTTTTCAATAAAATCTGCCTTCACCACAGCAACATTGTCTTTTTCCGGACGGATAATAATCGCAACATCCTTGAGATCCACAACCGTCATAACGCGCTGCTCCTTCGGTTAAGTCATCAGCCGGCAAGTAGACAGATGGAAGTCCCGCAGATCATCAACCGCCGCGAAATTCTTCCCGCTCCTGCGGTCTGCATCCTGCCGGTCAGCATCGTGCCCTTACGATCATAAATCAATTCCCAGGCTCATGCCCAAGCCGGAAGGCTTTCGTGGTTCACTGCCTGACAAGACTCTTAAAATGGCAGCCGGGTTTGTGCTAAACTCTTTTGTTGTTGTTCCAGACTTCATTCAGTCGGAATTGACGGGCCGTTAGCTCAATTGGCAGAGCAACTGACTCTTAATCAGTAGGTTGGGGGTTCGATTCCCTCACGGCTCACCATCAAACCTCAGGATCCTTCAAAACCTGGCTGTTCACTTTACCGTCTTCACTTTTCGTGGCGGTTTGAAAGCACTCCACGAAAGCCTGAGGAGAACATTCTTTTCAGCCGGCGGTCAGTTTCAGCCCTTCCGCAACAACCTGCTCCAGTCTTGACTCAACATCGGGGCGCCGCGCTGCATCGCAAGTTTAAGATTCGGCAGACGTAACCAACTCACCCTGAGACTCGTCATCACCTTTTTGCCGTCTTCCCCTTCAGGCTCAAATGTGGGATAATTTCGCGATCACCAGAACACAGGAACACATGAGCAAAGTTTGTAAATTCCTTATCTTCACATCACTTTTGTCTGTAATGCTTCTGAGCGCATGCACCGGCGGCGATCCACCGGTGCGCGGCTCAACATCCAGCGGAGAGGTAGCGCGGCCGCAAGACACCGCTGCCGTACCGGTTATGGTGGCCCAGGCCGAACGGACCACGGTCCCGATCGAATTAACCGCTATTGGGACCGGCCAGCCCTTTCAGACCGTCTCCGTAGAGTCACAGGCAGCTGGTATCGTCAAGGAAGTCCATTACCAGCAGGGCCAATTTGTCCGCAAGGGAGACCTGCTGGTCACCTTGGACAAGGAGCCCTTTCTCGCCGCTCTCGCCCAGGCTGAAGCAGGCCTCGCCCGGGATAAAGCCCAGGCTCAGCTTAGCCAGTCAGAACTTCAACGCAGCCAAACGCTCTATAAGGAAGGTATCGTTTCCCCACAGCAGTATGACCAATCGCAGGCAAGCTCTGCGGCTGCCGAGGCCGTTGTCCGCGCGGACGACGCGGCAATTCAGACGGCCAAAATTCAACTTTCCTATTGCTCCATCTATGCTCCCATCAGCGGTGCGACAGGGTCCCAGCTCGTCTCTCCCGGCGCCACAGTCCGCGCCCATGACACGCCGACGCTGGTGGTGATCAACCAGGTGGAACCCATCTACGTTAACTTTTCCGTTCCGCAGCAGTATCTGGAATCCATAAAAGATTCCATGGCACACTCCCGTTTACGTGTCAGAGCCACTCCGCCCGGCAGTACCGCTGCCGAAACGGGCGTTCTGACATTTGTGAACAACACGGTTGACACAACCACCGGCACCATTCAACTGATGGCGACTTTCCCCAACTCCGACCACCACCTATGGCCGGGACAGTTCTCGAATGTCGTGCTGAACCTCGGTGAGCAGCAGAATGTGCTGGTTGTGCCTTCACAGGCCGTGCAGTCGGGCCAACAAGGCGACTATATTTTTGTGGTGAAGCCGGACAAAACCGTTGACGTCCAGCAGGTCAAAGTGGGACAAACCTTCAACAATAAGACGGAAGTTTTGCAGGGGCTTACTGCAGGCGAAACAGTCGTCACCGACGGGCAAGTGCGCCTGGTTCCGGGTACCAAGGTCTATTTCACCCAGTCCCTGTAATCACTCAGGAATGTCATGAATTTCTGTGAACTCTTTATCCGCCGGCCAGTGATGACCAGCCTCCTGATGCTGGCCATCTTGATCTTTGGCATATTTGGCTACCGCTACCTGGCCGTCAGTGATTTGCCCAACGTTGATTTCCCCACCATCCAGGTTTCAGCCGGCCTCCCCGGCGCCAACCCGGAAACGATGGCCTCCTCTGTGGCAACTCCGCTGGAGAAGCAGTTCACCACCATTGCAGGTCTGAGCTCTATGACCTCGACCAGTTCGCTCGGTAACACTTCAATTACCTTGCAGTTTGACCTTAGCAGAAACCTCGATTCCGCCGCTCTCGATGTCCAGTCGGCCATCTCTGCCGCCGCCCATCAGCTTCCGGCCAACATGCCCTTTCCTCCAACGCTGCGCAAAGTAAATCCGGCCGACCAGGCCATCTTTATGCTGGCGGTTACTTCGCCAACCCTTCCGCTTTACAAAGTGGACCAATATGCTGAAGACCTGGTTGCCGAGCAGATTTCAATGATTCCCGGCGTCGCGCAGGTTGGGGTCCATGGCTCTGCGAAGTACGCTGTGCGTGTGCAGTTGAACCCCAAGGCTCTTGCCAGCAGGCAGATTGGGATAGACCAAATTGAGGCGGCCATTAAAAACGCTAACGTCAATATGCCGATGGGAACGCTCTACGGCACGCATCGGGCATATAATCTTGAGTCCAACGGACAACTCTCCGACGCCACCGTCTATCGCCCGCTGATTGTCGCCTACCGCAACGGCGCCCCGCTGCGACTGGAGCAGGTGGCAACGGTCAGCGATGGAGTCCAGGACAATTACGTAGCCAACTGGATCAACAACGTTCCGGGTATCATGCTGGCGGTCCAGCGGCAGCCGGGCACCAACACCATCGAGATCGTCAGGAAAATTCGCAAACTTCTTCCGACCTTTTACTCCCTCCTGCCGCCGTCAATCCACCTTTCTATTGAGTATGACCGCTCCGTCTCTGTCGACGAGTCCGTCAGCGACGTCAAATTCACTCTTCTGGTTGCCATTTTTCTGGTTGTTCTCGTCATCTTCCTATTTCTACGGAACGCTTCCGCCACGCTGATCCCGAGCATGGCCCTGCCGATGGCTATTATGGGAACCTTCGCGGTGATGTATCTGCTGGGATACACCATTGACAATCTGTCCCTGCTGGCACTGACCCTCTCGGTAGGCTTCGTCGTCGATGACGCCATCGTCATGCTTGAAAATATTGTGCGCCACCTGGAAATGGGGAAGACACCTCTGCAGGCAGCCCTCGACGGCTCCAAGGAAGTCAACTTCACTATTCTCTCGATGACAGTTTCACTCGCCGTCGTCTTCCTGCCCGTCTTTTTCATGCCCGGTGTCTTCGGCCGCCTGCTGCACGAATTTGCTGTGGTTATCATTTCCGCCGTTCTGGTTTCCGGCGTGGTTTCCGTCACCCTCACTCCAATGCTCTGCCAGCGCTACCTGCGTCCCCAGCATAAGAAACGGCAAAAGTGGTTGTATCGCACACTGGAAAACATCCTGGACGCCTCGCTACGCTTTTACGGATGGACCCTTCGCTGGGCGCTGCGTCATCGCGCGGTGGTGATGATTCTCGGGTTCCTCGTGCTGGTGGGAACGGCATGGGAGTTTTGGCGCATTCCGAAAGGATTTCTACCGAATGGCGACTCCGGACGGATTGCTGTCTCGACAGAAGCCAATCAGGGAATCTCTTTTGACGCCATGAAGTTGCATCAGCAGGCTGTCAATCGCGTGCTTAAGGCGGATCCGAGTGTTGTTCAGTTTTTCTCGGGCATCGGGGGCTCATTCAGCAGCGGCATGAACAATGGGCACGCCTTCCTCCACTTACTGGACCGTCCCAACCGACCCTGGAGTGATAGCCCAGCCTATGATCATTTGGTTGCCCGGTATGGCCACGTCCCCGTCCTTGACTCTCTGGTCCGCTTCATCCGCCCCCTCTATGAACACCACATGACCATCGACGACGTAATGCACGGGCTGCAACCCAAGCTGGACAAGATCCCCGGAATCAAGGTCTTCCTTACGAATCCGCCCTCCATCCGGATCGGCGGCCACATGACCAAGAGCCTGTACCAGTACACCCTGTCTAGCCCGCAAGCCGATGAACTCTACAAGTCCGCTGAGAAGTTTGAAGCGAAAATGAATTCTTTGCCTGGCCTTGCGGACGTCACCAGCGACCTCCAGGTCAAAAACCCGCAAGCCAACGTGGTGGTCGACCGAGACAAAGCAGCCGCACTGGGCGTAACGCCACAACAGGTGGAGGATGCCCTCTACAGCTCATACGGACAGCGACTCGTTTCTCCCATCTTTACCTCCAGCGACGAATACTGGGTGATTATGCAGGTGCAGGACAAGTTCCAGAGCGACCCCAACATGCTCTCGGAACTCTACATCAGCTCGTCTTCCGGCCAGCTCGTTCCACTCAGTGCCGTCTCAAAATTTACAACCAGCGTTGGCCCCCTCACCGTGAACCACAGCGGCCAGCTTCCTTCAGTAACCATGTCCTTTAACCTTGCGCCCGGAGTGGCCCTGGGCCAGGCGGTCAGTGAAGTGGAGCAACTCGCAAAAACCACGCTGCCCGGCTCCATCACGACGGAATTCCAGGGGACGGCCCACGCCTTCAAGGAATCACTTACGGGACTGGGCATCCTGCTCATCATGACGGTGTTGGTGATCTATATTGTGCTGGGCATTCTCTACGAAAGTTACGTTCATCCCATCACCATCCTCACCGGCCTGCCCGCAGCAGCTTTCGGCGGGCTGCTCACGCTTTCGCTGTTCCACATGCAACTGGATCTCTACGGCTTCGTCGGCCTCATCATGCTGATCGGCATCGTCAAAAAGAATGCAATTATGATGGTAGATTTCGCTTTGGAAGCGGAACGCACGGGTAACTACACGGCCGGCGAATCCGCTTATCAGGGCTCCATGATTCGCTTCCGCCCGATTATGATGACCACCGCCTGCGCCATCATCGGCACAATGCCCATCGCCATCGGTATTGGCGCGGACGCCGACTCACGGCGCCCGCTGGGTGTTTGCGTAGTTGGCGGCCTGCTGTTTGCCCAGCTTGTAACGCTCTATCTCACGCCTGTCTTTTACACCTACATGGATTCCTTCCTGAAGTGGCGGAAGAGCAGCAAACAACAGGACGATTCCGAAACCGCGGCCACGCCTATACTTTCCCCCGACGCTGAGAACCTTGCCCAGAATTAAGTTGTTTTGACGGAATTTGCGCGTTTTTCCACAACCCGCTTCGTTACCAGACTGGCCAGAAAAATCACTTCGATGGAAACCGTCCATCAGGCAACTGTGCTGGACCAGCCCAGCGTGATGATGGCCAGTATCAGCACCAGCAGCCCGGCTCCCATGAATATCCGGTCAACAGTGCGCGAGAAACGCCATTCACCGGCTAAAATGCCGCAAACGTTGGCAGTGAGCAGACCGACAGAAAGGCTAATCGGCCAGCCAATAGCAGGACCCAGCCTGCCGAGCCTGGGCGCAGCCGAACCATAAACAAAAATACTCCCGCCCCACAACAGGCCCATCAGTAGGGTCAGGCCGTAGAGCGATGCGGTTTTGGGCTGCAGATATTTTCCCAGGCTTCGGTTTTTCCTGAACAAATAGGCGCAGAACCCCAGATTCGAAACGGCTCCGCCCGTCAGCATCAGCAGCCAGACAAGGTTTGAACCCGCAAAGGCGCTGTTACCCAGACGCTCTGCTGACTGGATAATTCCCTGTGCCCCGCTGTAGCCGATGTTGAAAACCGCCGACAGCACACCCGCGCCGGCGCAGAGTAACAGGCCGATCCAGAACGGCCGCGCTTCACCCACCATCTGCTGCCGTACATTCTCATTCATCTGGCTGCATTCCTTCAGCTTGGCCGCGTAGCCGCAAAGGGCGATACCCGCAATCGCAATCACCGTTCCCGCCATGATCGCCTCGCCCTGCTTCTCAAACAGTTTGGCCGGATCGAGCAAAAGAATGGGCAGGAACGACCCCAGAGAGGAACTGATGGCCAGAACGAACGTGTTGCCCAGCGAAATGCCAATGGCGCTGACGCCCTGCCCGAACATGACAGCCCCGAAACCCCAGGCAAAGCCGCACACAATGGCCATCACAATGGCATGAGTCGGAGCCTGGTGAAGCGATTCTCCCAGGTTATGCACCGTCGTTGCCGCGATGACAACGGGCATCAACAGGCAGGCGATCAGAATAAAAAGCGCCCAGACGTTTTCCCACGACCAACGCCCCAGGTAACGCATGGGCAGCGTAAATGTCCCATTCATCAGACCCGAAAGCACTGCCAGAGCCAGACCCATCACCAATACAGGTGAAACTGCTTCCATAGTTCCCTCAGCAGATTGATTGCCCGCCGCTCAACTGCCGAACATGACCGGTAAGAGCTGTTTGAGATCCTCGCCCAGATTGCTGCGGCCCGTCAATTCCCACAGTGAAGCGTGGAGCTGGCGCATACCCAGCACAGCCGTGATCCAGGATTGCGTCCAGCCGCTCTCGATCGACCACGGCCCCCAGCCCCAGTCTGACCCGCTGGCCCAGTAGTCCCACGTTCCATAATCAAAGGCCCGGAACCAGCCGCCCGCCAGCTCGGGATGATTTTCTGACCTGACCTGGATGCGGCAAAGAAATTCGGCCAGCTTGTTTTCAGCCTTCAAATACATCGGGTCGCGAGTGGCGGCAGCCGCCTCGTGCAGGCCCAGAAACGCAAAGTTCGTGGTATAGAGCAGGTCCGCGACAGGATCGCCGTTCTGTTGCAGCAGCGGCGCTTCGGATGTTCCATAGGCGTCGTTCGATTTTGGGGGCCCGTACTGGCCCTTACCCTCGGACCCAACTTCCTCACGGATGGCTCCCGATTTGTCCTGAAAAGAAATCAGGTCGCCGGCAATCCGCTTCAGCCAGTTGCGATGTTGAGGCTTGTCTTCAAGGTGCACCAGCCAGGCCAGTGGCAACAACATTCGCGCCCGCTCCTGCTGCAGGCCGTTCGTCCAGTGCCATTGGGCCGGATAGGCCGCCATGGTCATTTGGATCGCCGTTCTGGTCCTCTGCAGGAAGGGTTCGTAATGCGTCTTCGCATAGGCCCGCAGAAAGCACGCCCATAGATAGGCCTCGAAGTGCGGATGATAGTTCACAAACTTCTCATTGTAAAAATGCCGCCAGCCCAATTTTTGAAGCTCCTTGTCCGTCAGCGAGTTGTGGCGGAAGCCCAGTGTGCCGCTCGTGCGAAGATTGGCAAGCAGGCAACGAAGCACCCCGGCATCCCAGCGGTTTGAACGCAACACGCCTGCCGCCGCCATCGTTCCCAACATGCTTCGCGCGTTGTCGTCACCATAGTAGGTGCCCGGAGCCAGCGGCAGTGTCCAACCTACGAGGCCAAAGGAAGGGCTCTTCGGGTCGTTCCTCGGCGCCGCAGACAGTTGCGAGTTGAAGTAGATAAAGTTGTTCAGGTTGCGGGCAATCGATTTGTTCTCCGGCTTCATTTCGATGGCGCCTGAAAGCGCCATGCTCAGGGAAACCTCGCCGATGCAGTCGTTGCGAAGGTTCCAACCGACGGGCTGATTTCCGTTCCATTCAATGTTGCTCGCAAAACCTTCCAGAAGGCCGTCACTGCCGTTACCCAGCGGCCAACCTTTATCCATGTTGTGCGGAACACTGGATTCCCTGGCGTATTTATAAACCATCGGCTTCCAGGAAGGCGCAACGAAGAGGTTTGCGTTGGAATACCACGCAACGCCCCTGCTGAAAGCTTCGCGCTCGGCCTTTGCAGGCAAGTGTCCATCTCTCTTGAATGCGGGACGGACAACCGGCGTCCAGTGCGGCAGGCCCAACTTCCGCCCCGCTGAAAGCCAGCCCAAAATCCACCGCCAGACGTGCGGCCAGGCCTCAGGAGGAGCATACCGGCCCGTGAGAAACTGGCTGAGCTTTGTTGTAGACACCAGGACATCGCGGCCGGGATGCCTGAAGAGAATAGGATGAACGCCTTCTTTTGGAAGCCCATAAACCGCGGTCTCAAATCCCGCCACGCGCGCCAGAACCAGTTCGGCTGGATGCGATTCCACCGGAACGTAGATGCAATCATGCAGCGCCAGAATCCGCATCCGTTTGAGCGCCGGAGCAAACGCATCTGTGACAACAACGCAACGTTCGAGAATATTGTGATACCTTCCCTGCGCCACGTGCTGGGGGGCACCCAAAGGCATGCCCGGAACGGAATCAGGAAACTCCACGTACAGGCGCAGCCTCTTCTTTGCAGCTTGCTCATACACCGCGGCATCGACGGGGGTCTGTCGATGGGGATAACCTTCAGCAAGCACCAGGACGCCGGAACCCTCGGGCGCATGTGCAACGGCGTCTTTTACATGAGCATATCGCTCACAGCGCATCCCCGACGCCACTGCCAAATGGAAGACGTCGTTATTCTCTTCACAGGCAAAATAGAACGGCCGATGCGTCCGCGCCTCGGAAAGCGCCGGAACAAAAGCCGCCAGCGGAAGAGCGCCCAATGTCTTCAGAATCTCACGGCGTCCCGGCCTTTCCTTGGCATCGAATGCGTTCACGCCTCGATTCCCTCTTCGCAATTTCCGTGATAGCTTGTTCCCCTTGAACACGATTCGTCATCCTGTACGGGACACGGGTCTACCTAATGATGTCTGCTCTGACACCCAGTCCCCTTAGCTGCGGCCCTTCAGCCACTCCGCGTAGGCCGTATAGAGTTTGGTAGACGCGGGAGACCCACAGAAGGCCGTCGACCCGGGTTTGTTCATCATGCCTTGATACTGGTAGACAAGAATCTGATCCACCCAGGGCGAAACAGCCTCAAGCTGCCGCAACACACGCGAGAAAGGGGCCGGAAGTAGCGCACTCTTATATACGGCTCCCTCAAAGCGAAAAATCTCGACGTCCGCCCACATGGCTGCCCGCTGCGCCCGGTCGTGGGCCTTTCTCAACCCTTCGTAAAACTTCGGAGTCTCATCGGGTGTAGACTTTTGAACGCCGACTTCGTCCTGGTAGGCGACCACGTCAACATCCAGCGACTCCAGTTGCTTCACATACTTGTCATCGGGAACCGCCACGCGCGTCCCGTAAGGCGCGATCAGAATTTGTGCCCGCGGAGTCAACCGCCGGGCCAGCCGGGAGCAGGTGTTGACGTACCGAATGAACTCATCCGAATAGTAGCGGTCAATGAAGGCCTCGTTGGGCCAGTACCATCCGTAAAAACTTTTGTGATGCCCGTAGAGTTGAGCAAGCTGTTCGATGGCTTGCAGGCGTTTCCGGGCGGCCACGGGGTCGGCAACGATTTTCGGGCTGGCCCAGTCACCGTAAAAACCGCCTCCGATAAAGAACTTGACGCCGTACTTGTCCGCTGCCGTCAGCACGGCTTCCATCGGGTCAGCGCAAGCCAGGCGCCAGGGCGGGAAAATGTTTGTCTGGAAAAACGCCCGGTAATAGACAGCCGTTGCCATCAGCACCAGGTAATCCATGCCCATGTCGGAGATTTCCTTTACCTTGGCGTCCCACTGCGCACAACTCAAGTCGGCGCACTGGGGATTCCAATCTACCCCCTCAACGGTGGCGTGGTGCTGAAATTCAAACCAGCTTCCCGAAATCGGTTTGTTAGCGGCAGGCGCGGGCGCGGGCTCAGCGGCTGGCGGAAAGGCGCCCACGAGAACACCGCTCGCTCCAAGTGAGTAAAGGAACTTTCGCCGGTCCATTTTGCTCATACCTGGGACCTCCGTGCCACAAGGATGGCGAATCGTGTTCGCCCACGAAGTCTATTCCAATCCTAAGATAGCGTTCAAATGTAACACTTTAATGCTGATTCGCCCAACAGAGGAAATGCCCCCTCGCACGGCATTCACTTCGCCGTGCTTATCATCACCATGAGGAGATTTTCTGCCGGGCAACGTAAACCTTCATCAGCCAGATGGCGAAGGCAGAGCGGCTGACCACTTTCCGTTCCGAGTTGCCTTTGGGCAGTTCCACGTGCGTGTTTCTCACCGCGTCCTGAAGTTCCGAATCGAAAACCGGTCGATCCAGTTTCTCCCGCGCATCGGCAGTGCGGCGCCAGTAACCCATCGCTATCAATTTTTGCAGCGCTGCCGCGCTCAACGGAGCGGACCAAAGCCTGGCAGCGGGAATGCGTTCAATGCCCAGCGATCTTGCAAGGGCGATCAGCGCGTCCTGTCTGGTTACCGGCGCGGAAGGTGAAAAGTGCAGGTTCTGGCCATTGCCGCCGAAGACTCCTTTTGCAGCCAGCAACTGAGCCGCCGGGAACGCCGGGTCGTCTACCTTCAGATCATCGAACCAGTAGATGGGTGCACCGCTGCGCACAAGGTCAACCTGAAGGGTTGTGGTCAGTTTCGCGTTTTCCGCGATTGCCCGTGGCGTGTGGC
Organism: Terriglobia bacterium; assembly: GCA_049583595.1. Classification (GTDB taxonomy): domain Bacteria; phylum Acidobacteriota; class Terriglobia; order UBA7540; family UBA7540; genus SCRD01. The sequence continues at coordinate 10,489 of JBAUWE010000127.1, forward strand.
CGGACTTTACTGCCAGTGCCGCAAGTCGCCCCGCAGCTTCACCAATGGCCCACTCAATGGGATGCAACCGGTAGGCGCCGTTGGTGATGTGCGTGGTGCCAATATCTTTGGATGCCGCAATCAGATTTTGAATGTCCGCCGGAACCAGCGCGCCCAGCGGCACCTGGAAGGGTTTCGTGCCGGAACTAAAGTCCTTCTTATCGCAGCTATGGATGTCGATGGGGTAAAACCCAATCCCCACGGAATCCGCAAACCACCTGCTTCGGGGACCTTTCTGATAAAGGGCGGAGATGTCCTGCTCGCGGATGGTCTCCAGCGCCCGGATCCTTCGCGACTCACGAATGTAGGGATAGAGCGAAAGGCCGTCTGTTGAGCCGAGTCCCGAAGTCAGAAAGCGTAACTGCGGGAATCCCTTCCCTGCTCCGTTCCGGGGTGCATCATGCTGCAGCCACCAGGCAAAACCCAGGGCAAGCAGTTTGGCGCGGCGCAACTGTTCGGCCCGAGCGAGGGGGTTGCTGGAAAGCAGGCCGGAACCGCAGTAGTCATTGCCCGGCCAGTTGATCAGCGAAATGTCGGGCGGGGCGTGCGGCCCCGCAAAATTCTCCTTCGCCACCAGTCGACGGTAAGCCCAGAAAGAACCAGGCGTCCCCGGGTTTTTTGTGAACACCCCGTAGGTCAGAAATTTTCCATGTCCGTAATCGAGAGTAAGCGTGTACGGCTGGCCTTGCCGGTTCGCCTTATAGCCTTCGGGTTTGGGAAGCAAATCCTGATTTCTCGGGACACGAGTCAGAACAAAAGAGTAGGTAAAACTCTGGACATCGGTGGGATCGCCCGCGCCTTTCCGCGCGTCCGGTTCGCCTGTCAGGCTGCGGGATTCAGTGCCGGTCACGGACTCTGCTCCTGCCATCGGCAGCAGTTCGCCAAGGTCCGTCGCATCGAGAATATATTTCGCCCGGAACCGAAACCACTTCCCCGTGTTGAACTGGTAGGCGAGAACAGATTCAACTCGCTTCCCGTTCATCCTCACAGAAGCGGCTTTGGTCCTCAGGAAAACCCCCAGCAGGCCCTTCTGCTCGTAAGGCTTGAGCATGGATTGCAGCACCTGAAGGGCGACCGTCGGTTCAAAGCAGAGCGCGCTCACCCAGCAGTTACCGGGGTTAAAGTGCACCTGTGCCCTGCCCCGCGGTGACAACGTAAAGCGGTCGAGATAATGCCGCCGGATGCCGTTTCTCAGCTTGTAGTATGAAGCCGTTCCGCCGGCGGTTTCGACGTAGCGGTTTTCATCAAATTCGGAAACGCCCTGCGAGGTCATCTGCCCGCCCAGCCATTGGGTTTCCTCGGTGAGGCAGACGTGCATCCCGGCCCGGGCCGCGGCCAGAGCGGCTGAAGTTCCGCCCGTGCTGCCGCCCACTACCAGCACGTCGCAAGTGACAACGGGCGGATGCGCGGGCGCCACAAGTCGCAGGACCGCACGTGCAGCCGGCTCATCTGCGCGGACTTTTTGAACATCGAGCAACTGGAAAGTCTTTTGCCCGTACAACAACGCAGCGGAATACAATCCGCCGGACAGAACGAGCGCGCATGCCACAAACCGCGACACGGATGCCCAGTTCTTCAAGTAATGCTCCAAATT
>JBAUWE010000128.1:0-4159 GCA_049583595.1 Terriglobia bacterium
AGCAGCGCCCGCCCGGACCAGTCTTTACCGCTGATCAGAATCTGCGCCATATTAGTCCCAAGTATAGCCCGGACTTGCAACAAGGGTCCGATCTTCGAGGAGACCGCACGTCCGGGCCTGCTTGCACGAGATTCGGGGCCCGTATTGTGTTAACCTGACCACAGATGCCGGCGGCCGGTCCGCTTGCAATCCCAGCCGCCGCAGGCTTCCCCAAAACTGCACTTCTTAAGGATGGATGATGATGAAAATCCTCATCACCGGCTCAAGCGGGCTGATTGGTTCCGCAGTGGTTGCACACTTGGCGGAACAGGGTCACCGGGTTGTGCGGCTGGTTCGCCGCGCCGTGGCGCCGGGCGATGACGTCGCCGTGTGGAACCCGGCCGCGGGCAAGCTGGAAACGAGCGCCCTGGAGCAAACCGATGCCGTGGTGCACCTCGCCGGAGAGAGCATCCATGCGCTTCGCTGGACCGCGGAGCGAAAGGAACGCATGCGCGAAAGCCGTGTTCGCGGCACGCGACTGCTTTCAGAATCGCTGGCGCAGCTTGCTGTTCCCCCTCGCGTACTTGTTTCGGCCTCCGCGGTGGGATTCTACGGCTCGCGCGGCGACGAGATCCTGACGGAAGAAAGCCCTGCGGGTTCGGGCTTTTTGTCCGAGGTCTGCCAGGAATGGGAGGCGGCCGCACAGCCCGCCCGGCAAAAAGGCGTCCGCGTGGTCAACCTTCGCATCGGCATGGTGCTCAGCGCCAATGGCGGGGCCTTACCGGCCATGCTTCCGGCGTTCAAGGCAGGAGTGGCCGGAAAGCTGGGCGACGGGCGGCAGTTTGTCAGCTGGATCGCGATTGATGACCTCACTCATGCCATTTCACACGTCATCACTACCGAATCCCTTTCCGGACCGGTCAACGCCGCGTCACCCAACCCGGTCCGAAACGTGGAGATGACCAAAGCGTTGGGAAATGTTCTGCGGCGACCAACATTTCTTTCCGTACCCGCCTTCGCCGTGCGTCTGATCTTCGGCGAAATGGGTGATGCCCTGCTGCTTTCCAGCCAGCGCGTGGAACCCCGGCGGCTGCTGGACTCAGGATTCACTTTCCAGTTTCCCGATTTCGAAACATCTCTTCGCCATTTGCTCGGCCGGACATAGCGTAGCCAACCGGCATACAACCGCTCTCCCCGCCTGCTTTCATGAGCCCCCACTGCCCCGGGGGTTCCCTCAGGGTGTATACTAGAAGGAAGCGCTGAGAGTCCGATGAGAATCAAAGTCTTGTTTTTTGGATTCACCCACGACCTTACGGGGCTTCGGGAAGAGCAGATCGAACTTGGAGAGGGCGAAAACCTCCAGGGGCTGCGGCGCTTTTACGAAAGCCGCTTCCCGCGCCTGGGTGAACTGGCAGGGTCGCTGCTCTTTGCGGTTAACCAGCAGATAGCAGGCCCCTTGGACGCTTTACACGAAGGCGATGAAGTGGCCTTTATGCCTCCAGTCAGCGGCGGCACGGACGACAGACGCTACCGCATCACCGGCGAGAAAATCTCGGCTTCGGATTTGGCCAGATCGCTCCAGTCCCCTGCAGACGGGGCGGTGGTCACTTTTGAGGGCGTCGTCCGCAACCATTCAAGCGGGCGAAAGACCCTTTATCTGGAATACGAAGCCTACACCCCGATGGCCATCCGTAAAATGGAAGAAATTGGTACGGAAGCCAAAGAGAAATTTGGCATCCACTCCGTCGGCATCATTCATCGCACGGGAAGACTGGAAATCGGGGAGACCAGTGTCGCCATCGTTGTGACGGCGGCGCACCGCCGGCCGGCGTTTGAGGCCTGCCACTATCTCATTGACCGACTCAAGCAGGTGGTGCCTGTGTGGAAAAAAGAGTATTTTGAAGACGGCGCCGTCTGGGTGGAAGGCGAGGGCCGGAAACAAGTCCTGGCAGGGACCCGGGGTTAATTGCCGGCAGAGCATCCCACTGAGGGGAACACGAAAGGAAGAGATTGAATTAAAGGGTTTTAACTCATATGGACAAATTCCTGAATATTGCAGTCGAAATCGCCAGCGAAGCGGGTGCGTTGCTGGCCCAGCTCTCCAAGCAGCCACGGGAAATTTCTTATAAGCGCAAATCAGACATTGTCACGGACGCCGACCGGCGTTCCGAAGCCATGATCATTGAGCGCCTTCGTGGACACTTTCCCGATCACGCCATCGTAGCCGAGGAAGGCGGTGGCAAGGAAACCGGCTCCGACTACTGCTGGTACGTTGATCCGCTGGACGGCACCACCAACTTCGCCCACGGGTTCCCCGTATATTGCGTCACCCTGGCCCTGGCCTACCGTGACGAGGTGATCGCCGGAGTAGTTTACGACCCGACCCGCGAAGAGATGTTCGCAGCCGAGCGGGGCGCCGGGGCCACGCTGAACGGAGAGCGCATCAAGGTGTCACCAACTTCTGATCTTGCTGAAAGCCTGCTGGGTACAGGTTTTCCGCCCTTCGCTTCCAATCACGACTTGAACCTGCAATTCTTTTTCAAGCTCACGCACCTTTCGCACGGAATTCGCCGGGCGGGCGCCGCGGCGCTGGACCTCTGTTCGGTGGCCGTGGGACGCTTTGAAGGCTTCTGGGAACTGAAGCTGAACCCCTGGGACAAGGCAGCCGGTTCCCTGCTGGTAACGGAAGCGGGAGGCCGGGTTACGGACCTGAATGGCGGACCTTTTTCGCTCCATCGTGATGAGATTTTTGCCTCCAATGGGCTGATTCATGAGCCCATGCTCGAGATTTTTTCATCTATTCTGGAAGAGCACAGTAAAGTGAAGTGCAGCTAAGGCTGCAATTGAATTTGATGGGGGCCTTCGGGGTCCTTGCTGATTAGCGTCGGGAAACAATATGAGGACACCTTTGGTATCGAGGCGTCGCGCGAGACGCCGGGGGCTGATCACGCTCTCCCTCTCCGCCACCCCACCGCTTTCTCCCCCGCCTGTCTCTCCCGACCCCGAAATTACCGAGATGGACATCCACATCCGCCGCCTCAGCCAGGCGCACGATGGTTTGAAGATTGTCCACCTGACCGACATTCACCACAGCCTCTTCACGCCTCTTGGAGAAGTCGAACGGGCTGTGAAAATGACCAACCACCTTCAGCCCGACCTGATTGTCCTGACCGGCGACTATGTGACTTTTTCTCCCACCTACATCTGGCCTGTAGCCCAGGTGCTGGGCCGGCTGCGGGCAAGGCTGGGAGTTTTCGCTGTTCTCGGCAATCACGACTTCAATGTGGATGCCGATGAGATGACGAGGGCCCTTGAAGCGCATCACATCCACGTTTTGCGCAATTCACACTTCGCGCTCGAGTCGGGAGGCGACCGCCTCTGGCTGATTGGCGTGGACGACCTGTGGTGGAGCGCCGACGACCTTGAAGCCGGAATTCGGAACGTGCCGGCGCGTGATCCCAAAATCCTCCTATGCCACAATCCGGAGGGAGTGCGCATGGCCGCCGAGCATCACATTGACCTGGTGCTCTCCGGACATACCCATGGCGGCCAGGTCCGCTTGCCCGTCGTGGGAGGGCTCTACGCAAAATCCAAACTGGGCAAGCGGTTCATCGCCGGATGGAACCGGCTGGACGGCACCCAAATCTACGTCAGCCGCGGCATCGGCAAGGTACTGGTTCCCCTGCGGGTGGGCTGCCCGCCGGAGATCGCCTGCCTGAACCTGCGCTCCGGAACCCCGGCAAGGCCGCACGAGCCGTCCTGATTCTGAGATTTGCAATTTGGAGTAGCGGCGCATTGACGCCGCCATAGGTCGGGATGAACTCGTTGCCAGGTGGTTCAAATGAATGCGCCACCGTCGCGTTGCTTGACACGGAACCCTGCCGCTTTCTATAATTTTTTGGTAAGTTGAGTTTCCAGGAGTCAAGCGGGAATAACTCAGTGGTAGAGTGCGACCTTGCCAAGGTCGAAGTCGCGGGTTCGAATCCCGTTTCCCGCTCCAATTCTTCCGGCGCGGTACCCAAGTGGTAAGGGAGAGGTCTGCAAAACCTTTATGCGGGAGTTCGATTCTCCCCCGCGCCTCCAACGATGCCCGCATGCTTCCCATTCCCAAACGTGATGCCACGCCGCGGATTGTCTCTTCCTGTAGCGGCGATCTATGATCGCCGGAATTGCGCTATCC
>JBAUWE010000129.1:0-3588 GCA_049583595.1 Terriglobia bacterium
CACACCCCTGAGCAGATTGAGCAGGAACTCGACCACATCGCCCGCGTGGCCGCCGTGATGGTGGATGGCGACGCCTGCCGCCGCATCGTCACCCCGCGCGCTCTCGAATACATGTTCAAGTCCGACCCGCATGACCGCTTCCTGGCCGGCGACAACTACGACGTGAACGACGCCGAATTCAACTCCGCCAAGAAAACGCTCATCCGCCTGGCGCGCCTGGCTCCCTTCGACTGCGACGTCAACCTCTGGATGCCCATCACGGGCCACCCGGACAAGATCCAGGTGGTCATCCGCAACGTGCATGAGCTCAGCCAGTTCTGGACCTTCGGCGCCATCGATCAGGAGATGTTTCCGCCCATGCGCACTGTGCTCGAAACCGGCAAGCCCGTCACCGTCAAGCAACGGCCCGGCATGATTTCCGTCCTCGGCCCCGTCTACGACAGCCTGGGCGACGTTGCCGGCCTGGTGGAAGTGGTCAGCCATTCCTCCTGAGCCCACCACTATCGCGCCAGTGGCGATTGGCGAATTGCGAATTGCACTTAAAAAGGCGCGGGTGGAGCGCCGGCCCCGGTCAGAAAACTTTCAAAACGATGGCCGTCATATCGTCACTTTGGGGAGTGTCTTCTACAAACTCGTTGACCGCCTCAAAAGCAAACCGAAGCAATTCCAGCCCGGAGTGTTCCCTGCGTTGTTCGCACACTTGCATCAGACGCTCCACCCCGAATTGCGCCCGGGCTCTGTTGGCCGCTTCGACGATTCCATCCGTGTAAAACACCACCGACTCTCCCGGCTGCAAGCGGACGGAATGCTGCTCATAGACGGCATCCTGAAACATGCCGGGGGGAATCCCGCCGCTCCCAATCGGGCAGCAGCCGGTGGTGGTGATCTGCAATGGGAAGGGGAGTCCGGCATTGCCCACAGTCAGCAGGCGCGTGTCAGGGTCCAGCATGGCGTACTGGGAAGCGCAGAAGCGGCCGGGCAGAGCGTAGAAAAGCAATCGTTTGTTTAAACGATCGAGAAGCGATACCGGCGTTTCTCCGCGCTTGTTGAACCCGCGCAGCATGCCGGCGGCCAGAGCCGCGTAAAGCGCCGCCGGGAGTCCTTTGCCCACAACGTCGCCCAGGTAAATGTCCAGGCGGCGGTCGGGATGGAGATAGTATTCGGCAAAGTCTCCACCCACCCGGTAGGCTGGACGAAAGCGGCAGGCCACTTCAAAAGAATGCGCGCACAGCGGTTCAACCGGAATCATCGCATGTTGCAGGATGCGAGCTTCCTCGAGTTCAGGACTCCCCGATCTCTCTGGTTGAGGCCGCATAGATCTTTTATCGGTGGTTTGCAGGCAAAAGGTGATGGTTGCGTATCCGCGGGCCTTTGTTGTAGCGGCGCATCCTTGCCGCCGGGTTCTGTTGTAGCGGGTAGATCCTCTCTTAAATGTAAAACCAAAAATTGAAGACGAGTCATGCGACCTCCTGGAGAAGCGGCAAGGGTGCGGCGACGGGGGCCATGGAACAGGTTGGGGTGCCGTCGAAGGTCGGGTGGCGCTTGAACATGCCGCGCGAGTACGTCCCGATCTATCGGGGCGCCAGCCGCGAGTTCACTCGTTATATGGCACGGCTGAAGCCGCGCCCCCCTGGATTAGAGGTCCGCGCCCTTCCGGAAAGGCGTGCGGTCCTGGTCCGCATCCATCGCAAAAGTCGCGACGGATGCGCCGCCCGGCGAGGAGCCGACCACCTTATGCCATCACACATCGCAAGAATCGCGATGGGAGAGCCACCCCACGCACCGGGGCCAATTTCAAATCTGAAATTTCAGATTGCAGACCCGGAACCCCTAACCCAGAGCTCAAAACCGCGACGAAAATCAAAGGCCGCAGACCGCAAGGGCCTGCGCCACCGGCTTTCCCGAGTGCGGCGGTCCAGGGGTTGAGCGGCTTCGCTCCGGCTCGGTTGGCCAGCCGCAACGATCCCGGAGCGAATGAACACCAGGCAACAAAGCACAGCTCGCGATACAATTAGGATTGAAACCCCATGAGGACAAAGTTCTAAAAAAATCTTCCCCATTCATCGCAGGAGGACATGGAGCAACTTGGCCCCGATCATCAATGCCCAAGGGTTATCGAAGCAATACGGGATCGCACCGCTGTTCCAGGAGGTCTCCTTCACGGTGTCCGAAGGCGACCGGATTGGCCTGATCGGCCCCAACGGCGCCGGCAAGTCGACTCTGTTGGAGATTCTCTGCGGCCGCGTGAAACCGGACAGCGGCGAGGTTGCAACGCGCAAGCGCTGCAAGGTCGGCTATGTTGCACAGGTGTCCGATTTCGCGCCTGGGGAGACGGCCCGATCGGTGATCGAGAGGGCCCTTGAGCGGGCGGCCGTGCCCCGGGTGGAGCGGGCGGCCCGGACAGCCGAGGTGCTGGGGCGGGCCGGCTTTAACGACTTTGAAACCCCCACCGCCGTCTTGTCAGGCGGCTGGCGCAAACGCCTGATGATTGCCGAGGGGCTGGCGCAGCGGGCGGACGTTCTGCTTCTGGATGAGCCCACCAACCACCTGGACTTTGCCGGAATTCAATGGCTCGAGTCCCTGCTTCAGAACGCGGCGTTTGCCTGCGTGGTGGTCAGCCACGATCGTTACTTTCTCGAAAATATTGCCAGCGAGATGGTGGAACTCAATCGCGCCTATGCGGATGGCGTGCTTCGCGTTCAAGGAAACTACAGCAGGTTTCTCGAGAAGAAGGAAGAGTACCTCGCTGCGCAGGGAAAACGGCAGGGTGCGCTGGCCAATCGCGTGCACACGGAACTGGAATGGCTGCGCAGGGGGCCCCGGGCCCGCCGCACCAAGGCCAAGGCGCGGATCGATAAAGCTCACGAGCTGATTGGCGAGTTGGCGGACCTGAATTCCCGCAGCCGCACGGCGGCCGCCAGGATTGACTTTGCCGCCACCGACCGGCAGACCAAACAGTTGATCGAGATGGAGGGCGTGAGCTATTCGATTGGTGATCGGACCTTGTTTGCAGGCCTGAACTTCACCGTGAGGGCGGGAATGCGAGTGGGGCTGGTGGGACAGAATGGGAGCGGCAAAACCACGCTGCTTCGCCTGCTGCGAGGCGACCTGCAGGCCAGCGGCGGCGAGGTGCGCCGGGCGGACGCGCTGCGGATGGTTTACTTTGACCAGAATCGCGAGCTGGACCCCGACCTCCCACTGCGCCGCGCCCTGGCGCCCGAAAGCGATTCGGTGGTTTATCAGGAGCGGGTGATTCATGTGGCCGCCTGGGCTGCAAGGTTCCTGTTTGATGCCGACGACCTGAACCAGCCGGTCGGGCGGCTTTCCGGAGGCGAACGGGCGCGTGTCCTGATCGCGCAGCTGATGCTGCAGCCGGCAGACGTCTTGTTGCTGGATGAACCCACCAACGATCTGGATATTCCGACCCTGGAAATCCTTGAAGAGAGCCTGCTGGGCTATGGCGGAGCGTTGGTGCTGGTCACGCACGATCGCTTCATGCTGGATCGCGTGTCAACCGTCGTTCTGGGTCTAGATGGTCTGGGCGGAGTGGAACGGTTTGGCGACTATTCGCAATGGGAGGTCTGGCAG
>JBAUWE010000130.1:0-10070 GCA_049583595.1 Terriglobia bacterium
TTCGAGTGTCCGCGCTCCAGCGCCCACTCGGCAATCGCCCCCGGCCCCTCAAACGCTACGTGCTGGATGATGTGAATTCGCATTCCGTTTGTCTACGGGTTCAGTGGCTGGGATGACGCGGCGTGCGGCTTGCTCGCGACCGATCTCAATCCATCCTGGACACCGCCATCTTTTCAACGGGGAACAAACGTCTGTCCCGTATTCATCGGAAACTCTTCTGAATACCTGTCGGGATGGAAAGGGTCAAAGCCAAGAAGGCTGGCGCCGCGAAATGTCCCACTCAAATCCAGAAACCAGGCTTGCCACATGCGGACCTTACCTCCCCGTCACTTTCCAAGGTTCAGAGCAACCGCAACCTAAATCCTAACAAAAGTCTTCTTGCGGAGCATGTAGTAGAGCCCGAGCCAGAGGATGCCCACAGTTCCGGCGGCGACCAGGAAGTTACCGAAGATTCCCAGGTGCGCGCCGAGCCCTGCAAACAGCTTGTGGCTGATGGTCCTGAAGGGGATGATGTCCGGAGCGATGTAGGCAACGATGGCGTTCATGCCAAAGACGATAAAGAAGAACGCCCAGCGCCGGTAGCCCCGCACGTCGATCACGTAGTAGAACAGGGCCAGCAGCAGCAGGCACCAGCCGCCCGACCACAGCACCATGGAACTGGTCCAGATATGTTTGATGATGGGAAACTCCAGGCCCCACAGCCAGCCCGCAAACAGGCACGCCAGTCCAGACGCTGCCAGCAGCAGAGCCTTGCGCTCCTTGGGTTTGGGACCACGCAGCAGGTGGCCGGCCATCACGCCCATCAGCGTGGTGGCTCCGAAGCCCAGGCTGCTGAGAATCCAGGTGTAGTTGGTTCCGTCACGGAAGGGGCCCAGGATGGCCGTGTCAATCCACATGGCCAGATTGCCCTGCGGGGTGATGACTCCGGCTCCGACGCCCGGCACGGGCACGAAACGCATCAGCGCCCAGAAAACCACCAGCAGCGCAATCGCCAGGCCCGCCTGCCAACGCACCGGCAGCTCCACCAGCGCAATGGAGGCGATCAGGTAACCGGCGGCAATCGACTGCAGCGTGTTGCTATAAATCTGGAAGTTGCCCAGTGTGAAGAGCAGCAGGTGTCCCTGGGCCACCATGCCCAGAACCCACAGCACCGCGACGCGGTAAGCCACCTTGCGGTAGATATCGCGGCGGCCATCGCCCCGCTCCACGCGCTTGCCGATGGAGAATGGCATGGCCACGCCCACGATAAAAAGGAAGAGGGGCATGATGATGTCCCAGAAATTGAAGCCCACCCAGGGGGTGTGCTCAAATTGTCCAGCCAGCCACGGTGGCAGCGGGTTGGCAAACAGCTTGAAAAATTCCAGAACAAACGGGGCTCCGCCGGCTATCCAGAACATGTCAAAACCGCGCAAAGCGTCAACCGACAGGACGCGCTCGGAAGGAGCGACGGCGTGCAGTCCGGTGTTCGCAGGTTTGGACTGCTCCGACGGTGCGCTCTCTGCCATAACTTGAGGCGAGTCTGCATCCATAGTGTTCCCTCCAACTCAAACAAAGTATCGCCGGGGACCTGCGCCCAGGACGGGGCTGAAGGTTCACGGGCCGGCCTTGTGACATTTACCGTGGCACTGATATACCGCAACCAGCCGGTCGAAGCAAGGGGAAAGATGCTCGAAGAGTTGCTTGCCCCTGGGGGGTAACCTGTTTAGCATCCATGGTCCGGACCCTTCGGTTGACCCCTGTCCACGGCGATGGCATGATAGCAAAGGGGGTAAAGACCTTCTATGAAAAGTACAAGAAGCAAGATAATCTGCGCCGCGGCGGTGGTTTGTGCGGCTGCCGGCTTGTGGATTCTGGGTTCAAACCCGGTGGCGCGTGCGCAGCAGCCGGGGCCGGGGCCCACTCCGAATACCGGTGAGACGGTTTACGCTCCCAAGAAGTCGGCCAAGCCCGACCTGGAGCAGCAGCCGCAAAACCAGCCTACCGAGCAGCCCGAGAAAGTTCCACAGCAGCCCGGCCAGGAGGCGCCCCAGGAAAAGAAGCCGGAAAAGATCAACCCCGACCAGGTTTACACGCTCTCCACCGAATCCAACCTGGTGAACGTGGATGTGCTGGTCACAGACAAGAATGGCAATCCGATCACGGGGCTGGGCAAAACGAATTTTAAGGTGCTGGACGACGGCGTCCCGCAATCCGTCACCAACTTTTCCACGGCGGAAGCGCCCATAACGGTGACCATGCTGATTGAGTTCAGCAACAAGTGGTGGGGTTACCTCTATCTCGGCCTGGAAGACGCCTACCAGTTTCTGAACTTCATGGAGCCCAAAGACTGGGTGGCCGTGGTCGATTTCGATATGCAACCGCACATTCTGCAGGACTTCACGCATGACCGCTATCAGGTGCGGTCAGCGCTGGACACGCTGCGAATTCCCGGCTTCAGCGAAACCAACCTCTACGACGCTCTTTCGTTCACCATCGACCGCATGAAGAATGTGGGAGGACGCAAAGCTATCGTTGCCATAGTTACGGGCTTTGACACCTTCAGCAAACTGACCTACGGGCAAATGCTGAAGATCGCCAAAGGATCCAACACGCCCATTTACCCGGTCAGCATTCTGGAGTGGGTCTCCATTCGTTACGGAGATTCGATCGACACGCTCCAGGCCCGGAACGCCCTCACTTCCATCGCCCGGTATTCGGGTGGCGAAGCTTATTTCCCTCGTTTCGAGGGCGCTCTGCCGGACATCTACCGGCAGATCGCCGGCCAGCTTCGGCACCAGTACAGCGTGGGCTTCATTCCCACCGACAACACCAAAAACGGCAAGTATCACAAGCTGGAAGTGCAACTGGTGGACGCGCAGGGGAATCCCCTGGTCATCACCAATAACAAGGGCAAGAAGATCAAATACCGCGTGGTTTCCCGCGAGGGCTATTACTCGCCCAAGGCGTAGGCCTCTTCAACGGACGGTCCGCAGCAGGCACACTCCTGAAACGGGGACCGACGGCTGAAGTCCGGCCGTGGCCTCTCAACTTTCCCGCCACAGCTTAGTGCCGGAAGTGCCGGATGCCGGTCATCATCATCGCCATGCCCAGGCGGTCGGCGGCTTCAACCACTTCTTTGTCGCGGACCGAACCTCCCGGCTGCACCACTGCCGTGGCACCGTGCCTGGCGGCCTCTTCCACGCCGTCCGGGAAGGGGAAGAAAGCGTCGGACGCCACCACCGTTCCCTTCAGATCGTGCTTCAGGTCCCGGGCCTTCATGGCCGCCAGCTTCACCGAATCCACCCGGCTCATCTGCCCGGCGCCCACACCCACAATCAGGCCATCGCGCCCGAAAACGATGGCGTTGGACTTGACGTGCTTCACCACCCGCCAGGAAAACACCAGCCCGCGCATCTCTTCTTCCGTCGGCTGGCGTTTGGTGGCGCACTTCCAGTCTTCAGGTTTGGCGCCCATGGTGTCGGGAGTCTGCACCAGCAACCCGCCCCCCACGCTCTTCAGCTGCGGGCCGTATTCGTCGCCGGCGGTCGCGGACATATCAATCAGCCGCAGATTTTTCTTGGCCTTCAGCCGCTCCAGGGCATCGGCTTCAAACCCCGGCGCGATGATGGCTTCAACAAATAGTTTGGCCATCTCTTCGGCCGTCGCCAGGTCGAGCTTGCGGTTGACGGCAATCACCGAACCGAACGACGAAACCGGATCGCCCGAAAGCGCCCGCACGTAACTTTCCGCCAGCGTCTTGCCTACGGCGATGCCGCAGGGATTGGTGTGCTTGAGGATGGCGGTGACCGGCTCGGTAAATTCCTGCGCCACCCGCCACGCCGCTTCCAGGTCCACCAGGTTGTTGTATGAAAGTTCCTTGCCGTGGAGCTGCGGAGCATGCGCGAGTCCCCGGCCCGCAAAAGCGCTGTTGCGATAGAGCGCCGCGCTCTGGTGCGGATTTTCTCCGTAGCGCAGGTCCATGGCTTTCTCAAAATTCAGATGGAAATTTTTCGGCAGGCCGGGCTCCGCGCGTTGCTGCAACGTGGTGGAAATAAAACCATCGTAGGCGGCGGTGGTGGCAAACGCCTTGCGCGCCAGAGCCAGGCGCGTTTCGCGCTCCAGCCCTTTGTTCTTGCCGAGTTCCTCAAGAATCGTGTTGTAATCGGCCGGGTCAACCACCACGGCGACGTCCTCAAAATTCTTGGCGGCCGAGCGGATCATGGTGGGCCCGCCGATATCGATGTTTTCAATCAGCTCTTCGAATTCCACGCCGGGCTTGGCAGCCGTTTTCTCGAAGGGATAAAGGTTGACGGCCACCAGATCAATCACGCTGATTTCATGATCTTTCAGGGCCGCCACGTGGTTGGGGTTCGAACGGATGGCCAGAATGCCGCCGTGGACTTTGGGATGCAGCGTTTTGACGCGGCCGTCGAGCATCTCCGGAAAGCCGGTCAGTTCAGAAACATCACGGACCTTCACGCCTTTCTCGCGGAGAAGCCTGGCCGTACCGCCCGTTGAGACGATTTCGACGCCCAGCTTTGACAATCCTGCCGCAAATTCGACAATACCTGTCTTGTCGCTGACGCTAAGCAATGCACGAGTGATGGGTTTCATGAGTACTCCTGAGATTTTTGACTTGGATTCAACATGGGGAAAACGTGTTCGACTTTCAGCTCTTCGGGTGACCGCCCGCATCCCGCCGTGGCAGCGCAACGGGAACACAGAGGCTCACAGGCGAGGTGGAAAAAGCAAGCCGGTCATCCATCCGAAGACCCGGTTGCCGGCAGCCTGACGAATTCCGCTTGCCGAAACATCGGCGCCCGCATTCGCCGGCCGGCCTAACAGCAGCTCAAAGTCACCCGGTTTGCCGGGGGTTCAGGAATCGGCATTCACAGCCGTGAACCGGACTCTGCCTTCCTCGACGGTGACGGAAAACCGAACGCTGTCGCAGCCCAGTTCCTGCTTGAGCTGCCGGGTCTTTTCGCGAACGAATATTTGAAACCCTGCAGGGTCAATGTCGTCGGTGCTCTCGCCCGCGCGCTGCTTGGCTTCCACCAGGGCCTGCAGCAACCGGTCCACTTTGGCCTGCTCGCGGTCAGGATCGCGGCAGACAATCTGCGTGGCTGAGTCCGTTTCCGCCGCACGCCTTCGCGGCACGATCTCCCGGCCTTCTTCCCGGGCGCGCAACCTTTTCCGCCAGAGGCCGCTGTGAACGGCATAACGCTGCCACAGCTGGTTGAATCGGAAGCGCTGGCCGGCGCTCAGCTTGGACACATCACTCGAAAACTTTTTAATGGCCTGCTCAACCCGGAAAAGCGCGTCGTTCGGCGGGCGCGGACTTCCTCCGTTGAAGTAAGCCTCAAATTCGATCTTGAGACGGCGGATGTTTTCCTCGAGCCTGGTCAGTTCCTCGTCAATCGTCACCGAGAAACCTCACGCAGGAGTGCCAGATTCGCCATTATAACCCCCCAGAGGCGCGAAGCACCAAGACAAATGGAGTCGACAGCCATTTTGTGAATCCTGTACGGCGGTCATCCAATCATTTCGGCCATGCAGCCCGCAGCTTGAGTCCGCCAAGGCCGCAAAGAACCCTCCGGAAGTCCGCAGAGAGAAGAAACGGGCAATATCCGCAGACTGGCCCAGGTTGACCCTCCCACGCCACTTATGTTGAAATGGCCGTGCGGTGCGCCTATGCGCCATGCTGCCCTGCCCGTGGGCCTGGAGTAATGTTGATGGAAACCAAAAGTGATGCGAACGCCGTCGCCGGATTGCTGCGGCAGATCCCTTCCGTCGATGACCTGTTGGGCAGGGAGGCCCTCCGGTTGCTCGAAGCGGAGCTTGGCCACCGGGTTGTGGTCGAGGCCGCACGGGCCGTCCTGCAAAGCGTGCGGGAAAAGATTGCGAAGGGAACTCTTAAGGCTTTCTCACCCGCCGAACTTGAAGAAAGCGTCGCAACGGCCGCGCGCGACCTGGCAGCCTATTCGCTCGAACCCGTCATCAATGCCACGGGCGTCATTCTCCACACCAACCTGGGCCGCGCTCCCCTGGCTCGCAAGGCCGTCGAGCACATCAAGGAAATCGCCGGCCGCTATTCCAACCTGGAATACGATCTTGGCAAAGGAAGCCGCGGAAAGCGCGATACGCACACCGACCGCCTTTTTGCGGAACTGGTGGGCGCGGAGCGGACCCTGGTGGTGAACAACAACGCCGCCGCCGTGTTCCTCACTTTGAACGCGCTGGCCGAGGGCGGCGAGGTGGTGGTTTCGCGCGGTGAGCTGATTGAGATCGGCGGGTCGTTCCGCATTCCGGACATCTGCGCCAAAAGCGGCGCCAGGCTGAAAGAAGTGGGCACCACCAACCGGACGCGGCTGGCCGACTACGCCGGCGCCATCAATGAAAATACCAAAGCGCTGCTGCGAGTCCACCCCAGCAACTTCCGCGTTGTGGGCTTTGCCGAACGCCCGGAACTGGCGCAGCTGGCCGACCTCGCGCAGCAGCACCATCTGCCCCTGATTGAAGACCTGGGCAGCGGCTGCCTCATCGATCTCAGGCCTCTGGGCATTCAGGACGAGCCGCCCGTGGGCGCGAGCTTGAAGGCGGGCGCGGACGTGGTGACCTTTAGCGGAGACAAGCTGCTGGGAGGGGCGCAGTCGGGCCTGATTTGCGGCAAGCGGGAATTTCTGGACCGCATCCGCCGGAACCCGCTGTTCCGCGCCCTGCGCGTGGACAAGCTGACCATCGCAGCGCTGGAAGCCACCATCCGGCTTTACCTTGACGGAAACCTTGACGCCATTCCGGCGTTGCGCATGATGAGGCTGCCGCTCGAGGAACTCTCTGCACGCGCGGATTTGCTTGCCGGAAAGCTCGGGAATATCGGTTCGCTTTCCGCCCGGGTGGAAGATGGCAAATCGGTGATCGGTGGCGGCTCCACGCCCGGGCATTCGTTGCCCGCCAGGCTGGTGGCCGTCCAGCACGGCAGGCTGAGCGCGCAGGAGATGGAAGCCGCCCTCCGGCGGAACCGGCCACCCATCATTGCGCGCGTGGAACGGGACCTGCTGCTGCTTGACCTGCGGACGGTTTTTGACGAACAGGACGCGGAGATTGTGCAGGCGTTCAAGCGGCTTGCGTGAAGGCGGCTGGTGGCGGGGTGACCTCGCCGCGACGGGGCTGCCTGGCGGGAAAAAAGCCGCCGCAGGTTGTGCAGCGTAGCGGCTGCTTTTTTGCATCTAAGTGAAAAGCCGGGATTCAATCCCATTTCAAATGTCTGGGGAGGCCAGGGGAAACGTGACTGAGCAAAATGGTGCGCCGCGAAAGAGACGATCGGCTGGAATCCTGGCAGCCATGCTGGCTGCCGCCGTAACGTTCGGCATGGGGACGGCGCAGGCCCGCAAGAAGCAGCCCGCGCCCAAACCCGGCCTGCCGGACCATATCGCTTCCCTGGGCAAAAAGCTCTACGGGCTGGACATTGACGAGGCCAGGCCCGTCACGGATGAAATCCAGAAGCTCGTGGTGGGCCACATGAACTCCTGGATTGCCAACCGCACGCCGAACCTCGTCGAGGTGCGGCAAGAACTCGAGCAGACGTTCTCAAAACTGGAGTACCCGGCGGAGGGAACGCCTTCCATCTTTATTGCGCCCTGGAAGAACACCAACCTGATCGGCGCGGGCTACACCCTCGGCTGGAGCAATATCTGGCGCATCAACGTGCTCGTGATCTACGAGAACCAGAACGGCCACACGCGCGAGATCGCGACCACCAGCTTTGTTCCCCGGACCGATATGCATTACGCCGTCATGGCACCCTCGGCCGCAGGCGATTTTCGCTTTCTGGCCTATGGCCGGCGGCTGGGGATGAGCCACCCCCGCCTATCGGCCGTCCTCTACACCTTCGACGGAAAAACCCTCGAATCGCAATGGAAGGTGGAAAACCTCTTTGACGGCAAGCTGAACGCCCACAACAAAACGGTGGTCATCAGCTACGTGGATCGGGACGAATACATCCGCGAGACCCAGTTGGGCCACCTGCCGGCAAGACACCAGAAGACCTACAATCTGACTCCGCAGGGGCTTCAACTTGAAAGCGTGCAGGATATTCCGTATCGGTGAAAAATCACTGTTGGGCCCAGACCCTCCCATTCGTCAATCCTGTCCAGCTTCGCTGAGAGTGACGCAGACCTATTTCAGGTCGTGCCGTATCGGCGTGCAGCCCTGCACCCATCGCAGAGAATCGGTTTCCAGGGCCATTTGTGTATCGCGGGTATCCACAGACGTGAGATAATTCTTGACACATTAGTACAGATTTGGGATAATTTCTTTTGCGAATTATTCGCAACTGAGTATGGTTCTTACAAAGCACCTCAAGCAACGTCGCTCCGTCTCCACCCAGCTCCGCGAGCATGGCCTTCGCCTGACCCGCCAGCGCCGGGTCATCGCGGATGTCCTCCAGCAAGCCGGCGAGCACCTCGACGCCCCCGAAGTCCTGCGACGGGCCCGGCAGCAAATGCCCGGCCTGCACCTGGCCACCGTCTATCGCGCCCTGGAATCACTCAAGAAGCTCGGCATCATCGACGAGCTTGACCTGATGCATGTGAACGGGCATGGGCATTTCTACGAGGCCCGCACCAACAAGGACCACATGCACTTCACCTGCCAGCGCTGCCGTGCGGTGTTTGAGATTCAGGATCTGTTGTTTGAAAAGTTGAAGGGCCAGATTGAAAGCCGGCATGGGTTTACCCTTCGGGTGGCCCGGCTGGAACTGGGCGGATATTGCGAAAAATGCACGGCGAGGGCCAAAGAAGCAAACAAACAGGCCGTTTCCGTCTAAGGCCTGGCGAGGGAACCATCAGTGCACCGTTCGGCGGACAAGCGGTGATACTCCGCAGGAATTGAGCATGTTTGATTCATTAGTCATCACGCTGCGTGAAGGCGTTGAAGCCGCGCTTATTGTCGGCATCGTTCTCGGCTATCTCAAGAAGGCCGGCCGCGATGAATGGACGCGTTATGTCTGGTGGGGAGTGGGCACGGCGGTTGCGGTGAGCGCGGCGGCCGCCTATTTCCTTCAGAGGTGGGCCATCAGCGAGGACGCCTACGAAGGCTGGATGATGCTGGTGGGGGCGGTGTTTGTGGCCTCTGTGGTGGTCTGGATGATGCGCGCCTCCAAGGGGCTCGGCAAGGAAATCCAGAACAGGGTTTCGAACCTTTCCAACCAGCCGTCCCGCTCGGGCGCCTGGGGCATCTTCGCATTCGTTCTGCTGATGGTGTCCCGCGAAGGCGCGGAGACGGCCATCTTTCTGGGTGCCGTATCATTGCGCACCACGGAACTGATGAACCTGATGGGAGCCGTGCTGGGCCTGGCGCTGGCTATCGGCCTGGGCGTGGCGTTCTTCAAAGGCAGCGTAAAGGTCAACCTTCGCAGGTTTTTCAGCATTACCAGCCTGGTGCTTCTGGTGGTAGCGGTGCAGTTGCTCGTTTCCGGTTTGCATGAGCTTTCCGAGTCCCGGATTCTTCCCTCCAGCCGCGGCGAAATGGCTATCATCGGCCCCATCGCCAACAGCGACGCCTTCTTCTTTATTGCCATCATCGCTCTCTGCCTGTTTCTGGTCCTGGCGCAAAGGATCCGGTCCGGTTCAGCTTCAGAAGCAGATCTGGCTCAGATGCCCGCGCCGGAGCGCCGAAAGGTCCTGGCCGGGCAACGGCGTGAACGTTTCTGGAAGCTGGCCGCAAGCTCCGTGGGGCTGATGGTGATTGTGCTGATCAGCGCGGACTTTGTTTATTCCCGAGTGGCCCGGGCCATCAAGCCGCCTGTTGAACTGACTTTCACCAGTGACAACGTCGTCGAGGTTCCCGTGGACCAGTTGAAGGACCACAAGCTCCACACCTTCGAGGTCGCGGCCGGGGGCAAGGAGATCCGGTTCATTGCCATCATCGACTCATCGGACACGGTCCGCGTGGGGCTTGACGCGTGCCAGATCTGTGGTGACCAGGGCTATTACCAGCAGGGCCAGAACGTGATTTGCAGGCTCTGCGGCTCCGCGATTTATATTCCCACCATCGGGTCGGCCGGCGGATGCAATCCCATTCATATTGACTAC
>JBAUWE010000131.1:0-5904 GCA_049583595.1 Terriglobia bacterium
GGGAAAAGTGTATTGCCTGGCCATGCCTCTCGAACCGTCCAGCTACGCCCGGCTGCTCGACCGCCTGTTCGAGTACGCTAAAATCTCGCGCCCCGTCCGCTTTACGGACTCAGAAGGGCAGCGCATCTGGCAGGTCGAGGGACGAAGCATACGGCGGGATGGTGATTGGCTGCTTTACCTGATTAATCATGGGGATAAAAAAGAGATGGTGAAACTGGCGTTGCCGGTGAAGGCACAATCCCTGACGGACTTGCGGCGGGGCGGTGAGATGGCGCCCGAAGACCTCGTCGCGCTGGAGCCGGGGGAGACCCGGCTGATCCGGGTCAGCTAGCGGATGCCCTTCCCGCCGCCGGGGCTTAGAGACGACCGGCTGGCTGGGACCCCACGCCGAAGTCGGCCCTTTCCTGTCACTTCGCCCGGAGGGTAGCGGAGGTTATCCGGTGACCCCTTTGCCTTCCACAACGGTGATATAGCGGTCGATGGGAAGCTTGGTCAACCGGTCAACCCTGGTGCTGGGGGCCGGCCATTTGATTTCAACCCAATCGATCTTGGGGCGCTGGCCGATTCCGAGGATGAGCCTCGGATCGTGGCTGGCGAGATAGCCGCCTCCCGAGACCTTCTGGACCCACCTTTTCAGGTCGCCTGCCTGCCAGGTGACGCGGGCGCCAACCGCCTCAGGATTAGCTTTTGTGCCCTTGAGATGAATTCCCAGCCAGTGATGGAGTTTCCCGACGTTGTTCTTTAGCAGGATGGGAGCGCCCTGATTGGGAACCATCAGGACATCAATGCCGCCATCGTTGTTGAAGTCGCCAACCGCCAGGCCGCGCCCGGCAAAGCGCTGGTTGAAAATCGGGCCGCTCTGGTCGCTCACATTCTGATAGGTCTTCCGATAGCCGGTCCCCAGATTTCGCCAGAGAAGCGGCTTTTCACGGTAGTGGACCTGGCTGTACCTCTGCGAGACCTTGTCATCGGGATGGCCGGAAGTAATGAAGATATCCATGTTCCCGTCGTTGTTATAGTCGAGGAACTTCACTCCCCAGCCGCTCATGGTGCGCACCGTCATCCCGATGCCGTTTGAGAGAGACTGGTCGTTGAAGGTTTCGTCGTGGTTATTGTGATAGAGAGAGAACATCTCCTCGTCCACATCGGTGAGGAAAAGGTCCATCCAGCCATCCTGGTCATAGTCAGCAGCGTCCACTCCCATCCCTGAACGCGCCCGGCCGTCGGCGCTGTAACCAACCCCGGCGGGAAGCCCGATCTCTTCAAACTTTCCATGGCCGCGATTGGCGAAAAGGAAATTCGCCACCGTGTCATTGGCGATGAAAAGGTCCATCCATCCGTTATTGTTGATATCAGCCGCCACGGCCCCCCAGGCAATGCCTTTCGCACTGGCAATGCCGGTTTCTTTGCTGACGTCGGTAAAAGTTCCGTCGCCGTTGTTGTGAAAAAGCCAGCTCGGCATGGGAGGATAGACGTTGGGGATGCAGTAGTAGCGCTGGCCGGTTTCCGGAACGCCGCAGAATTTGTTGTTCGACTTGTGGAAATCCGCCGAGCGGCAAACAAAGAGGTCCAGGCGCCCGTCATTGTCATAATCGAACCAGAGGGCGCTGGCGTTCAAGCCCGGAGCGCTTACGCCGGCCTTCTCCGTGACGTCGGTGAAGGTTCCGTCGCCGTTGTTGTGATAGAGAATGCAGTTGCCGTATTGGGTGACGAAAAGGTCAGGCCAGCCGTCGCCGTCATAATCACCTACGGCCATGCCCATGCCATACCCGCCCCCCGCAACGCCGGCCTTCTCGGTGACATCCGTAAACGTGCCGTCGCGATTGTTGTGGTAGAGGGCATTGCGCAGTGGGGGATTCGGGTCATAGAAATCACACTTGCCGCTGTTGATGAGGTAAAGGTCCATCCAGCCGTCATTGTCATAATCAATAAACCCGCCGCCACCGCCCAGCGTTTCCGGCAGATAGTATTCCGGGGACCGTCCGTTTTCATGAACGAACGTGATTCCGCTGGCCGAAGCAGGAACCACCTCAAAGGCAGGCGGGCTGTTGGGCGGCGGGGGAAAAGTGGTGCCCGATAGATTCAGGATGCCTCCGGA
Source organism: Terriglobia bacterium (assembly GCA_049583595.1). Classification (GTDB taxonomy): domain Bacteria; phylum Acidobacteriota; class Terriglobia; order UBA7540; family UBA7540; genus SCRD01. The sequence goes on from JBAUWE010000131.1 coordinate 2,099, forward strand.
AAGGCCGTAACCGGCAAGTCCCCCACTCCCCAGAGCTTTCAGGAACTGACGGCGTGACCTTGCCTCGCTTCTGGTGTTTTCCCTTCTGCCCATGACTCGGATCTCCTCCGAAGCAGGTTTAAACGTTCCCTCTATGCCGGCTTCGGGTATGACTGATTGTTGAATTTGATGCGCAGGTTACGGACCCCGTTCCGCGGCCCCGTGCCCTGGATTACGGCGAATCTCCTTTAGCTTCCTGGGTGGCTTTGTTTCCTCGGGCCTGCTCTCGGGCCTGCTTTTCGGCGTTCAGCTTTGCAATGATTACTCTTTCGTGGTCGCCTTCCTTCTTCATGCGGAGCCGGTAATAAACCTGCGCCAGAGAGACGTGAGCGTCCAGAAAATCCGGCGCGCCTTTGAGGATTCCCACAAGCATCTTTCTGGCCCGTTCAAGATTTCCGGTTCCGATCTGGCCGAGTGCCATCTGGAAACGCACGGCCGGGTTCCCGGGCCGCACCTGCAAGGCACGGGTCAGATACGGTGCTGCCTCTTTGTATTCCTGGGACTGGTTCAGCAGGACGCCGAGATAGAGGTTGGGGCCAAATTCGTTGGGGTCGATGGCCAGTTCTGTCCGGAAGTGCTTCATCGCCTCTTCGCGGTGGCCGAGCGTCAGCAGCGCGCGCCCGTAAAGATAATTGGCCAACGGCAGTTTGGGGTCGAGCTTGATGGCAACTGACAGCTCATCAATCGCTCCCGCGTTGTCGTAGATGGCCAGCCGCGCCGCGCCCAGCATCAGGTGCGCTTCCGGGGAGTTGCCATGGCTCAAAATCTTGTTGACCTCGACCTCTCCTTTCTCAACCTGTCCGTCGCGAATCAGAGACATTCCGTACAGGTAAATCAGCGCCCGCTCCTCAGGATGGGTAGCCTCAAAAGGACCCAGGAGGGCCACCGCCTTCTTGTATTTCCCCATGCGGAAGTAACAGTCTCCCAGCAGCAGGGCGATGTTCAGGTTCTCGGGCTCCCTGGCATTCAGGGCTACCAGTTCGCGAGCGGCTTCGTCAAGCTGCAGGGCTTTGTAATGCGCCAGCGCCAGATTCAATTCCACTTGCAGATTGCCGGGGCGGAGCTTCAGGGCCTTGTTGTATTCTTCGGTGGCCTCCGCGTACCTGCCCTCGTGGGCCAGCGCCGCTCCCAGGTTGGCGCGCGCAATAAAGCTGTCCGGTTGTTCCTTCAGGAAAAGGCGGTATTCGCGGATGGCCTCTCCAAAATGTCCGGACTGGTGCAACTGGATGGCGCGAACCAAGATGGCGTCCGCGGCATTGGGACGTTGTGTTGAACTGGGGGCTCCTTGCTGCGCCGCCGGCGGATTTGACTGCGCCGGATGGGCCGGTTGCGATGCTGCAATTTCCGGTGAGGCCAAAAGCCATACGGCCGCAAATCCCGCCGCGAGAATGACCGGGGTATGGCTCCTTAAACGGGGCATGAAATGCATTCTAAACCAGAAATCAGGGATTGGTTGCCATTCGTTTTGGATTGGACTTTCCAGCCGCGAGGGCGGACTGAATCGCCGCCGCCATGGCTTTCGGGTGAAAATCCTGCCGGGTAAGTCCGCTGGTGTAGAGAATACGGCCATCCTCTCCGATCACAAACACATGGCTCGGCCATGCCGCATAGGCCTTCTCAACCCGGCCATCGATGCCATCGACGAGCGCCGGGAACTGGAGATGAAGCCTGCGGGTACACATCACGGCGTGTCCCTGTTTCTCCGCCATGGTTTTGGCGGGAGCCAGGCTGATGCCCTCTCTCTCGTTTTCAGTGCTCTGCCAGTTGTTTGTCGCGTGCGCCTCGCGGATATAAACAAGGTAAAAAGGTATCCGGCGGCCATATTTGCTGTTGAGCGACTTGAGCGTGTCGGCTGAGTCGCGAAAATTGGGACAAGTGTAGCTGCCAAACACCAGGACAACGGGGCTCTTGCCGCGAAACTGGCGCAAACCCATTTCTTTGCTGGTACCCACTTCCTGCAGCTCAAAGGCTGGAGCCAGATCATGAACCGCCGGTGCGGAGGAGCTTGCTTGGGCCCGCCGCTGAAGCCGGCCGACAACTTTCCTCTCCCGGGCGGCCTGTGCCGGCATGTGCAACTGGGAATAAACGCCAGCGAGGGCCTGATGGGCCCCAAGGGAATCGGGAACGACCTTTGTAACGGCTTCCAGCTTTTCGCGGGCCTCCTGCAGCCTGCCGGTACCGGCCAAACATTGGCCGAAGGCAAGCAGCGCATCCGTCGATTGCGGCCGCAGCCGGAGCGCGCGTTCGAGCAACGGATTGGCTTCAGGGAACTTCCGGGCCACGGTGAGTATCTGGCCCAGGGCCAGATTGGAGTTGAAGTCATTGGGATTCCGGGACAATTCCTTGCGGAAGGCGATGGCGGCCGCGTCCGGGTCGCCTGTTTGCAACAGGGCCATGCCGTAATACGACTGAAGGCCCGGAAGGTCGGGATTGAGCTTGACAGCGCTGGACAGTTCATTCACCGCCGCCGGGTAGTTGCCCGACTCGTAGTACTGGGTTCCCAGCAGAAAACGCGCTTCGGGACTGTCGCCATTGCGCAGGATGCGATCCAGCAGTATCTCGCCTTCTTTGATCCGGTGTTCACGGATGAGTGCTGTCCCCAGCATGTAGGCCGTAGCGAGGTCGGCGGGATCAGCGCGTTCCAGCGGCTGGAGGAGCGCGATGACACGATTGTTGTCGCCCAGTTGCAAGGTGCTGTCCGCCAGCAAAAGGCTGATCTGTTTGACCTGAGGCGCCAGGGAATGCAGTTCCTCCAACTGCGCCGTAGCTTCCTGCATCTTCCCGCTCTTCCGATAGGCCAGGGCGAGGTTCAGCTTGATACGCCAGTCTCCAGGGCGCAAGCGTTCCGCTGCTTCATACTCTTGGATTGCTTCATCGTATCTGCCTAGCCTGACCAGAACCACGCCCAGGTTGGAAAGGGCATCTGCATCGTCGGGGTGAGTTGTCAGAAAGGCGTGATAGGCGTCCGCCGCTGCGGCATAGTCGCCTGCCTGTTGCAGTTCCAACGCCTGCCTGGGGAGCGGCACGGACCCTTGACCAGGCTGCGAATACAATGCCGCGGGGAAAGCGAGCAATAAAAAAAGCAAAGTATTCACACGCCAATCATTCATTGACGTCCCAAACCGCGAAGGAAATCACGCAATTAAGAGCAGGTTTTTCGAAGCGATACATTAATACAATCCCAGCTTAAACAAAGAAAGGGTGGCCTGCAAGGCCACCCTCTCTTGACCCAGAACACCCGGCTTTTATGTTCTAGAAGTCGTACCTGACCGATAGTTCAATGATCCGGTGGCCCTGCTTCTGGGTAGTTGTGCCGAAAAGCGGGTTGTTTGGCTGCCCAGTGGCCGGGTCAAAGCTGAGACCGAGATTCTGTCCGTTGAAGGACCAGAGTGGATGATTCAGGAAGTTGAAGCCCTCAACCCGGAATTGCAAGGCCTGCGACTCCGTTATCTTGAAGGTCTTGAATAGTCCCAGGTCGCTGCCAATGTACGCGGGCCCGTAGATGGGGGCAATAATCGTACCACCGTTCTGTCCCACCTGCGTCGGCATTGAGAAGCAACTCGGGTTGATGTACTGGTGTGCAGCAAGGCCCTGGCTTGGATTGCAGGTCACAATCGGATTGAGCTGAATATCCGGTGTGCCTAGCAGCGAAAGGTTGCTGATCAGGTTACTGGTGCCCGGGACCGTTGCGCTGTTGAGATTCATGCCGAAATTCTGGGTCGAGTTGCCGGACAGATTGGCGCCGCTCTCAATCTGCGTGATACCCG
>JBAUWE010000132.1:0-3658 GCA_049583595.1 Terriglobia bacterium
GGCCAGGACGGACTCTACCTCTGTTGGCGCGTCCAGCACGCTCGTTACGCGAACAACCGCAGTTGGAACAATGGTCGTGACGGAATTTCAATTGGCCATAAGGATTCCGACAACCTTTTTGTGAACAATACCTCGACCGGCAATGGCCGCGCGGGCATTTTCTTCCGCGAACAATCGAGATCCAACGCCCCCGACGGCAACACTTTTGAGCGCAACACCATCGCCGATAACGGCCGCAACGGCGAAAAGCCTGCCAATATCCACATTAACGGCATGGTCCAAAACCTGAAGTTCGTTGACAACACCATCGGCTCCGGTGAAGCAAAAGGCAAAACGCCGCAGCTTGTCGGAATCTACATCGCCCCCCAGACAGACTTTATCACCTTAAGCAAGAACACCTTCACCGGGCCGTTCAAACAGGCCGTGGTGAATGAGTCCAAAGGCGTTCACAACCAGATCCCCGTGGAAGTAGCAAAGCGGTAAGAACAGCCGCGGCTTGCGGTTGACTGTCCCGCGAGGGCCGCGGGTGGGGTGGACGCTCGCATTGCGGCGTCCATGGTCCCACGAAGCGAGAGACTCTTTAGTCTGCCGCAAATCGACCCATTTGGCAGATCGCAGACCCAGGAAACCTAATCCGCGCCAGACCCGCACCCCACGCTTATAGACTTTTGGCAGACCGAATAGTACACTTGCTCTCTTTATATGCGCTGACCTCTTACAAGAAGGGAACATGCGGATGAAAGCGACACCAAACCGGTGGTATGGAATCATAACATTTTCGGCATTCATTCTATTTTTTGCGTGTGGAGCCTCTGCGGCCCGGGCCCAGGAGCTGGCGGCAACGCCCCCCATGGGCTGGAACAGCTGGAACCATTACGGCTGCAAAGTGAGCGACGCGATTGTGCGTGAGCAGGCGCGTGCCATGGCCACCAACGGCATGAAGGCCGCCGGCTACGAATACGTCAACATCGACGACTGCTGGCAGGGCAAGCGCGACGCCAAAGGATACATTCACCCGAACGACCGCTTCCCCGATATGAAAGCGCTGGGCGATTATATCCACGGCATGGGCCTGAAGTTCGGTATCTATTCCTCACCCGGCCCCAGGACCTGCGCCAGGTACGCGGGCAGCTACCAGCATGAAAAGCAGGACGCGGAAACCTACGCGTCCTGGGGCGTGGATTACCTGAAGTACGACTGGTGCAGCGCCCGCCAGGTTTACAAGCCATCCGAAATGCCCGCCGTCTACAAAAAGATGCACGAGGCATTGGTCGCAACCGGACGCCCGATTGTCTACAGCCTGTGCGAGTACGGGATGGACCGTGTGTGGCAATGGGGTCCGTCGGTGGGCGGCAACCTGTGGCGGACCACGGACGATATTGAGGACAACTACACGCGCATGGCCTTCATCGGCTTCGGCCAGCAGGGTCTCGCGAGGTTTGCGGGCCCCGGGCACTGGAACGATCCAGACATGCTCGAAGTAGGCAACGGACACATGAACCCCGACGAGTACCGCACCCATATGAGCCTGTGGTGCATCCTGGCAGCTCCGCTGATTTCCGGCAATGACCTGAGCAGCATGTCGCAGGAAACACTCGCCATGCTGACCAATCCGGAAGTGGTTGCCGTAGACCAGGATCCCGCCGGGAAAGAGGGCTATCGCCTCTCGCAGGAAGGCCCGCTTCAGGTGTGGGTCAAGCCGCTGGCCGATGGCAGCAGAGCCGTGGGGCTCTTTAACGAGGGAGAATCCACCATGCCGGTCAGCGTCCGCTTTAAGGACATCGGACTCAGCGGCGAGGTGTCGGTCCGCGATCTGTGGCAACGGAAGGATACGGGCGTTTTCTCAGGAAGCTACACGGCCCAGGTTCCCCGCCACGGAGTCGTCATGCTCAAGCTACAATCAGGAAGTTAGATTAATGAAACCGTGTGCAAGAATTCCGGTGTCGGAGGGCGTCCCCGGCGCACTGAAGAAAAAGGCTGATTTATGGATTTGAAAGATTCGTCCCAGATTGCAAAACCGCTGGCAGGACACTGTGACCACCAGTGGCTGGACCAGGAGAGCCCCTTTCTGGTGGCCCAATTGTGTAAACTCTGCCGGCTCTACCGTTACAAGGTGGCTCCCATCTCCGACTGGGAGTATCGTGCGCCGATTCCCAAGGCTACTTTCGGCTTTGACATCGCCTGACCTGCCGCGCCGGCAGCCTCAAGAGCTGCCGTTGCGCGCGCGACAAAAGATCAGCGCTGAGAGGTCTGCACTCTTCCGGACCCGCCGGTTCCGGAAGTTTCACCCCGGCGTCAGTCTGCGTTACCCGTCCAGAACTTCCCGGATCTTCCGTATGAGAGTTTCAGTAACAAAAGGTTTCTGCAAAAAATGCGTCGCGGGGGTCAACACCCCGTGGTGGACGATGGTGTCGTCCGTATAGCCGGACATGTAGAGCACTTTGACCTCCGGGCAAAGCGGCGCCAGGCGCGCGGCCAGTTCCGGCCCGCCCATCCGCGGCATCACCACGTCGGTCAGCAGAAGATGAATAGGCCCGTCGTGGTTTTCGGCCACCTTCAGTGCGTCCTCGCTGCCGCCGGCTACCAGCAATTTATAACCCTTGGGTTCCAGCACACTTCGAACAAAGGTCCTGACCGATTCGTTGTCTTCGACCAACAGAATGGTTTCCGAGCCTCCCGCGGTGTGACCCGCCCCCCCCTTCTTTTTCACTCTTTGCGCAGCCTCCTCGACGCGGGGCAGATAGACCTTAAACGTCGTTCCCTTACCGGGTTCGCTGTATACCCAGATATAGCCGTCGCTCTGCTTGATGATGCCATAGACGGTTGCCAGTCCGAGCCCCGTCCCTTTGCCCTGCTCTTTGGTGGTGAAAAAGGGCTCAAAGATGCGGGACTGAAGCCTCGGGCTCATACCGGTTCCCGTATCGCTGACCGCCAGCATAACGTAGGCGCCCGGAACGACGACTGGACGGTTGTGGCTGTAGCTTTCATCCAACTCAACGTTGGCAGTTTCGATGATCAGCTTGCCCCCCTGCGGCATGGCGTCGCGCGCGTTGACAGCAAGATTCATGATCACCTGGTCAATTTGCCCCGGATCAGCTTTCACACAACCCAGGCCCGGAGAATGGACCACAACCAGTTCGACGTCCTCCCCGATGAGCCGCGGCAACATTTTGTTCATATTCGCAACAATACAATTCAAATCCAGCACCTGCGGGGCCAGAACCTGCTTGCGGCTAAAGGCCAGCAGTTGCCGCGTCAGGGTAGCCGCGCGGTCTCCGGCTTCCTTGATCTGGATCAGAGGGGACCGCAAGGGGTCAGCGGAGGACAGCCGGTCGAGGATCAGCTGGCTGTAGCCGCTAATCACCGTCAACAGATTGTTAAAGTCGTGCGCCAAACCGCCCGCCAGCCGTCCGATAGCCTCCAGCTTCTGGGACTGCTGCAACTGTTCCTGCAAACGTCCCCGCTCTTGACGCTCCGATTTCTCCTCCATTGCCCGCCGAACCGCAAAGGGCAACCGGGCTAAATTGTCCTTCAGAACGTAATCCGAGAAACCGTTTTTCACGCACTCCACGGCCGCCTCATCCCCTATCGTACCCGTCACCAGAACAAACGGAATATCCATTCCCTCCTCGTGGAGGAGCTTGAAGGCATCCAAAGC
>JBAUWE010000133.1:0-12177 GCA_049583595.1 Terriglobia bacterium
CTGAGATCCTCGGCGTTAAGAGCAGGTGCAAATGGTCAGGCATAATGACAAATTCATGCAACAGATAAGTACCGCGATCCCGGTAATTGAACAGCCGATCCGCCACGACTTCTGCAACTTTGGCAACCTTGAAAAGTGCCCGGTTCTGCCAGGTTTTTGTCGTAACAAAATAGGTGCAAGCGGGAGCTGTCCGGTGGATTAGCTTTCCCATCTTTGCTTCAGGGGCTGAAGCCCCTTTCCTGTCCTGCCATTTTGTATGTCGGACCTGAAGGTCCGACCTCCTAAACTCCTATTCGAGGCCGGGGTCCTTTCCCTTCAAACGTCAGCCTAAAGGTCCTACCTCCTGAATAGCTCAATCAAAGCAGGTGTTCTTTAGGAGGTCGGAGCTTTAGCTCCGACACATCACCGGCTCCGCGGCTCGGGGGCTTCAGCCCCTGAAGTGCGGAAGTTCAAAGCTTTACGATCTTCAGCCCCAGATCGGTGAGCTGTTCGGGATCGACGGTTGCGGGGGCGTCGCACATCAGGTCGGTGGCGCTGGCGGTTTTGGGGAATGCGATCACCTCGCGGATGCTCGATTCGCCGGCCAGCAGGGCGACGATACGGTCAACGCCCAGGGCGATGCCGCCGTGGGGTGGCGCTCCGTATTCGAGCGCGTCCATGAAAAATCCGAACCGCTCCCGGGCCTTTTCGTCGCTCAGGCCGAGCACGCGGAAAACGCGCTTCTGGATGTCGGGGCGATGCATACGAATCGAGCCGCCGCCGATCTCGCTGCCGTTCAGCACCAGGTCGTAGGCCAGCGCCTTGACATTGGCCGGGTCGGATTCCAGCTTGTCCAGGTCTTCTTCGCGCGGCGAAGTGAAGGGGTGGTGCATGGCCGCATAGCGTTTTTCGTTCTTGTCGTAATCGAACATGGGGAAGTCGACAATCCAGGCGAACTTCCAGAGGCCGGGCTGGATCAGTTCAAACTTGTTGGCGAGTTCCAGGCGCAGCCAGCCTGACGCCTGGCCGAGCCCGCGCAGGTTTTCGGCAGCGCCGGATTCCGCCCCCAGCAGAACCACCAGGTCGCCGGTCTGGGCCTCAACGGCGGCCGCAATGGCCTGGAGCCCGTCATCGCCCAGCGCCTTGCTCATTCGCGACTGCACGCCCGCGTCCGTCACAGTCAGATACGCGGCGTTCGCGGCCCCCATGTGTTTCAGCGTTTCCTGGTAACGGTCAAACTGGCTGCGCGAAATTTTTGCCGCGGCGCCGGGAACGCGCAACGCCTTGGCCACCTGAAAACCTTTCACCGCATTCAGCTTGCCGTCGGGCAGGTTCAGCTTTTTCCATTCCAGGCCGAAGCGCAGGTCGGGCTTGTCGGAGCCGTACTTCTCCATTGCCGTGTCGTAGCTCAATCGCGCGAAGGGAAGTTCGACCTTGACGTCCACCAGCGCCAGCAGCTTCTGCATCAGGCGCTCGATGATCCCAAACAGTTCCTCGCGCGTGGGGAAGGCCATCTCCACGTCGATCTGGGTAAATTCGGGCTGGCGGTCGGCGCGCAGGTCCTCATCGCGGAAGCAGCGGACGATCTGGAAATAACGGTCGAAGCCGCCGATCATTAGCAGCTGCTTGAAGAGTTGCGGCGACTGCGGCAGGGCGTAAAAATGTCCCGGGCGGACGCGGCTGGGAACGAGGTAGTCGCGCGCGCCCTCGGGCGTTGACCGGGTCATAAAAGGGGTTTCGATTTCGATAAAGCCGTGCCCGCCCATGTGCTCGCGCGTTTCCAGGCAAACCTGGTGGCGCAGCCGGATGTTGCGCTGCATGCGGGCGCTGCGCAGGTCGAGATATCTGTAGCGTAGTCGTGTGTCCTCGGCCGTGCGCGTTTCGTCTTCAATGGGGAAGGGAGGCGTTTTGGCTTCGTTCAGCAGCAGCAGCGTTGCAGCTTTCACTTCCACTTCGCCGGTTGCAATCTGCCTGTTCGCGGTTTTGGGAGCGCGCAGCACCACCTCGCCTTCCACGCCCACCACGAATTCACTTCGAACCTGCTCGGCCTTCGCGTGGGCCTCGGGGCTCAATTCCGCGTTCACCACCACCTGCACCAGACCGGTGTGGTCGCGCAGGTCGAGAAAAATCAGGTTGCCCAGGTCGCGCCGACGCGCCACCCAGCCCGCCAGAAAAACCTTCTGGCCGGTGTGAGCTTTTCGCAATTCGCCGCAATGATGCGTTCTTTGCCGGTCGCCAAGTAAATCGAGTGCCAAGGTGGTTCCTTACCTTTCTGTCATCGTTGGTAGACGTAGCGCCGCCCTTCAGGGTGGCATGCTGCTCACTCACCGCAGAGACGCAGAGGGCGCAGAGAGAGGCAGCTTCTCTTTCAGAAAGCCGGCGATTTCACCGGCACTCACGCTCTGTTGTTCGCCGGTCTGCATGTCTTTCACCTGGTAGTTTCCGCTTTCAACTTCCTGCTCGCCGATGATGATGGTGTACCGGACGCCGAGTTTGCTGGCGGCGCCCATGGCCTTTTTCAGCTTGATGGGATGATAGCTGATTTCCGTTCCAATGTCCGCGCGGCGCAACTGGCGGGCCAGCAGGGTGGCCGCTTCGCGCGTGGTTTCGCCCATCCAGGCCACGTAAACCGCAAGCGGCTGGCCGGGCTTCAGGGCCGCGGTGGCTTCCACGGTCAGCAGCAGGCGGTCCTGGCCGATCGCAAATCCAAACCCCGGAGTCGGCGGCCCGCCCAGCATTTCGCTCAGCCCGTCGTAGCGGCCGCCGCCGAGCAGGGCGTTCTGCGCCCCCAGCAGGCCGCTGGTGATTTCAAAGGTCGTCCGGGTGTAATAGTCGAGCCCCCGCACCAGCCGCGGAACAATTTCAAAGGCAACGCCGCGCTGCTTCAGGTCCAGGGTGACGGATTCAAAGTGCTGCCGGCATTCCGGGCACAGGTGGTCGATGATTTTGGGCAGCTCTTCGATGACGGCCTGGTCGGCCTCCACCTTGCAGTCCAGCACCCGCAGCGGATTGGATCTGGCGCGCCGCTGGCAATCCTCGCAGAGGCGCCCTTTGACTTCATCGAGCGCTTTCCGCAGGACCTTGAGATATTCAGGCCGGCATTTGAGGCAGCCCACGGAATTGACCAGCAGCCTGAATTCGGTCAGCTCCAGGCGCTCCAGCAGCAGCACCAGCATCTCCAGCACTTCGGCGTCGATGGAGGGGTGCTCCGAGCCCAGCACCTCCGCACCGATCTGGTAGAACTGGCGGTAGCGGCCCTTCTGCGGGCGCTCGCGCCGGAACATGGGCCCGAAGTAATAAAGCTTCTGGATGCCCGGCTCGTTATACAGGCTGTGCTCGATGTAGGCGCGCACCACGGACGCCGTGGCTTCCGGGCGCAGCGTCAGCGATCCGCTGTCGCGGTCATCGAAGGTGAACATTTCTTTTGACACGATGTCCGTATCAAAGCCCACGCTGCGGGCAAAGAGCGCCGTCTGCTCCAGCACGGGGGTGCGGATTTCGCGGAAGTTGTAAGCCGCAAAAACTTTGCGTGCTTCATCTTCCACGCGCTGCCACAGCGGTGTTTCGGCGGGCAGCAGGTCGCGGGTGCCTTTCACGGATTGGATCAGTTCGTTTTTTCTGGGCACGCTGATTTGGCTTTCGAAGTCTCTTGGGCTGCTTTCTTCCGGGCTTGCTTCACCGGGTCAGGGAGCGGACTGGTTTCCGGTTTCAGCCAGGTAAATATCCTTGTATTCCAGGTAATGTCCGGCGTGGGCGTCGATGAAAGCCCGGTCTTCGTCGTTGAGCTTTCGCCGCAGTTTTGCGGGCACACCCACGTAAAGGCTGCCGGGCGGAATCACCGTATCTTCCAGCACCAGGGCGCCGGCGGCCACTATGGAGCCTTCACCCACGCGGGCGCCGTTCAGCACAATGGCACCCATGCCGACCAGGCAATGGTCTTCAACGGTGCAGCCGTGCAGGATGGCGCGATGCCCCACCGTCACCCACTCACCCACCTTCACGGGCACGCCGGTCACGCTGTGCAGCACGGAGCCGTCCTGGATGTTGCTGTGCCTTCCCACGTGGATGGGGCCGATATCACCGCGCAGCACCACCTGGAACCAGATGCTGGCGTCCTGGTGGATTTCGACATCGCCGATCAGATCGGCGCTTTCGGCAACGAACGCCGATTCCGAAACGCGAGGGAAAACGCCTTTGTAACTTGCAATCATAAAGCCGCCTGCTCAGCCCGAAATCCTGCCCTGTCTTGAACTTATTGAAGTTAACATATCCGCTCAAAAAGCCGCAAGGCTGGGCGGTGGGCGGCAGTTGAAGGCCGAGTAGCGGCGGCTTCACGCCGCCACCTCGGGAGGTATACGCGCAGCTGCCCTTTTAAGGCAATTCAGGCTGGCGAAGACACGAAAGGCCCGATGCGCCGTTAACGCGCCGGGCCCTTCTGCAATTGGGTCAGGTGGGTTTCTTGTCAGGCCATTTGACGCCTTACTTCCGTCCCACCACCACGGTGTGAGGCGATGGGGCAATGGGGTGCGCGGCTATATTTGTGAAGCCGGCGTCGCGGTACATTCCTTCCAACTCGGGGAAGGTGTAGGCGTCACCGGAAGGGGTGCTGGCCAGCATGGTCATGCTGAACGAAGCGGACATGGGCGGCGACACTCGGTCATCGTTGGGCACGAATTCCAGCGTTGCGGCGCGGCCACCGGGCTTCAGCGCCGCGTGGACTTTCTTCAGCAATCCCACGTTGGTGGGCGGGTCGAAATGGTGCAGGAAGTTGGTGAGCAGGACGGCGTCATAGGGCCCGCCGTATTCCACATCAAAGGCGCTGCCGGGCAGCCGGGTCCAGCGGTCGGCCACCCCGGCCTTCTCGGCGTTCGAGTGCGCCACTTCCAGCACGGGCGCCCAGTCAACCGCCACAATCTCGGCCTGGGGGTTCTGTTTGGCCACCTCGATGCCAAACAGTCCGTGGCCCGCGGCGATGTCGAGTACCTTGGCGGGGCCGTTGTGGCCATCCAGGGCAAGGGAACCGAGAGGCGCTGCCAGGGGAGCCATCATGGGGGCCATGCTGTGCGCAAATTCCACCCAGACCAGGTTTTCCGGCTCAACCGTGCCCTGCCCGGCCAGCACCGTGGTGCCTTTTCTAACAATCTCGGCCAGATGCTCGTAGGGTTCATGAAGGGCAGGATTGCCCAGAAACCGCGCCGTTGCGGCCAGGCATGCCGGCGAGCGCGGATCGAGAAAAACCGCGCTGCTGGGCGTGTGATGGTAATGGCGGCCATCCTTGCTGAGGATGCCGATGATGACCAGATAATCGCAAAGAATACGAATGCCGCGTTCCGACGCCGAACATTTTTGGGCCAGCGACTGAACGTCGCCCGGCCCTTCGCCGATGGCCCGGAACAGGTCAAGCTCGATGGCCGCGCGAAGCGCCGCGGTGCGCTGATAGGCCATCAATGTTTCAAAAACGACACCCGGGTTGGGCGCTCCCGTCGCCGGGTGCGGTGATGTTGACATACATTTCCTCCTCAGCCGGGCTTCTGCCTCCGGCCGCGCACGGATGCATCGTCTGCATCCGGAAACATTAAAATGGGTACCCCAGCCGGTAAGATACAATGCGGCAAACGTGAAATCAATTTATTTCAATATTGGTCGGAATGTGCGGCCCAGGTTGGCGGTGCAGGCTACCGGAATCGCGGTGACGAGGGGCTCGCTTTGATCGCTTCGGGCAATTGCGACAGCTTCCTGATGGACCTGGCCGAGGAGCCCGGTCCATTGATGACCGCATAGGCGAAACGGACAGAGCCGGCCTGGACTCCGGTTTTGAACGTGCCCACACTGAAGGCGATGTAAAGTTTGCGTTTTCCCTGGAGAGTGACCTGCGCCTCGGCGCACATAGGGAAGTCCCTGCCTTTGTCCGTTTCGGGATTTCCCGTCTGCTCGCCGCAGTCGTTCACTTCCCAGGTGATGCGGGCCTGATGTCCAACCGAGTCTCGCAGCCATTGGGCCAGCGTCTTGTCCGGTAGCGATGAATCCAGCCTGTGCACGCTGGTGTTTTTAGCCGCCGCGATGGCACTGGCGTCACGCGCCTGAGCGCCAGCCTGTAAAACGCTGACCGACAATAGAAAGGCGACGAAAAATGCCGGCACGATCAAAACTCGTCCATTGATATTGCGCCAGACATCTGCCGGTGGCAATGCCCTCATCATAGGAAGTCGCCGTCCGCGAATAATCCTCAGAACCGGAATTGACTGCAACCGCCGCCCCAATCCGCCATCAGAAGTGCGGCATCTCAAGTTTTTGGGGTTCTCCCTTGATGTGCGAGGTTTCGTTGGTCAGAACTTTTTCCAGCACCATAGTGGCGTCGCTGCTGACCATTTTGACCACGCCGTAGGGAGAAACTTTCGTGGAGACCCACAGGTCGACCGTCGAGCCTTCCTCCTGCGTCTGGTAGTGGTCGCACTCGAAGGTTCCGGCCGGCACAGTGATGGATTCCGTCCCGATCTTCTGCCCCACGCCTCCGGTTTTTTCGTCGCCGCCCGTCGCTGCGGGCATGTGCTTCTTCATCATGCCCAGCATGGAGGATGGCATTTCCATGGGAGGACGTCCGGGAGGCTGAGTGATCAGGCGTTTGATTTCGGGCTGGGAGCCGTTCATCACCATCAGTTCCTTCATCACCATTTGGCCCTTCATCTTCTGATTGTCTATTCGAATCTCAAGCCAGTAGCCCTCGGCTCCATCCACCTGTTCCTGGCCCACCACAGCGTAAGCAAAATTCGCTTTTTCTTTTTTCCCAGTGAACTGGTACGCCGCCCCCGATCCCACCACGGGCTTGAAGGGAGTGGGGATCTGCGGCGCGCGAGGACCGCTGTGCCCGAATTGGGCGGCGGCGATGGCGCCCGTGCTGAGAAATATGGCACATAAAAAGGCGGCTTTGCGGCTGAAATTCATACCTGTGACCTCCCGAAATATGTTCGTCTTCGATGTTCCATCACCCCCGGCAACCTGCCGGCCTCCGGGGCCTGTTGCGGGGTTGAAACGATTCTGTGCCATGACATCGAGCTCATGACCCTGCTTCAACGACCATCGGTCCCCAGAGTATATCAAAATGTGTCCCGGCAGTGGTTTGAAAACGGGGTGTGGGCTCGCCTGGTCCTCGTTGAAAGCCCGTATCTGATCTCTCTGCCAACAGGACTTTAAGGTTCGCAGACGCCCGCCGGGTCGCCGGGAGAGATCCACTGCGCCTGCCCGTCCAGGCTGATTTGAAAAAGGGGGTGAACAGGAACCGTCTTTACTGTTATTCTTACGGCAATTCCATGAAGAGGAATTTGTCTGCTGTGCGCGGGACAACTCAATTGTCGATGTCATGGGTGTGGGTGTCTGCCGCCGTGGTGGCCGCCGCCCAATGGGCCGATGAATATGACATGGCAACATCACAGTTGAACCCAAGGTTATCATCAGGAGCTTGGAGGCTGGGTTGCGTTACCTGATCCTGAGTGACATCCATTCGAACCTTGAAGCGCTCGAAAAGTGCCTTGCGCTGGCCGAGGGCAAGTACGACGAGGTTTTGTGTCTGGGCGACCTGGTGGGTTACGGTCCCGACCCCAACGCGGTGATCAGCCGCATGCAGCCGCTCGCCAAAGTGATTGTGCGCGGCAATCATGACAAGGCCTGCTGCGGGCTGACGGATGCCGAGGACTTCAACTACCTGGCCCGCGCCGCCACGGAGTGGACCCGCGCCCAGTTGACGCCCGAACATCTTGAGTTTCTGCGCAAGCTTCCCCATGGGCCGGTGCGGGTTGACGGCATCGAGCTGGTTCACGGCTCGCCTTTCGACGAGGATGAATACATCTTTGATTCGATGGGCGCCGTCCAGGCTTTCCAGTCGGCGGAGGCTCCGCTGGTCTTTTTCGGGCACAGCCACCAGCAGGGCGGCTTTATGCTGACCGCGGACAAGCGCCTCCAGCCCGTTTCGCTGCCCCCCATCAAAAACGATGAGCCGGCCGGCATTTCCTTCCGGCAGGACGCGCGATTTCTTCTCAATCCCGGTTCCATCGGCCAGCCGCGCGACGGCGACTCCCGCGCCGCTTTTGCCATTCTCGATCGCGACCGGGAGCAGGTGGACTTTTACCGCACACCCTATGATCGGGCCAAGACCCAGAAGAAGATGCGCGAAGCGGGACTGCCGGAACCGCTGATCGCGCGGCTGGACGTGGGTCGCTGAACCGCATGGGATGATTGAGGGTTGTAGTGCGGACCTCCGAAGTTGAGGTCCGCGGTTCTGACCTGTCGAAAACCCGCAGACCGCAATCCCGGCGGTCTGCGCTACTTACTGCCTGTCTTAATCTCCTGCGAGGATAACGCGCACCGGCACCATTCGCGGCACCGCCTGGTTCCACATAGCGGGCACCTGGTCAAATGACAACTCGAAAGGCCGGGCTTCACCGGGCTTCAGGGGCGGAGTGTTGCCGCTGATGGGGGCGGCTGTTTTCTGCTCGATGGGCTTCCCTTCGATATCCGAAAACGTCAGGCTGATTTCAAGATAGCGGACGGCCTTCCCGCCGTTGTTGGTCACTGTGCCGTGCACGGTGGTCACGGTGTGCTTCAGAAAGTTCTGCGCGGCTTCCGCCCGGCCGGGGGTGACCTGAATGTTCTGGAGATACGCCGCTTGTTCCGGCGTGTGAGCGGATTTTGCGCCTTGCTTTGGGCCGCCGCCGCATCCTGCCAGTATTGCAAGCGCCAGGGCAATCGAAGCCGCAGCCCCCAGTGCCGGCAGCGGATGGTTCCCCGATGAACTTGAGCGTCGGTTCCTGTGCATACGCCTGTATTATGCCACGGTTCCGGGTTGCCCTCGCAGACCGGCGGCCAGGCCGGATGATTCATGACGCAGTAGGGCTCCGTGAAAGGGCACGACTTCAGTCGTGTCACTGGAGCGCCTCACAAGCTCATGTCGGGGCTTCAGCCCCTGTAGACAGCCCCTGGAACCGAAACTGTCAGCGGCTAAAGCCGCCTCCTTCGAAATGCCTCTTCGGCACGACTAAAGTCGTGCCCCTTCTCCCCTGTTGCGGCCCCGCAAGGGGGATCTGGTTCCAGAATAGTTCGGTCTAGGCTCCCGCCACCGTCAGGCCGCCCACCCGCAGCGTTGGCGAGGTCACGCTGCGCCGGAACTCCAGGTCGTTGCCGATCATTTCCACGTGATTCAGCATCTCCTGCAGGCTGCCGCCGATGGTGACTTCGTGCACGGGATAGGCCAGCTCGCCGTTTTCAATCCACAGACCGGCGGCGCCGCGCGAGTAGTCGCCCGTCACCACGTTCACGCCAAAGCCGATCAGCTCCGTCACGTAGAATCCGTCTTTCACCGAGCGGATGATCTCTTCGGCGGAATGCTCGCCGGGTTGGAGATAAAGATTTTTGGGGCCGACGCTGGGCGCTCCGGCCAATCCTCGCGAGGCGTTGCCGGTGGTTTTGAGGCCCAGCTTGTTGGCGGCGTAAGAATTCAGCAGGTAGTTTTTCAAGACGCCGCGTTCGATCACCGTGGTGGTGGAGGCCGGAATGCCCTCGTCGTCAAACGGGCGCGAGCCGAAGCCGCCCGGCCGCAGGCCATCGTCGAGCACCGTGACGTTTTCGCCGGCCACCTGCTGGCCCAGCTTGTCGGTCAGGAAGCTGGCCTTGCGGTAGATGGCATCGCCGCGCACGGCGCCGAAGATATGGCCCACCAGCGACGAGGCGGTTTCAGAATCAAACACCACGGGCACCTGCCGGGTTGAAATTTTACGCGCCCCCAGCCGCCGCAACGCCCGGACCGCCGCCTTTTGTCCCACGGCCTCCGGCTTCTCCAGCGCCGCCACGCTGCGCGCCACCGAATACCAGTAGTCGCGCTCCATGGGCCCGCCGGGTTCGGCCTGCGCGATGGGCGAAACCGCCACCGAGCCGTAGGAGCCACGGTAGCTGCCCACAAATCCCGCTGAGCTGGCGTAAACCTTGGTGCCCACGTTTGATTCGTACCACGCGCCCTCGGAGTTGCGGATGCGGGGGTCGGTGGCCATCGCCGCCTCTTCCGCCCGGCGCGCCCAGGCAATGCGTTC
The DNA here is from genome assembly GCA_049583595.1 of Terriglobia bacterium. Classification (GTDB taxonomy): domain Bacteria; phylum Acidobacteriota; class Terriglobia; order UBA7540; family UBA7540; genus SCRD01. The sequence goes on from JBAUWE010000133.1 coordinate 10,056, forward strand.
TTCGGTCGAGAGCGCGGCAACGTCTGGGCAGTAGAGTTCGAGGTCGCCCTCGTAGCGCCCCAGCAGCGCGGGGTCGGGCAGGCTGCTGGCCGGATCCTCGGAAGTTTCGCGCGCCATTTCGAGCGTCCGCTCCACCAGCGTTTTGAGCGACGCAGGCGAGAAGTCGCTGGAATAGGCGGAAGCGCTCTGCGTGCCGATAAAGACGCGCAGCCCCAGTCCTTTGGAAGACGCTTCCTTCAGCTTCTCAATCTTGCCCAGCCGCAGCACCGTGGAAAATTCTTCGCCTTCCAGCGCCACCACGTCGGCGGTGCTGGCTCCGGCGGCGGTGGCCTGGTCCACCAGGTCTTTTGCTATTTGTTCGAGGTCTAGTTCTGCCATAAAGTTCTCAAATTCTTGCCGGGCCTCATTTTTGACTCGACGTCCCGGATGAGTGTAATGCGAGCAAAGGCATTTCACGCAAAGGCGCAAAGCCGCAAAGGGCAAAAAAGAAAATGAGGCTGGTATTGCGTTGCGTAACTTTGCGCCCTGGCGTCTTTGCGCGAGGCAGCTTTTTCCAAGACGTCCGCCTTTGCGACTTTGCGCCTGGGCGTGGGATAGCTTTTGACTTCCCCTGCTACTGAAACGACTGCATCCCGCGCGCCGCCGTTCCGCCCACCGTCAGGCGGCTGATCTTGATGGTGGGGATGCCCACGCCCACCGGAACGCTCTGGCCGTCCTTGCCGCAGGTGCCAATGCCCGGATCGAGCTGCAAATCGTTGCCCACGGCGGTGACGTTGGTCAGCACGGTAGGCCCGTCGCCGATCAGCGTGGCGCCCCGCACCGGCGCGGTGATTTTGCCGTTTTCAATCAGGTAGGCCTCGGAGGCCGAAAAAACAAATTTGCCGCTGGTGATGTCCACCTGCCCGCCGCCAAAATGGGACGCGTAGAGGCCGCGGTCGACACTGCGCACAATTTCCTCCGGATCGTCCTGGCCGGCCAGCATATAAGTGTTGGTCATGCGCGGCATGGGAATGTGCTCGTAACTTTCACGGCGCCCGCTGCCCGTGCGGGTGGTTTTCATCTGGTCGGCGCTGATCTTGTCCTGCAGGTAACCCACCAGCGTGCCGTTTTCAATCAGCACGTTCTTGCGGGTGGGCTCGCCTTCGTCGTCCACGTTCAGCGAACCGCGCCGAGACGGAATGGTGCCGTCGTCCACCACCGTGCACAGCTCGGAAGCAACTTTCTTTCCCATCCTGCCCGAAAAGGCCGAAATACCCTTGCGATTGAAGTCGGCCTCGAGGCCGTGTCCCACGGCTTCATGCAGCAGGATGCCCGGCCAGCCCGGCCCCAGCACCACCTGCATCTCGCCGGCAGGCGCTTCCCGCGCGTCAAGCTGCACGATGGCCTGCCGCGCGGCTTCCTGCGCAAATTTTTCGGGGCTGCTCTCGCCGGCAAAAAATTCCAGACCCACGCGTCCGCCGCCGCCGTAGGTGCCGGAGCGCAGCTTGTCGCCTTCCTGGGCAATCACGTAAATGCCCATGCGCACCAGCGGCTGGAAGTCCGTCACAATGCGCCCGTCGGAGCCCGCCAGCAGCACGTGGCGGCTCTGGTCGGCGTAGTTCACCCGCACCTGCGCGATTCTCGAATCGTAAGCCCGCGCGGCCACATCGGCCCGCCGCACCAGCCCCAGCCGGTCGCTGAGAGTGCGGTCGGTGGGGGCCGCGACCACGGGATAAAGGTCGCTGGATGGCTGCACGCTTGTAAGGCCCACGGTTGAAACGTTGGCCGGTCCGCTGGCGATGCGCGCCGCCGTCCGGGCAGCCTTCAGGATTTTTTCGGGCGCCAGGTCGTCCGTGTAGGCGTAACCGGTCTGCTCTCCGGCCAGGACGCGCACGCCGCAGCCCACCGAAATGCCCTCCATCGCCGACTTGACCAGCGACTCATCCACCTGCAGGGAAGTGGCTGCGGTGTGCTCAAAATAGAGATCCGCGTAGTCGCCGCCGTCGGAAAGCGCTTCCGCCAGGTAGCGTTCCAGGTCCGCCTGGTTGAGTCCGTAACGGTCAAAGAAAAATCGGTCATTCGCTGCCATAAATTTTGCCTGTCGAGTGGATCGTTAACGTCGAGGCGTGTTTCACTGTGGGCC